>NZ_CP138214.1:4652343-4962500 GCF_034043515.1 Pseudomonas sp. MUP55 | reverse complement strand
AGCGAAAGCGAGTCTTAATAGGGCGTCTAGTCGCTGGGAATAGACCCGAAACCGGGCGATCTATCCATGGGCAGGTTGAAGGTTGGGTAACACTAACTGGAGGACCGAACCGACTACCGTTGAAAAGTTAGCGGATGACCTGTGGATCGGAGTGAAAGGCTAATCAAGCTCGGAGATAGCTGGTTCTCCTCGAAAGCTATTTAGGTAGCGCCTCATGTATCACTGTAGGGGGTAGAGCACTGTTTCGGCTAGGGGGTCATCCCGACTTACCAAACCGATGCAAACTCCGAATACCTACAAGTGCCGAGCATGGGAGACACACGGCGGGTGCTAACGTCCGTCGTGAAAAGGGAAACAACCCAGACCGTCAGCTAAGGTCCCAAAGTTATGGTTAAGTGGGAAACGATGTGGGAAGGCTTAGACAGCTAGGAGGTTGGCTTAGAAGCAGCCACCCTTTAAAGAAAGCGTAATAGCTCACTAGTCGAGTCGGCCTGCGCGGAAGATGTAACGGGGCTCAAACCATACACCGAAGCTACGGGTATCACGTAAGTGATGCGGTAGAGGAGCGTTCTGTAAGCCTGTGAAGGTGAGTTGAGAAGCTTGCTGGAGGTATCAGAAGTGCGAATGCTGACATGAGTAACGACAATGGGTGTGAAAAACACCCACGCCGAAAGACCAAGGTTTCCTGCGCAACGTTAATCGACGCAGGGTTAGTCGGTCCCTAAGGCGAGGCTGAAAAGCGTAGTCGATGGAAAACAGGTTAATATTCCTGTACTTCTGGTTATTGCGATGGAGGGACGGAGAAGGCTAGGCCAGCTTGGCGTTGGTTGTCCAAGTTTAAGGTGGTAGGCTGGAATCTTAGGTAAATCCGGGATTCTAAGGCCGAGAGCTGATGACGAGTCGTCTTTTAGACGACGAAGTGGTTGATGCCATGCTTCCAAGAAAAGCTTCTAAGCTTCAGGTAACCAGGAACCGTACCCCAAACCGACACAGGTGGTTGGGTAGAGAATACCAAGGCGCTTGAGAGAACTCGGGTGAAGGAACTAGGCAAAATGGCACCGTAACTTCGGGAGAAGGTGCGCCGGTGAGGGTGAAGGACTTGCTCCGTAAGCTCATGCCGGTCGAAGATACCAGGCCGCTGCGACTGTTTATTAAAAACACAGCACTCTGCAAACACGAAAGTGGACGTATAGGGTGTGACGCCTGCCCGGTGCCGGAAGGTTAATTGATGGGGTTAGCTAACGCGAAGCTCTTGATCGAAGCCCCGGTAAACGGCGGCCGTAACTATAACGGTCCTAAGGTAGCGAAATTCCTTGTCGGGTAAGTTCCGACCTGCACGAATGGCGTAACGATGGCGGCGCTGTCTCCACCCGAGACTCAGTGAAATTGAAATCGCTGTGAAGATGCAGTGTATCCGCGGCTAGACGGAAAGACCCCGTGAACCTTTACTATAGCTTTGCACTGGACTTTGAATTTGCTTGTGTAGGATAGGTGGGAGGCTTTGAAGCGTGGACGCCAGTCTGCGTGGAGCCATCCTTGAAATACCACCCTGGCAACTTTGAGGTTCTAACTCAGGTCCGTTATCCGGATCGAGGACAGTGTATGGTGGGTAGTTTGACTGGGGCGGTCTCCTCCTAAAGAGTAACGGAGGAGTACGAAGGTGCGCTCAGACCGGTCGGAAATCGGTCGTAGAGTATAAAGGCAAAAGCGCGCTTGACTGCGAGACAGACACGTCGAGCAGGTACGAAAGTAGGTCTTAGTGATCCGGTGGTTCTGTATGGAAGGGCCATCGCTCAACGGATAAAAGGTACTCCGGGGATAACAGGCTGATACCGCCCAAGAGTTCATATCGACGGCGGTGTTTGGCACCTCGATGTCGGCTCATCACATCCTGGGGCTGAAGCCGGTCCCAAGGGTATGGCTGTTCGCCATTTAAAGTGGTACGCGAGCTGGGTTTAGAACGTCGTGAGACAGTTCGGTCCCTATCTGCCGTGGACGTTTGAGATTTGAGAGGGGCTGCTCCTAGTACGAGAGGACCGGAGTGGACGAACCTCTGGTGTTCCGGTTGTCACGCCAGTGGCATTGCCGGGTAGCTATGTTCGGAATAGATAACCGCTGAAAGCATCTAAGCGGGAAACTAGCCTCAAGATGAGATCTCACTGGAACCTTGAGTTCCCTGAAGGGCCGTCGAAGACTACGACGTTGATAGGTTGGGTGTGTAAGCGCTGTGAGGCGTTGAGCTAACCAATACTAATTGCCCGTGAGGCTTGACCATATAACACCCAAGCAATTTGCGACTCGAAAGAGAACAGATTGCGGTGTGTGAAGACGAAATGAACCGAAAGTTCGACGCTTGCAAACACCAAATTCTATTACATACCCAATTTGCTGAAGCGAGGCCGTCTGGCCACGACTCAGTACCCGAATTTCTTGACGACCATAGAGCATTGGAACCACCTGATCCCATCCCGAACTCAGCAGTGAAACGATGCATCGCCGATGGTAGTGTGGGGTTTCCCCATGTGAGAGTAGGTCATCGTCAAGATTAAATTCCAGAACCCCTGTTTGCTAACGCAGACAGGGGTTTTGTTTTGGGCGGTCGAAAAGTGTCTGGACGCTCATCGCAGTGGTCTTCGGTGCTAAAGTCCATGCCTCGATTTTTGCTTTTCCAAGGAAACCGTTATGCCGGGTGCGACGTCCCTCAGCGCTGGATTCATGGTGGTTCACGGTAACCGCCTGGACGAGTTGCGCAGCCTGGTAGTCAGCTGGATGCGTCGTTATCCCCTGGCGCCATTGGAAAATGAAATCGCTCTGGTCCAAAGCAACGGCATCGCCCAATGGCTCAAGCTAGCCTTGGCCGAAGATCCGCAAGAGGATGATATGGGTGGCTGCGGCATTGCAGCGGCAATCGATGTGCAACTGCCCGGCAGCTTCATGTGGCAGCTCTATCGCATGGTATTAGGGCGTGACGAAATTCCCCCAAAGTCTCTCCTTGATAAGGCCCCACTGACCTGGCGGCTTATGCGTCTGCTACCGGAGCTTATCGACCAACCTCACTTCGAGCCGCTGCAACGCTTCCTGACCCACGACAGCGACCTGCGCAAACGCTACCAGCTCGCTGAGCGCCTGGCCGACTTGTTCGACCAATACCAGGTGTATCGCGCCGATTGGCTGGAGGACTGGGCAGCAGGCCGTCATCAGTTACGCAACGGGCGCGGCGAAGCCAAACCGCTTAACCCCGCCAACTGCTGGCAGGCTGAGTTATGGCGCGCCTTGCTGCTCGACGTAGGGGCGCAGGGTATGGCCCAGAGTCGCGCGGGCGTTCACCAGCGCTTTATCGAACGTATCAACACACTTGAGCAAGCGCCTCCTGGCCTACCTTCCCGAGTGATTGTTTTTGGCATTTCATCACTGCCCGCCCAAGCGCTCGAAGCCCTGGCGGGCCTGGCCCGTTTCAGCCAAGTGTTGCTGTGTGTGCACAACCCTTGCCGCCATCATTGGTCGGACATCGTGGCCGACAAAGACCTGCTGCGTAACGAATACAAGCGCCAGGCACGCAAAGCGGGCATGCCGGTCACCATCGATCCACAAACGTTGCACCAACACGCCCACCCGCTGCTCGCCGCCTGGGGCAAGCAGGGCCGCGACTACATCAGCCTATTGGACAGTTACGACGACCCCAACAGCTACCGCGCCGCCTTCCGTGATGGTCGTATCGACCTGTTCAGCGACAACCAGCCCACCACGCTGCTCAACCAGCTTCAGGACGATATTCTCGAACTGCGCCCACTCGATGAAACCCGTGAATGCTGGCCTGCGGTCGACCTGCAGCGCGACTCGTCCATTCGCTTTCACATCGCCCACAGCGCCCAACGCGAAGTAGAGATTCTCCACGACCAATTGCTCCAGCGCTTCAGCGCCGACCCCACATTGCGTCCTCGGGACATCATCGTCATGGTCCCCGATGTCGACAGCTATGCACCGCACATTCGCGCAGTTTTCGGCCAACTGGAGCGAAATGACCCACGTTTCATTCCGTTCACCCTGACAGACCAGGGCCAGCGCGGCCGCGACCCGCTGCTGATTGCTGTCGAACACCTGCTCAAACTCCCCGACAGCCGCTTCCCTGTCAGCGAAATTCTCGACTTGCTGGACGTTCCCGCCCTGCGCGAACGTTTCGCCATCCATGAGCGCGACCTGCCGACGCTGCACCGCTGGATTGAAGGCGCCGGCATCCGCTGGGGGCTCAATGCCGAACAGCGTGCCGGCCTGGGGCTACCCACGGAACTGGAACAGAACAGCTGGCGTTTCGGCCTGCGGCGCATGCTGCTGGGTTACGCCGTCGGCACCGGTGTCGCATGCGATGGCATTGAGCCCTACGACGAGATCGGTGGGCTTGATGCCGCACTGATTGGCCCGCTGGTCGCCTTGCTCGACGCGTTAAACGACGCGCATCACGCCCTGTCACAACCAGCGCCTCCACAGGCGTGGGGCGAACGCCTGCAACGCTTGATGCAGCTGTTTTTCCTGGCCAGCAGCGAACACGATGACTACCTGTTGGGCCAACTCGAACAGTTAAGGGAGACCTGGCTGGAGACCTGTGAATCCGTAGGCCTGCAAGACGAGTTACCGCTGACGGTGGTCCGCGAGGCCTGGTTAGCCGGGCTTGACCAGGGCCGCCTGTCCCAGCGTTTCCTGGCGGGAGCGGTCAACTTTTGCACCCTGATGCCCATGCGTGCGATCCCGTTCAAGCTGGTCTGCCTGCTCGGCATGAACGACGGCGACTACCCACGCGCCCAACCCCCGCTGGACTTCGACCTGATGGGCAGCGACTACCGTCCCGGCGACCGCTCTCGCCGTGAAGATGATCGCTACCTGCTGCTCGAAGCCCTGCTTTCCGCGCGCGACCAGCTGTATATCAGTTGGGTCGGCCGCAGTATCCGTGACAACAGCGATCGTCCGGCCTCGGTGCTGATCGGCCAGTTGCGCGACCATCTCGCCAGCGGCTGGCATAACGCCCAAAGCGACCGCCCCCTGATCGAAGCGATGACCCAGGAGCACCCGCTCCAGCCTTTCAGCGCCCGCTACTTCCATGAAGGCGAGCCGCTGTTCAGTTACGCCCGCGAATGGCAGCTGCTGCACCAAGCCCCCGCCACAATGGAGCACGAGCCTGCGTTGATGCCGCACCACCAGGAAGAGCCCCTGAGCCTCGGCCAGTTGCAGGATTTCCTGCGCAACCCGGTAAAACATTTCTTCAGCCAACGTCTGAAAGTGTTCTTTGAAGCCGCCCAAGTGCCGCTGGCCGACGAAGAACCTTTCGTCCTTGATGCGCTGCAACGCTACAACCTCAGCGACAGTCTGCTGAACGCGGCGCTGACGCGGCCCGATCAGTTCGATCAGGCCCTCAACGCCCAAGCCTTGCGCCTGCAAGGCAGTGGCCTGCTGCCTATGGTCGGTTTCGGCGAATGCCTGCGTAACGAGCTGATCGAGCCGTTGCCGGATCTGCTGCAGCGCTACCAGCAACTCCTGGCGCTCTGGCCAACCCCGCATACCGGCGCGGAACCTGTCAGTTTTGAATATCAGGGCATCCAACTCGAAGGCTGGATCAGCGGCCTGCATCGCCGCAGTGATGGCGGATTGCTAAGCGTTACCACCATCCCTAACAGCATCGGCTCGATCAAGACGCGCAAGTGGCACCGCCTGATTCGCCCTTGGGTCAATCACGTGGTCGCCTGTGCCTGCGGCGTGCCGTTGAGTACCGGTTTGGTGGCGAGTGACGACACCCTGCTGCTGGCCCCCCTGGACACATCCACCGCTCAAAGCATCCTCGGTGACTTGCTGCTCGCCTGGCACACCGGCATGAGCCAACCGCTGCCCGTCGCCGTCAAAACCGCCTTTGCCTGGCTCGGCCAAACCGATCCTGCCAAAGCCCAGGCCGCTGCCTGCAAAGCCTACGAGGGCGACGGTATGACCACCGACGGCGAACGCCGCGAAACGCCCGCGCTCACCCGCCAGTTCCCCGACTACGCCGCGCTGGTTGCCAGCGAAGAATTCGAAGGCTGGTGCGAAACCCTGTATCGCCCGCTGATCAACGCCCCCTGGCGTTCACTGTCCAGCGAAGGGGCCGACGCATGAATGGCAAACCCTTGGCCTTGGCCTTCCCGCTCAAAGGCAGCCAGCTGATTGAAGCCAGCGCTGGCACCGGCAAGACCTTTACCATTTCGGCGTTGTACTTGCGCCTGGTCCTCGGCAACGGCGGTGATGAGTCCGGCTTCGGCCGCGAACTGTTACCACCGCAAATCCTGGTGGTGACCTTCACCGACGCCGCCACCAAGGAATTGCGTGAACGTATCCGTATCCGCCTGGCGGAAGCCGCGCGCTTCTTCCGGGGTGAAATCGAGCAGCCCGACGCCTTGATCGCCGACCTGCGCGGCCAATACCCCGAGGAACAGTGGCCCGCCTGCGCCAATCGACTGGACATTGCCGCGCAATGGATGGACGAGGCCGCGGTCTCGACGATCCACAGTTGGTGCCAGCGCATGCTGCGCGAACACGCGTTCGACAGCGGCAGCCTGTTTACCCAGACCCTGGAAACCGATCACAGCGACCTGCTCGGTGAAGTGTTGCGCGACTACTGGCGCCTGTTCTGCTACCCGATGCACGACGATGCGCTCAATTGGGTGCGCAACAACTGGGGCGGCCCGGCCGCGTTGATGCCACGGGTGCGTGCGTTGTTCGGCAGCGAGCGGCCCGCCGATGACAGCCGCGAGCCGGCTGAAATGATCACCGCCTGCCTGCAAGAGCGCCGCGAGGCCTTGGCCAGCATCAAGGCACCTTGGCAGCAATGGGCCGCAGAGCTGCGTGATCTCTGTCTGCAAGCTGTTGCGGCCAAGGCGGTCGACGGTCGCAAAATGCAGGCCCGTTACTTCGAGCCCTGGTTTGAAAAAATCAGTGCCTGGGCCGCTGACGAAACCCTGGAGCAACTGGACATCGGCACCGGTTTCACGCGGTTGACCCCTGAAGGCATGGCCGAAGCCTGGAAAGGCGAGCCGCCACAGCATCCCGGCATCGATGCCATGGCCGGTCTCAAAGCCGCCCTCGACGCCCTGCCAACCCCGGACGCTGCGGTGTTGCAACACGCCGCCGCCTGGGTGGGCAAGCGCTTTGAGGAAGAGAAGCGGCGCCGCGCTGAAATGGGTTTCGACGACATGCTGATCCGCCTCAACGCCGCGCTTCAGGCCGACGGCGGCGAGCGCCTTGCCAGCGTGATCCGCGAGCAATTCCCGGTGGCCTTGATCGATGAATTCCAGGACACGGACCCGGTGCAGTACAGCATCTTCGACAGCATTTACCGCATCGAAGAAAACCACCTGGACAGCGGCCTGTTCCTGATCGGCGACCCCAAACAGGCGATCTACGCTTTCCGCGGCGCGGATATTTACACCTACCTGCGTGCCCGGCAATCTACCACCGGTCGTCATCACACCTTGGGCACCAACTTCCGCTCCAGCCATGCGATGGTCGAGGCGGTGAACCATGTGTTCCAGCGCGCGGAAACAGGCCGAGGCGCATTCCTGTTCCGTGAACCCGACGGCCATAACCCGGTGCCGTTTCACCCGGTGCTGTCCCAAGGCCGTAGAGAACAGCTGCAGGTCGACGGCCAAACGCTAGCGGCGATGCACCTTTGGCACCTGCCTGCTGACCAGCCGGTTTCCAACGCGGTGTATCGCCAGCAACTGGCCGCTGCCTGCGCCACGCAGATCGTCGCGTTGCTCAATGGTGGACAGCAAGGCGTTGCTGGCTTTGTTAAAGACAGCAGCTTCAAAGGCGTGCTGCCGTCAGACATCGCCATCCTCGTGCGAGATGGCAAGGAAGCCCAGGCCGTGCGCGCCGAACTGGCGGCGCGGGGCGTGCGCAGTGTGTACCTGTCGGATAAGGACTCGGTCTTCGCCGCCCAGGAGGCCCATGATCTGCTGGCCTGGCTCAAGGCCTGCGCCGAGCCGGACGTGGAGCGCCCGCTGCGCGCAGCCCTGGCCTGTGTCACTTTGAACCTCTCACTGGCGGAACTGGAGCGTCTGAACCAGGACGAACTGGCGTGGGAAAGCCGCGTGATGCAGTTTCGTGGCTACCGCTCGATCTGGCGCACCCAAGGCGTGCTGCCGATGCTGCGCCGCCTGCTGCATGACTTCCAGCTGCCGCAAACCCTGATCGCCCGCAGCGACGGCGAGCGTGTGCTGACCAACCTGCTGCACCTGAGCGAACTGCTGCAACAGGCCGCCTCGGAACTGGACGGCGAACAGGCGTTGATTCGCCATCTTGCCGAGCACTTGGCGATGTCGGGTCAGGCCGGCGAAGAGCAGATCCTGCGCCTGGAAAGTGACGAGCAACTGGTCAAGGTGGTGACGATCCACAAATCCAAGGGCCTCGAATACGATCTGGTGTTCCTGCCCTTCATCTGTTCGGCCAAACCCGTGGACGGCACTCGCTTGCCGCTGCATTACCACGACGAGCAGGGCAAATCCCAGGTGAGCCTGCGGCCCACCGCTGAGTTGATCGCCCAGGCTGACGATGAGCGCCTGGCTGAAGACCTGCGCTTGCTCTATGTCGCCCTGACCCGCGCCAAGCACGCCTGCTGGTTGGGCATCGCCGACCTCAAGCGCGGCAACAGCAGCAGCTCGGTGCTGCACCTCTCGGCGCTGGGCTATTTGCTTGGCGCCGGTGCGCCGCTGGGTGAATCCGCCGGCCTGGCACGCTGGTTGATGGATCTGCTGCAAGGTTGCCCTGCAATCAGCTATGCCCATGTGCCGCCAGCGCAAGACATGATGTTTCATCCGCCGCGCAATGAAGCCACCTTGCTGGCTCCGCTGTTGCCCAAACGCAAGGCCGCGGAGAACTGGTGGATCGCTTCCTACAGCGCCTTGCGCATTGGCGACAGCATGAGCGCCGCGAATCTCGAAGCGCCTGAAAGCCCACAGGCCCAGAAACTGTTCGATGACGAACGCCTTGATCCCGACGCACCAAGGGAAGTGGCGGCGTCGGGCGGTGACATTCATCGATTCCCACGCGGTCCGAATCCAGGGACCTTCCTTCACGGTTTGCTGGAGTGGGCCGGTGAAGAAGGTTTCAACCTGAGCCCCGAGGCCATCGAAAACGCTGTCGGAGCCCGTTGCAACCGCCGCAATTGGGAAGGCTGGATCGTCACCCTCAGCGCTTGGCTTGGTCACCTGTTGCGAACGCCACTGCCGCTGTATGACGGTCGGGTCAGCCTCAGCACCCTGCAGCAGTATCAGATCGAAATGGAATTCTGGTTCGCCAGCCATAAGGTCGACGTGTTGGCCCTCGACAAACTGGTGTGCCAGTACACCCACAACGGCGTTTCCCGTGTGGCGGCCGAACCGGTGCTGCTCAACGGCATGTTCAAGGGCTTTATCGACCTGACATTCGAGCACGACGGCCGCTATTACGTGGCTGACTACAAATCCAACTGGCTCGGCCCCGACGATTCGGCCTACACCCTGGATGCCATGGAACAATCGATCCTCGAGCATCGGTATGACCTGCAATACGTGCTTTACCTGCTGGCCCTGCATCGTCAGCTCAAGGCGCGCCTGCCCGATTACGACTATGAACGCCACATCGGCGGTGCCCTCTACCTGTTTCTGCGCGGCACGCAATCGGTGAGCCAGGGCGCGTATTTCACCCGGCCGCCGCGAGAGCTGATCGAAGGGCTGGACCTGTTGTTCCAGGGCAAGCCTATCCCGCCCAAAGCCGAACCCGCCTGGGAACAAGGAGTGCTGCTATGAGCCTGTCGCCGCTACTGCTGGAGGAACTCACGCCCCTCAGTCGCGCCGCCGACCTGGTGCACCTGCTGGAGCGTTGGGTTGACCGTGGCTGGCTGCGGGCCCTGGACAAAGCGTTCGTCGGCTTTCTGCATGAGCTTGACCCAGAGGCCGACCCCCTGGTGCTGCTGGCGGCGGCATTGACCAGCCACCAACTGGGCCACGGCCATGTGTGCCTCGACCTGTTCGAAACCCTCAAGGCGCCGGACTTTGCCTTGTCGTTGCCGCCCGAAGGTGACCTGCAAACCGGTGCGATGCTGTTGCCGTCGCAATTGCTCGACGGTCTGGACGGCGCCCACTGGTGCCATACGCTGGCCTCCAGCCGCTTGGTCGCGCTGGCGGTCGATGGCAGTGAGTCGGCCCAAAGCCGTCCGTTGGTGCTGTCCGGAAAACGTCTCTATCTGCGCCGCTATTGGGCGTACGAACGGCGCATCGACAGTGCACTGCGCCTGCGTCTGGCCAGCCACGAAACCGTCGCTGCCGATTTGCCGCGGCGCCTCAATGGTTTGTTCGATCAACCGGCGCCCGATGGCGTGATCGACTGGCAAAAACTCGCCTGCGCCCTGGCCACCCGAGGCGCGTTCAGCATCGTCACAGGCGGCCCCGGCACCGGCAAGACCACCACCGTGGTTCGCCTGCTCGCGCTGTTGCAGGCGCCGGCCGTGGAAGGCGGCAATCCGTTGCGTATCCGCCTGGCCGCGCCCACCGGTAAAGCCGCCGCACGTCTTACCGAGTCGATCAGCCAGCAAGTGTTGTCGTTGAAAGTGCCCGACACGGTGCGCGAAAAAATCCCGACCCAGGTCACCACGGTCCACCGCTTGCTGGGCAGTCGTCCGGGCACTCGGCACTTTCGTCATCACGTCGGCAACCCCTTACCACTGGATGTGCTGGTGGTGGACGAAGCATCGATGATCGACCTGGAAATGATGGCCAACCTGCTCGACGCCTTGCCGCCACATGCTCGCCTGGTGCTGCTGGGGGACAAGGACCAGCTTGCCTCGGTAGAGGCGGGCGCGGTGCTCGGCGATTTGTGCCGCGATGCCGAGGCCGGTTGGTACAGCCCGGCCACGCGCCAATGGCTGCAAGCGGTCAGCGGCGAAGACCTCGGCAACAGCGGCTTGCAGGAGGACCTCGACGGCAGCCATCCCCTGGCCCAGCAGGTGGTGATGCTGCGCTACTCGCGGCGTTTCGGCGAGGGCAGCGGCATTGGCCAGTTGGCGCGCTGGGTGAACCAGCAGAACGCTGAAGAAGCGCGCAAGCTGCTGGCTGCGCGCAGTCATGACGACTTGTTCTGCCTCAGCCTCAAGGGCGAGCACGATCCTGCGCTTGAGCGCCTGGTGCTGGATGGGCAGGGCGGGGAGGCCCAAGGCTATCGCTATTACCTGAACCTGCTGCAGTCGGCGCGTCCTGCACTGGACACCCCGCGTGACGATCACGCCTGGACCGATTGGGCGCAACAACTGCTGCAGGCCTTTGACGCGTTCCAACTGCTCTGCGCGGTACGCAAAGGCCCGTGGGGAGTCGAAGGATTGAACCTGCGCATCACCGCCGCCTTGCGCAAGGTGCGGCTGATCGAGGGCGATGAGCAATGGTATGAAGGCCGTCCGGTATTGATGACCCGTAACGACTACGGCCTGGGCTTGATGAACGGTGACATCGGCATCGCCTTGAAGCTGCCCGAAAGCGATGGCGGCCCCCAGGTGCTGCGCGTGGCCTTCCCGCGAAACGACGGCCAGGGCGGCGTGCGCTTTGTGCTGCCCAGCCGGCTCAACGATGTGGAAACGGTTTACGCCATGACCGTGCACAAATCCCAGGGTTCGGAGTTCACGCATACCGCGCTGATCCTGCCTGACGCGTTGAACCCGGTTCTGACCAAAGAACTTATCTACACCGGTATCACGCGTGCCAAACGCTGGTTCAGCCTGATCGAGCCGCGTGCCGGTGTCTTTGAGGAAGCCGTACGGCGCAGGGTCAAGCGCTTGAGCGGGCTGATGCTTGAGCTGGACGCCACGCCCGAATAAAACTGACTGAACGGTCATGTAATATTTCTGATTCGGTTGTCAGACTTTTCTGAAAAAATAGGCGGTCCCGTGAAAGGCTCGCTTCGTGGGGGCTTCCGCCGCTGTGCTATCGTTGCGGCATCACTTTGAAATTTCTTGAGAGAATCGCTGCATGAACGTGGCTGTCTCGCTCACCGAGCGTAGTTTGAGCTGGAGGCGCCTGTTACAGGTGGTGGTGCTATGCCTGCTCGCTCCGCTGGCGTGGGCGCAGACCCCTAGCCCGGCAGAGCAGCGCGCCCAGGCGGTCACCCAGGTCGTGCTCGGTATCCTCAGCTATGCCCGTTGGCCGGTGGAGCCCGCGCAACTGCGCTTGTGCATCGTCGGGCCCACCCAGTACACCGACGACCTGATCAAGGGCACCACCCAGGCGACCGGCCGTCCGGTAGTCGTGCGCCGCCTGCTGGCGAACAACCCCGATATCGTCGGTGCCTGCGACGCCATTTACATCGGCAAACTCAGCGCTGACGAACGCACCGCGTTGTTTACCTCATTGATGGGGCATCCGGTGCTCAGCATCAGCGAAGGCGGTGACCATTGCACCGTGGGTAGCTTGTTCTGCCTGCGGGTGAGCGATGCGCAAGTATCGTTCGAGGTGAACCTGGATTCCGTCGCCCGCAGTGGCGTGCGCATTCACCCCAGCGTGCTGCAACTGTCGCGCCGTCGAGCGCCAGCGCCATGAGGCCGGCTAAAGCTCGACCGACCCTGCGCTCGGTCATCGGCCGAGGGCACATGATCCTGGCCCTGGTAGCGGTGACCTTGGCCAGCGTGTCCCTGACCCTGCTCGGCGTACTGGCGCTGCGGGTGTATGCCGAACATAACCTGCACTTGATCGCACGCTCGATCAATTACACCGTGGAAGCGGCAGTGGTGTTCAACGACAGTGCCGCTGCCACTGAAGCCCTTAGCCTGATTGCTTCTACCGAAGAGGTCGCCCAGGCCGAAGTTTTTGACGCAAGCGGCAAACTGCTGGCGCAATGGGTGCGGCCGAACACCGGCATGTTGTCACGGGTTGAACTGGAGCTGGCGCATGCCTTGCTCGAACAACCCATCAGCCAGCCGATCCTTCATCAGGGCAACCCCGTCGGCAGCATCCACCTGACCGGTCATGGCGGCAGCCTGTTGCGCTTCTTGCTCAGCGGCCTGGCGGGCATTGTGATATGCACCGCGCTCAGCGCCTGGATAGCCCTGCACCTGGCACGGCGTCTGTTGAGGGGGATCACCGGGCCGCTGCAAAGTCTTGCCGCCGTGGCTCACGCCGCCCGCAGCGAGCGTGACTTCGACCGCCGCGTGCCGCCTGCACAGATCGCCGAACTCGACAGCCTGGGCAGCGACTTCAACGCCTTGCTTGGCGAGATGGAAGCCTGGCAGAGCCACCTGCAAAGTGAAAACGAAACCCTTGCCCACCAGGCCAGTCACGACAGCCTCACCGGGCTGCCCAATCGTGCGTTCTTCGAAGGCCGCTTGATTCGTGCCCTGCGCAGCGCCGCCAAGGCCAACGAGCGGGTGGCGGTGCTGTTTCTCGACAGTGATCGGTTCAAAGACATCAACGACAACTTCGGCCACGCCGCCGGCGATGCCGTACTGATGGCCGTTGCCGAGCGGGTACGTGCGCAATTGCGCGAAGATGACCTAGTGGCCCGCCTGGGCGGCGACGAATTTGCCGTCCTGCTCGCGCCGCTGCATAAACCCGAAGATGCGCAGCGCATCGCCGACAAGATCATTGCCAGCATGGACAAGCCAATCCCACTGCCTGGCAACACCCTGGTATCGACCTCCCTCAGTATCGGCATCGCCGTTTACCCCGAGCATGGCGCCACGCCCGGCGCCCTGCTCAATGCCGCCGACGCGGCGATGTACCAGGCCAAACGGCTGTCCTCGGGCAGCCAGCAAACGGCGGAATTGGAACCCTCCGTCGTCAATGTTCAACACAGGAGTTAATCCCTTGTTTTCTAACGCACGCGTCCTCTTCGTCACCTTACTTGTCGCCTGCCTGGCCCTCAGTGGTTGCCAGACCCCACCGCCCAAAGGCCTGACCCCGGCGCAAGTGGCCGTGCTCAAACAGCAGGGCTTTGAGCTGACGGACGACGGCTGGGCCTTCGGCCTGTCGGGCAAAGTGCTGTTTGGCAGTGACGTCGAAACCCTCAACAAGCCCAGCACCGAGATCGTCGAACGCATCGGCAAAGCCTTGGTGGGCGCGGGCATCGAACGCGTGCGCGTCGAAGGCCACACCGACGCGTCGGGCAAAGAACTCTACAACCAATCCCTGTCCCTGCGCCGCGCCAAAAGCGTGGGCAAGGTGTTGAGCAGCGTGGGCATGAAAGAAGAAAACATCCAACTGCGCGGCCTGGGCAGCAGCGAGCCGGTGGCGTCGAATACAACCACGGCGGGCCGCACCGAGAACCGGCGCGTGTCGATTGTAGTGATTGCCGACTGAGGTATTTTTCGCCTTTCCCAATCTGAAATGCATTCCAAATGTGGGAGGGGGCTTGCCCCCGATAGCGGTGTGTCAGCCAATAGATTTGGTAACTGGCACGCCGCCATCAGGGGCAAGCCCCCTCCCACATTCACCTCACGCGGCGCCTTCAATCGGCAAACCGCATCTCCCGCGTCTGCCCCATCAACAAGCCCTGGTTCTGCTCGGTCACTTCGCGGATGTAATCCCACAACAACGTAATCCGCTTCAACTTGCGCAAGTCCTCCCGGCAGTACATCCAGAACTGCCGCGTAATCGCTATCTGCTCCCCCAGCACCGGCAGCAAGCGCGGGTCCTGCGCCGCCAGGAAGCACGGCAATATCGCCATCGACCGTCCCTGCTGCACCGCGACGTACTGTGCAATCACACTGGTGCTGCGCAGGCTGGCGCTGGCACCGGGTACGACGTTCGCCAGGTACAGCAGCTCCGAGCTGAACGCCAGGTCATCCACATAGCTGATAAACGGATGCTCGGCCAAATCCGCCGGGCGTTGGATGGGCGCGTGCTGGTCCAGATAATCCTGGGTCGCGTACAGCTGCAGCTTGTAGTCGCACAGTTTGCAGCACACATAGGGCCCGTGCTCCGGGCGTTCCAGGGCGATGACGATGTCGGCTTCGCGCTTGGACAGGCTGATGAAGTGCGGCAGCGGCAGGATGTCGACCGAGATCGCCGGGTAAGTATCGACAAAGTGACTCAACTGCGGGGTGACGAAAAAACTGCCGAAGCCTTCGGTGCAGCCCATGCGCACGTGCCCCGACAGCGCCACGCCGGAGCCGGAGACCTGCTCGCACGCCATGTGCAAGGTGCTTTCGATGGATTCGGCATAGCCCAGTAAACGCTGGCCTTCGGTGGTGAGTACAAAACCGTTGGTCCGGGATTTTTCGAACAGCAGGGTGCCGAGCGACACTTCCAGTGAACTGATGCGCCGCGACACGGTGGTGTAGTCCACTGCCAGGCGCTTGGCGGCCACGCTGGCCTTGCGGGTGCGGGCCACTTCGAGGAAAAACTTCAGGTCATCCCAATTCAGGGAGCCCAGGGATGTGATGTTTTTTTGCATATTGGACCGGCTTTTATGTGCGTTCTTATTAGAGATTTGCACATCTATACTCCAAAAACAGTCCGAACGCCTCATCCTCAAGGCGATTCAACGCCTTGGTTCTCTGCATAATTATAAAAGTTGGAGACCCCATGAACGCATCTGCCGATATTTCCGTTAAACAGGTCAAGTTGTTGATCAACGGTGAATGGGTCGAGTCCAAGACCTCCCAGTGGCAAGACATCGTCAACCCCGCCACCCAGCAAGTGCTGGCCAAAGTCCCGTTCGCCACGGCCGACGAAGTCAACGCCGCCATCGACGCCGCCCATCAAGCCTTCCAAACCTGGAAACTCACCCCGATCGGCGCGCGCATGCGCATCATGCTCAAGCTGCAAGCCTTGATTCGCGAGCACTCCAAGCGCATCGCCGTGGTACTCAGCGCCGAGCAGGGCAAGACCATTGCCGACGCCGAGGGCGATATTTTCCGTGGTCTTGAAGTGGTGGAACACGCCTGTTCCATCGGCACCCTGCAAATGGGCGAGTTCGCCGAGAACGTCGCCGGTGGCGTGGACACCTACACCCTGCGCCAACCCATCGGCGTCTGCGCCGGCATCACCCCGTTCAACTTCCCTGCGATGATTCCACTGTGGATGTTCCCGATGGCCATCGCCTGCGGTAACACCTTCGTACTCAAGCCGTCCGAGCAAGACCCATTGTCCACCCTGCTGCTGGTGGAGCTGGCGCTGGAAGCCGGCGTGCCACCGGGTGTGCTCAACGTGGTGCACGGCGGCAAGGAGGTGGTGGATGCGCTGTGCACCCACAAGGACATCAAGGCGGTGTCGTTCGTGGGCTCCACCGCTGTGGGCACGCACGTCTACGACCTGGCCGGCAAGCACGGCAAGCGTGTGCAGTCGATGATGGGCGCCAAGAACCATGCGGTGGTGCTGCCGGACGCCAACCGCGAGCACACCCTCAATGCCCTGGTCGGTGCCGGTTTCGGCGCGGCGGGCCAGCGCTGCATGGCCACCTCGGTGGTGGTGCTGGTGGGCGCGGCCAAGCAGTGGCTGCCGGATCTCAAGGCGCTGGCGCAGAAACTCAAGGTGAACGCCGGCAGCGAAGCGGGCACCGATGTCGGCCCGGTGATTTCCAAACGTGCCAAGGCGCGCATCCTGGAACTGATCGAAAGCGGCGTGAAAGAAGGCGCGAAGCTGGAGCTGGACGGCCGTGACATCAAGGTGCCGGGTTTCGAACAAGGCAACTTCGTCGGCCCGACGCTGTTCTCGGGCGTGACCACCGATATGCAGATCTACACCCAGGAAATCTTCGGCCCGGTACTGGTGGTGCTGGAAGTCGACACCCTTGATCAAGCCATTGCGCTGGTCAACGCCAACCCGTTTGGCAACGGCACCGGCCTGTTCACCCAGAGCGGGGCGGCGGCGCGTAAATTCCAGAGCGAAATCGATGTGGGCCAGGTGGGCATCAACATTCCGATCCCGGTGCCGGTGCCGTTCTTCAGCTTCACCGGTTCGCGTGGTTCCAAGCTCGGCGACCTTGGGCCGTACGGCAAGCAAGTGGTGCAGTTCTACACCCAGACCAAAACCGTCACCAGCCGCTGGTTCGATGACGACACGGTCAACGATGGCGTCAACACCACCATCAACCTGCGCTGAGTCCGGGAGGCAACCATGAACATTGCATTTATCGGCCTGGGCAACATGGGCGCGCCCATGGCCCGCAACCTGATCAAGGCCGGGCACGCGCTGAACCTGTTCGACCTGAACCAGACCGTGCTCAAGGAGCTGGCCGAATTGGGCGGGCGCATCAGCGCCTCACCGCGTGACGCGGCCCAAGGCGCTGAGCTGGTGATCACCATGCTACCGGCCGCCGCGCATGTGCGCAGCGTGTGGCTGAACGAAGACGGTGTGCTCGCCGGCATCGGCGAAGGCATCCCGGCCGTGGATTGCAGCACCATCGACCCGCAGACCGCCCGCGATGTCGCGGCCGCTGCGGCCAGGCAAGGCGTGGTGATGGCCGACGCGCCGGTCTCCGGCGGCACCGGCGGGGCGCAAGCCGGGACGCTGACCTTCATGGTCGGCGCCACGCCCGAACTGTTCGCCACCTTGCAACCGGTGCTGGCGCAGATGGGCCGCAATATCGTGCACTGCGGCGATGTCGGCACCGGGCAGATCGCCAAGATCTGCAACAACCTGCTGCTGGGCATCAGCATGGTCGGCGTCAGTGAAGCCATGGCCCTGGGCGATGCGTTGGGGATCGATACAAAGGTGCTGGCCGGAATCATCAACAGCTCCACCGGGCGCTGCTGGAGTTCGGACACCTACAACCCATGGCCGGGCGTGATTGAAACCGCGCCGTCGTCGCGTGGCTATACCGGTGGTTTTGGCGCCGACCTGATGCTCAAGGACCTTGGGCTGGCCACTGAAGCGGCGCGCCAGGCACACCAACCGGTGGTGCTTGGTGCAGTGGCGCAGCAGTTGTACCAGTCTATGAGCCAGCGTGGGGAAGGGGGCAAGGACTTCTCGGCGATCATCAACAGCTATCGCAAGCCCAAATAAACACTGTGGCGAGGGAGAGCTTGCTCCCTCGCCATAACCTGTTGCTCAAGCAAACACAAAATATTTGCGCACCGTCTCCACCACTTCCCACGTGCCCTTCATCCCCGGTTCCACCACAAAGATATCCCCAGCCCGCAGATGGATCGGCGCCATGCCTTCGGGTGTGATCACGCAGTAGCCTTCCTGAAAATGGCAGTACTCCCACTTCACGTATTCCACGTACCACTTGCCCGGCGTGCAGATCCAGGTGCCCATGATCTTGCTGCCGTCTTCGCTGGTGTAGGCGTTGAGGTTGACGGTATGCGGATCGCCTTCGAGTTTTTCCCATTTGCAGGCATCCAGGACCGGCAAGGGGTGGGTATCGCGCAGAACAGTGATCGGCTGGGACATGATGACTCCGAGGCAAGGAAACAGAAGTCGAACCCTATAGCGCCGAGCTGATTATCAGTGGTCTGAACTCGACATCCGGATGCCCAGAAACGCAGCAGAACGCAATCCCCCAGACCCAATGCAATCAAATGTGGGAGGGGGCTTGCCCCCGATAGCGGTGTGTCAGTCACTGGTTTATTAACTGAACCACCGCCATCGGGAGCAAGCCCCCTCCCACATAGGCCATCAGGCGAAATTTTCGAGCGTGAATAAGCTATATCCTCGCAGTAAGTGCGAAAGATTTCCCGCTTCACGGCAGAATTCGCAAGAAAATTCACAGCTGGCCCTCGTATCATTCACTCCAGTGACAGCCGAGAGCCTTGAAATGAACCCAATAAAAACGTGGTGGGACATCAGCCCGCCCTTGAGCGCGGCGACCCCGACCTGGCCGGGCGATACGCCGTTCCAGGAAGAGCGCGTGTGGCAGTTTGGCCCCGAGTGCCCGGTGAATGTGGGGCGCGTGACCCTGTCGCCGCACACCGGTGCCCATGTGGACGCACCGCTGCATTACAGCGCCGACGGCGCACCGATTGGCGAGGTGTCGCTGGACGTGTACATGGGCCCGTGCCGGGTGCTGCACTGCCTGGGCAGTGGCGCCCTGGTGCAGCCGCATCAACTGCAAGGGCGTGTGGATAACCTGCCCGAGCGTGTGCTGCTGCGCACTTATCCACAAGCGCCACTGACGCACTGGGACTCGAACTTCACCGCCATCGCGCCGCAAACCATCGAACTGCTGGCCGGCCTCGGTGTTCGGTTGATCGGTATCGATACGCCGTCCCTGGACCCGCAACAGTCCAAGACCATGGATTCGCACAACGCCGTGGCGCGCCATGGCATGGCGATCCTCGAAGGCATCGTGCTCGACGACGTACCGGAGGGCGACTATGAACTGATCGCGCTGCCGCTGCGTTTTGCCAACCTGGATGCCAGCCCGGTCCGCGCAATCCTGCGCCCGCTTTTGGAGCCTTCGCGATGAGCCAATGTCCTTTCTCTTCAGAATATAAGCCTGCCGACGGCCAGCCCCCGGAAGAATGGCACAACGCTGAGCTGAATTTTTCCGAGTCCATGAGCTACGGCGACTACCTGGACCTGGGCAAAGTCCTCAGCGCCCAGCACCCGCTGTCGCCGGACCACAACGAAATGCTGTTCATCATCCAGCACCAGACTTCGGAGCTGTGGATGAAGCTGATGCTGCACGAACTCAAGGCCGCCCGTGAACACGTGCGCCTGGGCGAGTTGCCGCCAGCCTTCAAGATGCTGGCGCGGGTCTCCAGGATCTTCGACCAACTGGTGCACGCCTGGGCGGTGCTGGCGACCATGACACCGTCGGAGTACACGGCGATCCGCCCGTTTCTCGGGCAGTCGTCGGGGTTCCAGTCGTTCCAGTACCGTGAGATTGAATTCATCCTCGGCAACAAAAGCCCGGCGTTGCTGCGGCCCCATGCGCATCGCCCGGAGTTGTTGCAGCAGCTGCAGGTGGCGATTGCCACGCCGTCGCTGTATGACGAGGCGATCAACCTGATGCTCAAGGCAGGCCTGGCGATCGATCCCAAGCGCGCCGAACGCGACCCGACGGCCGCCACGGTGCACGATGATTCCGTAGAGGCGGCCTGGCGCGAGGTGTATCGCGACCCGAGCCGGTACTGGGATTTGTATCAACTGGCCGAGAAGTTTATCGACCTGGAGGATTCGTTCCGCCAGTGGCGCTTCCGGCATGTGACCACGGTGGAGCGCATTATCGGCTTCCAACCGGGCACTGGTGGCACCGAAGGCGTGGGCTATTTGCGCAAGATGCTCGACACGGTGCTGTTCCCCGAACTGTGGCGAGTACGCTCAACGCTCTAAACAAAAAGCCCCGGATCACCGGGGCTTTTTCATGTGTGCAATGCAATCAACTGTGGGAGGGAGCTTGCTCCCGATAGCAGTGGGTCAGTAAACACTTCAATGACTGACACACCGCCATCGGGGGCAAGCCCCCTCCCACAGGGTTACTGCGCTGTTACGAGTTTCGTGTTTCGGACCCGCAACCGGTAGGCAACATAGATAACCCCCACCCACACCGGCATCGCATACACCGACTCGCGGATCCCCGGGATCGCCAGCATCACGCTGACGATCATCAGCATGAACGCCAGGCACAGGTAATTGCTGAACGGGAACCAGAAGGTCTTGAACGATGGCGTCACGCCTTGCTCGCCCATGGCCTTGCGGAACTTGATGTGGGTGATGCTGATCAGCGCCCAGTTGATCATCAGCGAGGCAACCACCAGTGCGAACAGCAGCTCAAGTGCACTCTGCGGCGCGACGTAGTTGACCACCACGCACAGCAGGGTCACTGCCGCCGAAATCGCCAGCGCCCGCAGCGGCACGCCTTGCTTGTTGAGCTTCATCAGCGCCTTGGGCGCGTCGCCTTGCTCGGCCAGGCCGAACAGCATGCGGCTGTTGCAGTACACGCCGCTGTTGTACACCGACAGCGCCGCGGTCAGCACCACGAAGTTGAGGATGTGCGCCGCCGTGTCGTTGCCGATCAGCGAGAAGATCTGCACGAACGGGCTGCCACTGTAGGCATCGCCCGACGCGCCGAGGGTTTGCAGCAGTTGATCCCACGGGTACAGCGACAGCAGCACGGTGAGGGCGCCGACGTAGAAGATCAGGATGCGGTAAACCACCTGGTTGATCGCCTTCGGGATCACCTTGCGCGGTTCGCTGGCCTCGGCGGCGGTGATGCCCACCAGCTCCAGGCCACCGAACGAGAACATGATGAACGCCATCGACATCAGCAGCCCCATGCCGCCGTTCGGGAAGAAACCGCCGTGGCTCCACAGGTTGCTGACCGACGCCTGCGGGCCGCCGGTACCGCTGAACAGCAGGTAGCAGCCGAGCACGATCATGCCGACGATCGCCACCACTTTGATGATCGCAAACCAGAATTCGGCTTCACCGAAGAACTTCACGTTCAAAGTGTTGATCAGGTTCACCGCGACGAAGAACACCAGCGCACTGACCCAGGTCGGGATTTCCGGCCACCAGAACTGGATGTACTTGCCAACGGCCGTCAGTTCGGCCATGCCCACCAGCACGTAGAGCACCCAGTAGTTCCAGCCCGCGAGAAAGCCTGCGTAGCCGCCCCAGTATTTATGCGCGAAGTGGCTGAAGGAACCGGCCACCGGCTCTTCGACGATCATTTCGCCGAGCTGACGCATGATCAGGAAGGCGATGAAGCCGGCAATCGCGTAGCCCAGGATCATCGACGGTCCCGCCGACTTGAGCACCCCGGCCGAGCCGAGGAACAATCCCGTACCGATCGCTCCTCCCAAAGCGATCAGTTGAATATGCCGGTTCTTCAGGCCACGTTTGAGGCCCACCGGGTTAACCATGTCATCCGCCATTAACGTTCCCTTCTACTTGTTTTTCTTAAGGGTGAGTGCAGGCCGCATCAGCCCCTCAGAAGTGCTGAGGGTCAGATATTACTCTGCGTAAACTTTTCGTAATACAGTTGAACGCTATCAAGTGCCTGATCCTTCAGCCATTGTTGGATCGATTCGACCATCGGCGGGGGGCCACAAACGTACATATCCGCCGATCTGTCCCGCAGTTCGGCCAGGTCGAAATGCTCGGTGAGGTAGCCGCGCTTGCCCGTCCACTGCGCCGAGGCGTCGCTGAGCACTTCGGTGTAGCGAAAATCGGCGATCTTCGACGCGTAGCCGCTGATGCGTGCGGCTTCGCACAGGTCCTGCTCGGTGCGTACGCCATAGTAAAGGTGCACGGGCTGATCGCAGCCGCTGGCGGCCAGCTCATCGAGCATGCCCAGCAACGCCGACAACCCGGTGCCGCCGGCGACGAGCACCAGCGGCTGGGTGACGTGCCGCAGGTAGAAAGCCCCCAGCGGCGCCTCCACTACCACCTCATCCCCCACCTGGCAGCGCTCGCGCAGGTAGTTGCTCATCACCCCGTCGGGCAACAGGCGCACCAGAAACTGCAGTTGGTTGCCCGGCAGGTTGGCGAAGGAATAGGAACGCCAACGGTCGGTGCCCGGCACGGACAGCCGCGCATACTGGCCCGGCAGGAAATCCAGCGGCGCCTCCACCTGCACTTGCAGGATCGCGGTACTGGCCGACACCAATTGCACTTCGCTCACCGTGCCGCGCACGTGCACCGGCCCCGGCGCGTTGCACAGGCTCGAATCAAAATCGAAGTAGAAGGTTGCGTCGGACTTCACTCGCGTCTGGCAACTGAGCATTTTGCGCTGTTGCAGGTCGAGGCTCGACAGCGCTTCCTCATCGACATAGTCCTGGCTGTAATCGCCGGATTCGCAGCGCCCCTGGCAGGTGCCGCACACGCCTTCGCGGCAGTCCAGCGGGATCTTGATGCCGTTGCGCAAGGCCGCGTCCAGCAGGATTTCATGGGCGCCCACCGGGAAGAACAGGGTCTTGCCGTCGGCAAAACTGAAGGCCACTTTGTGATTCATCTATACGACTCCGTATACCTGTGGCGAGGGAGCAAGCTCGCGCTGGAGTGCGCAGCGCTCCCAAGCATTTGGGGCCGCTGCGCTGCCCAGAGGGAGCAAGCTCCCTCGCCACAGGGTGGGATGTGTTTGATCAGAGGTGATAGAAATCCAGCACCGAGTTGATGGTGTCGTTGAGCAGTAACGCGTGCTTGCGCATGATCAGCCAGCTGTCGCCGTGTGGCTTGAGGCGATAGGTAGCCTGCCCGTAGAACTGCTCCGACGTGGCCAGCCGGTAGAACAGCGTGTGCCAGTTCAACCGTACCTCCAGCCCGCCGTCCGCCAGCTCGCCAATGCGCACGTTGTTGATCAGGTGCAAGGTGCGCGGCATCGGCGTGGCCGAGGCGGCCTTGCCGGTGCGCAGGCGAAATACCCGGTCCTCCAGCCCCGAGCGGTTGGCGTAATAGATCAGCGACATCTCGCGCTTCGGGTCCTGGGTGTAGACATGTTCGGAGTCCCATTGCGGCAGGTGGAATTCACTCTGCGGGTCGAACAGCTGAACGTAAGCGTCCCAGTCCTGGGCGTCGCACAGTTCGGATTTGCGGTAGAAGAATTGCTCGATCTGGTACTGCAACTGGGCATTCATCACTTCACCTCCCGCAGTTTCAGCGCTTGCTGGTCCAGGCCGTCGAGCAGGAACTGCTGCCAGTTGCGGTGCTGGTTGACGTACAGGCCTTCGTGGGTGAATTCGGTGCCGGTCATGGCGGGCTGGATGCCAATGGCTTCGCTGTTGGGCGTCGGCCCGGTTTCCCAGCGATGGCTGCCGCGCGAGATATCGCTCCAGCGCTCCAGGCGGCCCTGGAAACCCCGCTGGGCCTCGCGAAATTCCACCAGGTCATCCGGCGTGCCCATGCCCGACACGTTGAAGAAATCCTCGAACTGGCGAATGCGGTTTTCGCGGTCGGCGTCGGACTCGTTCTTCACCCCCAGGCACTGGCTGATGATCTCGGTCTTGTTCCACGCCAGCGGGCGGATGATGCGCAACTGGGAGCTGATCTGGTCGAGAAAGAACAGGCTCGGGTAGATATTCAGGTTGCGCAGGCGGTGCATCATCCATTCGGCTTTCTGCTGGCCGTGTTCCGCCACCAGGCGCGGCATGATGGTGGCGTAGCCGGAGCGCACGCTGGGGTTGGGCATGTCGCTGAACAACAGGCTGTGGCCGTTCTTGAAGGCGAACCAGCCGTCATCGGTGTTGGCATCGCCGGCGCCGAGCTTGCTGTAGTCCAGGGTGGCGCCGGTACTGGCGCCATTTTCGGTATTCACCTGCTGGCGATGCTGCACCGTGGCCACGTAGTTGTAGTGCACGGTGCTGACGTGATAACCGTCCAGGCCGTTTTCGTTTTGCAGCTTCCAGTTGCCATCGTAGGTGTAGGCGGACTTGCCCGGCAGCACCTCCAGCTCACCGGTGGCGGACTGCGCCACCATCATGTCGAAGAACACTTTGGCATCACCCAGGAAGTCTTCCAGGCTGTCAGTGCCGTTCACGTCGAGGCTGATAAACACAAAGCCCTTGTAGCTGTCGATGCGTGCCTTTTTCAGGCCGCGCGTGGCCTTGTCGAAACCTTCCGGGTATTCCCCCGGCGCCTTGACCTTCACCAGCCGGCCGTCGCTCTTGTAGCACCAGGCGTGGAACGGGCAGGTGAACGTGGACTGGTTGCCCTTGCCCACGCGAGTCAGGGTGGTGCCGCGATGCTGGCAGGCATTGATCAGCGCATTGAGCCGGCCTTCGCCGTCGCGGGTGATGATCATCGGCTGGCGCCCGGCGCGCAGGGTCACGAAGTCGTGGTTATTGGCCAGTTCGCTTTCGTGGCAGGCGTAGATCCAGTTCTTCTCGAAGATCAGTTCCATTTCCAGGTCGAACAGTTCGGGCTCGGTAAACATGTCGCGAGCGATGCGGAACACTTCATCGGCCGGGCGAAAGTCCAGGCAACTTTCGATAAAGGTTTTCCACTGTTCGACGTTTCTTGCACCACTCATGGGAGGCACCTTTTTTGATCAGGGCTAATCGGTGGTCCATTAGAGGCAGCGGGGCAGGGCGCGGGCTATCCGCTTAATCGGGGAAGATGGGCCGCAAAGTTGGGCAGCAAATACCCACTGCGGTGCGGTGGGCGAAGGTGATGCGCTACTGTGATGGGCGGCAACGGTCAAAAACAGCCGTGAGTTATCCACATAGTCGGCCTTTGCTATCCGCCCAGTGACGACCGCGCTGGCGTGGCTTGGAACTTGCTGTCGAACACTGACGACGCGCCGCCAGAGCGCGCAAACGCCTAACCGCCGTGGGTGCACCCCGATGAGTAGCCAGACACGTGATATCCGTATTCAACGCTTCGACCTGGAGGGCGCCTGCAGCTGGATGTCCGGCATCTGCGGGCCCCATCGTTTGGCAACGGCCACGCCTGAACGCCTGCGTTTTCACCACAGTGCCAACGTGTTCAAGTCCCGCGCCACCACCCTGGGCGTGATCGAATATGGCACCGACGTGACCATCGACATCGAAGACGCCGAACACTTCAGCAGCTACAGCCTGAGCCTGCCGCTGATCGGCGAGCAGGAGCTGAGCAAGAACGGCGAGCGCCTGAGCTCCAACCGTGACCAGGGCGTGATCATCTCCCCCAACGAGCATCAGGTGCTGGCGATTTCCGGTG
This sequence comes from Pseudomonas sp. MUP55, assembly GCF_034043515.1. Lineage (NCBI taxonomy): Bacteria > Pseudomonadati > Pseudomonadota > Gammaproteobacteria > Pseudomonadales > Pseudomonadaceae > Pseudomonas > Pseudomonas sp. MUP55. Next base: position 4,936,941 of record NZ_CP138214.1, on the reverse strand, counting down.
ACTGCCGCAAGTTGCAGGTGGTGATCACACGCGCCGCCATGAGCGAATCCCTGGAAGGTTTGCTGCAACGGCCGATCGAGGCGCCGCTGCGGTTCGAACCGGTGATGGACGCGGTGGACGGTGCTCCGGCGTCATGGTGGCGCATGGCACGCTACTTCATTGCCGAGTTCGAGCGCAGCAGCGAACTGTACGAGCAAGCGGCCTTCACCCGGGACCTGGAAAGCTCACTGATCAAGGGCCTGATCCTGGCGCAGCCGAACAACTACTCCGAAGAACTGCGCGACGTGCTCGGCGTGAAGCTGCCGCACTACCTGATCCGGGCGCGCCAGTACCTGCACGACAACGCGCGCGAGGCGGTGCACCTGGAAGACCTGGAGGCAGTGGCCGGCGTGTCGCGCTTCAAGCTGTTCGATGCGTTTCGCAAATACTTCGCGCTGTCGCCCATGGCGTATCTGAAGAAGCATCGGCTGGGGGCGGTGCGCCAGGAAATCCTCGAGCATGGCACCACGCGGACCATCTCCGAGATAGCCCTGGGCTGGGGGTTTACTCACCTGGGACGGTTCTCGGCGGAGTACCGCAAACTGTTCGATGAATCCCCCAGCCAGACCCTGCAACGCAAGCGCCTGCGCAGCCTCTAGAGCCATGCAAATCCAATGTGGGAGGGGGCTTGCCCCCGATGGCGGAGTGTCAGCACACACATCATTCACTGACACACTGCTATCGGGGGCAAGCCCCCTCCCACATTTGAATTGTGGTGTCTGGAAGGCTTCAGATCAGCTCTTCGACCAGTTGCAAGCAATGCCGCAGCCCCGGCGATTGATCATTCACCCGTCGGCTGAGAATGATCGGCGAGGTCGCGGTGGCTTCCACTATCGGCGTGTAACCGATATCCGCCCGGTGCAGCACCTGCACCGACGCCGGCACCAGCGTCACGCCCATGCCTGCGCCCACCAGGCCGATGGCGGTCTGCAGCTCGTTGGTCCACTGCGCCACTTGAAGATTCAGGCCGTGGGCGTCGAACAGCGCGATCACATGGTCGGCATAGCTGGGCCGCGGGTTGCCGGGGTAGAGCACAAACGGCTCGGCGGCCAACTGCGCAAGGCTCGCGGGCGCGCCCAGCAACGGATGACCGCTGGGCAACACCGCCACCAGTCGATCTTCCACCAGTACACGCTGGACGATGGCCGGGTCGTCGATGCGGATCCGCCCGAAGCCCACATCGATGCGCCCGGCTTTGAGGGCTTCGACCTGCTGCAAGGTGGTCATCTCCGACAAGCCCAACTCCAGCTCCAGCGACTCATGGCTGCGCAGCTGGCGAATCAGTTCCGGCAACACGCCGTACAAGGTCGACGGCGCAAAGCCGATGCCCAGCCAGGTCTTCTGGCCCAGGCCGATGCGCCGGGTGTTGTCGCACACCTTGCCCAACTGCTCGAGCAGCACGTTGGCATGTTCATAGAAAAACCGCCCGGCCTCGGTCAGCCGCAGCGGTCGGCCGCGCTCGAGCAGCACCACCCCCAGTTCCTCCTCCAATTGCTGGATCTGCCGACTCAGTGGCGGCTGGGCAATGTGCAGGCGCTCGGCGGCACGGGTGAAGTTGAGGGTTTCCCCCAGCATCTGGAAATAGCGCAGGTGACGCAGTTCCATGTTGGCTCCTTTAATACCTTGGAGGTATTGAACCAGACCAATTCTATATTGGAACCCTTCAACCCTGCAGCACAGAATCGGCGCAAACCTATAAAGAACCCAACGGGTATTGCCATGCCGAATTGCCCCATCGAGTCGATAGAAACCGTCATCGTCGATCTGCCCACCATTCGCCCGCACAAGCTGGCGATGCACACCCTGCAGAAGCAGACCCTGGTGATCATCCGCCTGCGTTGCGCCGATGGCATAGAAGGCATTGGCGAGTCCACCACCATCGGTGGCCTGAGCTATGGCAACGAGAGCCCTGAGAGCATCAAGACCAACATCGACCAGCACTTCGCGCCGCTGTTGCTCGGCCAGGACGCGAGCAATATCAACGCGGCCATGTTGCGCCTGGAGCGCAGCATCCGCGGCAACACCTTCGCCAAGTCGGGTATTGAAAGCGCCTTGCTCGATGCCCTTGGCAAGCGCCTGAATCTGCCGGTGAGCGAACTGCTCGGCGGGCGTGTGCGCGATGCGTTGCCGGTGGCCTGGACCCTGGCCAGCGGCAACACCGCACAAGACATTGCCGAGGCCGAGAAGATGCTGGACCTGCGCCGCCACCGCATCTTCAAGTTGAAAATCGGCGCGGGCGAAGTCGGCCGCGACCTGGCCCATGTGATCGCGATCAAGCAGGCGCTGGGTGAGCGCGCCAGCGTGCGGGTCGACGTCAACCAGGCCTGGGACGAGGCCGTGGCGCTACGTGCCTGCAAGGTCCTGGGTGACCACGGTATCGACCTGATCGAGCAGCCGATCTCGCGCAATAACCGAGGCGGCATGGCGCGGCTGAACCTGTCGAGCCCGGCGCCGATCATGGCCGATGAATCCATCGAATGCGTCGAAGATGCCTTCAACCTGGCCCGCGAAGGCGCGGCCTCGGTGTTCGCCCTCAAGATCGCCAAGAACGGCGGCCCGCGCGCGGTACTGCGCACGGCGGCGATTGCCGAAGCGGCGGGCATCGGCCTCTACGGCGGCACCATGCTCGAAGGCGGCATCGGCACCCTGGCCTCGGCTCACGCCTTTCTCACGCTGAACAAGCTGGCGTGGGACACCGAGCTGTTCGGCCCGTTGCTGCTCACCGAAGACATCCTCACCGAGCCGCCGCTGTACCGCGATTTCCAGCTGCATGTCTCCACCGCACCGGGCCTGGGCCTGGCGATCGATGAAGAGCGCCTGGCGTTCTTCCGTCGTGACAAACACTAAGAGGCGCCTGCCATGTTGTTCCACGTAAAGATGACCGTGAACCTGCCGCTCGACATGCCAGCCGAGCGCGCTGCCAGCCTCAAGGCCGAAGAAAAAGCGCTCGCGCAGCGCCTGCAACACGAAGGCAAATGGCGCCACCTGTGGCGCATCGCCGGGCACTACGCCAACTACAGCGTGTTCGATGTCGACAGCGTGCAAGACCTGCACGACACGCTGATGCAACTGCCGTTGTTTCCCTATATGGCCATCGAAGTGAACCCGCTGTGCCGGCACCCGTCGTCGATCCATGACGACGACCGCTGAGCCTGTATCGCACCCAATAATTACAAGATGAGGATTGCACCATGTCCATCCGACTGTCCCAGACGGCCCACGCCCAGCAGTTTCTCGAAGAAGCCAGCGGTAACCTCAATGACGGTGGCAACCCGCGCGCCAAGGCGTTGATCTACCGGATCCTGCGCGACACCGTGAACATCATCGAAGACCTGGAAGTGACCCCGGAAGAATTCTGGAAGGCGGTCAATTACCTCAACGAGTTGGGCAAGCACCAGGAAGCTGGCCTGCTCGCCGCCGGGTTGGGTCTGGAGCATTACCTGGACTTGCTGATGGACGCCGCCGACGTCGAAGCCGGCAAGTCCGGTGGCACCCCGCGCACCATCGAAGGCCCGCTGTATGTGGCCGGTGCGCCGCTGTCCACCTACGAAGCACGGCTGGACGATGGCAAGGACGACGCCGTGCCGCTGTTCATGCGCGGGCAGGTGCGCGACACCGACGGCAAGCCGTTGGCCGGGGCGATTGTCGATGTGTGGCAGGCCAATACCGGCGGCACCTATTCCTGGTTTGATCCCAGCCAGTCGGAATTCAACCTGCGCCGACGCATCGAGACCGACGCCCAGGGCAACTATCGTTTTCGCAGCATCGTGCCGTCCGGCTACGGCTGCCCGCCGACCGGGCCGACCCAGCAGTTGCTCGACCAGTTGGGGCGCCACGGGCAGCGTCCGGCGCACATTCACTTCTTCATCTCGGCGCCGGGCCATCGGCACCTGACCACCCAGATCAACCTGTCGGACGATCCGTACCTGCACGATGATTTTGCCTACGCCACCCGCGACGAACTGATCGCCGAGATTCGCTTCAGCGACGATCCGCAACTGGCGCGGGAGTTTGGCGTGGAGGGCAGGTTTGCACAGATTGATTTCGACTTTGAACTGCAGGTAGCCGCTGCCCCGCTAGAGCAACAACGCCTGCAGCGCGTGCGCGCTCTCGAAGACTGAACGCGGTCAAAAGAATGTGGGAGGGGGCTTGCTCCCGATGGCGGTGGGTCAGTCAGTAAATATGTCACTGACACACTGCTATCGGGGGCAAGCCCCCTCCCACATTTGAACAGCGGTGTTGCGGGTTATTTGCGAATAACCAGATTCAACACCTCATCCCGATCCTTGATCTTCTGCAACACAATCTCCGAACGTATGTCCATCACCCCCGCCGTGCGGTTCAGGTGGTTCACGATAAAGTCGGAAAAATGCTTGAGGTTGCGCGCCTGCACTCGCAGCACATAGTTACTGGCGCCGGTGATCACATAGGCGCTGGCCACTTCCGGCCAACCCTGCACTTTCTTGATGAACGTCTCATGCCAGTCTTCCACATCCTGGCGCAATGACAGGTGCACGATGGCCTCCAGCTCGATGCCCAACTGCTCGGCGTTGAGCACCGCCCGATAGCCGCTGATCACGCCTTCGCTCTCCAGCAGGCGCAGACGACGCAGGCACGCGGAGGGCGACAGCGCGACTTTTTCCGCCAGTTCCTGGTTGCTGATACGGCCATCCTGTTGCAGGAAATGCAGGAGGCGCAGGTCGGTGGCGTCAAGAATCATGGTTAGAATAAATCCGCGTGTTTAGGGGCTAAATTCGAATTTCCTACGGCTTAAATAGCCGCTTGCCCACCAGTTTGCACGAAAATTCTCTAAAACTTCGTTCATTATTTGGTCCATATTCCCGATAAAAACCAGGACCGACCATGACCACCCGAAGCCATTGCCAAGCCCTCGACGCTCAGGACCCGCTGGCGCCATTGCGCAGCGAGTTTGCTCTGCCCGCAGGCGTGATCTACCTCGACGGCAACTCCCTGGGCGCGCGCCCGGTTGCAGCGTTGCAACGGGCACAACAGGTGATCGAGCAGGAGTGGGGCAATGGCTTGATCCGCAGCTGGAACAGCGCCGGCTGGGCAGAGCTGTCCCAGCGCCTGGGCAATCGCCTGGCGCCGCTGATCGGCGCACGGGAAGGCGAAGTGGTCATCACCGATACCACCTCCATCAACCTGTTCAAGGTGCTCAGCGCCGCGCTGAGCGTGCAGCGCCAGCGCCAGCCTTCGCGCAAGGTGATCGTCAGCGAAGCCAGCAACTTTCCCACCGACCTGTACATCGCCGAGGGCCTCGCCGAGCTGCTGCAACAGGGTTACTCCCTGCGTCTGGTCAACAGCCCGGATGAACTGCCCCAAGCCATCGACCAGGACGTGGCGGTGGTGATGCTCACCCACGTCAACTACAAGACCGGCTACATGTACGACATGCGCGCGCTCACCGCCTTGAGCCATGAATGCGGCGCGCTGAGTCTCTGGGACCTGGCGCATTCGGCGGGCGCGGTGCCCATCGACCTGCACGCGGCCGGGGCGGATTACGCGATTGGCTGCACTTACAAATACCTCAATGGCGGTCCCGGTTCCCAGGCGTTCGTGTGGGTCCACCCGGCATTGGTGGACCTGGTCCGCCAGCCGCTGTCGGGCTGGTTCGGGCATACCCGACAGTTCGCGATGGAAGCCAACTATGCGCCGAGCGCCGGCATCCTGCGCTACCTGTGCGGCACCCAGCCGATTACCTCATTGGCCATGGTGGAATGCGGCCTGGAGGTTTTCGAACGCACCGATATGAGCCACCTGCGCAGCAAGTCGCTGGCCTTGACCGACCTGTTTATCGCGTTGGTTGAAAGCCGCTGTGCAGCCCACAACCTTGTGCTGATCACGCCCCGCGAACATGCGCGGCGCGGCAGCCATGTGAGCTTCGAACACCCCCAGGGCTATGCAGTGATCCAGGCCCTGATCGCCCGTGGCGTGATCGGCGACTATCGCGAGCCGCGCATCATGCGATTCGGTTTCACCCCGCTGTACACCAGCTTCACCGAAGTGTGGGACGCCGTGGAAATCCTCGGTGACATTCTCGACAACGACACCTGGGACCAGCCGCAGTTCAAAGTTCGCCATAGCGTCACCTGAATAAACACAGATCAAAATGTGGGAGGGGGCTTGCCCCCGATGGCGGCGTATCAGTATCCACATCAGTGACTGACACACTGCTATCGGGAGCAAGCCCCCTCCCACAGGGGATCTGTGACAAACCGCTAAATAGTGCAACCACAATAATAAAAGGGGCACATCACGTGACCACGCCAGACAACGGCTTTGCAGAAATTACCCACCGCGAACTGGGCCTCCGGCGCCAGCTCACTTCCGGGCAGATGAGCATGATCGCCATCGGCGGCGCCATTGGCACCGGGCTGTTCATGGGCAGCGCCTACGCGATTGGCTACGCCGGGCCCAGCGTGCTGCTGAGCTACGCCATCGGTGCGCTGATCACCTTGATCCTGATGGGGTGCCTAGCGGAGATGACGGTGGCCCATTCCACCTCCGGCTCCTTTGGCGCCTACGCCGAGTTCTACATCAGCCCGCTGGCCGGGTTCCTGGTGCGGTATGCCTACTGGGCGGCGATTGTATTGGCCGTGGGGGCCGAGGTGACGGCGGTTGCGATGTACATGAAGTACTGGTTCGCCAACGTGCCGGAATGGGTGTGGATCGTGTCGTTTTCCAGCGTGCTGATTCTGCTCAACGCGATCAGCGTGAAGACCTTCGGCAACTTCGAATACTGGTTCTCCACCATCAAGATCAGCGCCATCGTCGGCTTCATCATCCTGGCGGTGTACGTGGTGTTCGGCTCGGGCAACCCGGATTATGGCGTGCAGAACTACACGGCCCATGACGGTTTTTTCCCCCACGGGCTGACCGGTATGTGGATGGCGGTGATCGTGTCGATCTTCAGCTATTTGAGTGTGGAGATGATCGCCGTGGCGGCCGGTGAAGCGGCCGACCCGGAGCGGGCGGTGAAGAAAGCCTTTCGCGCAACCATCGTGCGCCTGGTGGTGTTCTACCTGCTGACCCTGGCGCTGATGCTCGCCATCGTACCTTGGAACCAGGCCGGCCAGGCCCAGAGCCCGTTCGTCACGGTGATGCAGACCATCGGCATTCCCGGCGCCACCGGGGTGATGAACTTCGTGATCCTGATCGCGGCGCTGTCGGCGATGAACAGCCAGCTCTACATCACCACGCGCATGATGTTCAGCCTGTCCCGCGCAGGTTTTGCGCCCAGGTCCATGGGCGCGTTGAGCAAGAGCGGCATCCCGTTCAATGCCTTGCTGCTGTCCAGCTCCGGTATCGCGTTGGCGACCCTGCTTAACGTGATATACCCGCAAAGTTCGTTCACGCTGATGATGGCGATCTCGATGTTCGGCGCAATCTTCACCTGGTTCATGATCTTCCTCACCCACTTGTTTTTCCGGCGCTACCGCAAGCGCCATGGCGCGCCGAAGCTGTCCTTCGAGCTGCGACTGTTTCCCTACAGCACGCTGCTGGGCCTGGTGCTGATGGGCGCGGTGATGATCACCACGTATTTTACCGAGGCGTTCAAGATGACCCTGGTGTTTGGCGTGCCGTTCCTGCTGATCCTCAGCGCGGTGTACTACGGGTTTTTCCGCAAGGGCAGGGCCAAGGTGTCGAACAAGGCCCTGGCATAACCGGGCAGTTGGTCGAACGAGCGCGCGCAGAGCAGCAGTTGGCGACAGGCCCAGTCCTCCTTGAGGGGCTGGGCCTTGATGCGTTCTTGTTGCGGCCAGCGGTCAAGGGCGGCCTGGGGCACGATGCCCAGGCCCGCACCGCGGGCGACCATGCGGATCACCCCGTCGAAACCTTCGGCGCGAATGCGCGTTTGCAGGCGAAACCCTGCGTGCAGCGCCTGCTCTTCCAGGTACACCGCCAGCGCGCTGCCGGCGGCGAGGCCCACATAGTCGTGTTGCAGGCTGTCGACGAAACTCACCGTGCCGCTCGCCAGCGGGTGCGCCAGGGGCATGATCAGCACCAGCGGGTCGTCGTGAAAGGGCAGCGTCTGCAAGCCGGTTGTGTCCACCGCATCGGAGATGATGCCCAGGTCGGCCGTGCCCTGGCGCAGGGCGTGGGTGATACGCAGGCTGGGCAGCTCCTGCAGGTCGATATCCAGGTTGGGGTGCTCGCACAGAAAGTCGGCCAAGCGTTCCGGCAGGTATTCGCTGAGGGCGGTGGTATTGCACAGCAAGCGCACCTGGCCTTTGACGCCGTTGGCGTACTCCGCCAGGTCGTGTTGCAGATGCTCGGCCTGTTGCAACAGCAGGCGGGCGTGGCGGCCCAGGGCTTTGCCGGCCGGTGTCGGGGTGACGCCACGGCGGCCGCGTTCGAGCAATTGGATGCCCAGTGACCCCTCCATTGCCCGAATGCGAGCGCTGGCGGCAGCCAGGGATAAATGGCTGCGAGCGGCGCCGGCGGTGATGTTGCCGCTGTCGAGTATGTGCAGGTAGAGGCGCAGGTCGATCAGATCAAAGTGCATGCTCAAGTTTCCTCAGCCTCATTCAAAACAAGAGGCTGCCTCAGTATATGGTGAATTTCCAGCGGCTCGGCAACCTCGCACAATCGAGTCATGACTACTTTCCTGACGTTCTACCAAACCCTCGGTCCAGCCCTGACTCTGCTGGTGATGGGCACCTTCCTGCTGGCCGGTACCGTCAAGGGCGTGATCGGCCTGGGCCTGCCCACCGTGGCCATGGGCATGCTCGGCCTGGCTATGTTGCCGGCGCAGGCTGCGGCATTGCTGATTATTCCTTCGACGGTCACCAACCTCTGGCAATTGGCGCTGGGTGGGCACTTGAGTGTCTTGCTCAAGCGGTTGTGGCCGATGTTCGTGCTCATTGCCCTCGGCGCCGGGCTGGGCACGCTGTGGCTGGGCATGGACGCTGGGCCGTGGGTGGTCCGCGCGCTGGGCGGGGCGCTGTTGGTGTATGGGCTGAGTGGTTTGTTCCTGCCCACCTTCAAGGTGGCGCCCCGAACCGAGCGCTGGCTGGGCCCGTTGTGTGGGTTGATCACCGGCCTCATCACCTCGGCCACCGGCGTGTTCGTGATCCCTGCGGTGCCGTACCTGCAAGCATTAGGCTTGAGCCGCGATCAACTGGTGCAGGCGCTGGGGCTGTCGTTCAGCGTGTCGACCCTGGCGTTGGCCGCCGGGCTGGCCTGGCGCGGTGCGCTCGGCGGCGGTGAAGTGGGGGCGTCGTTGGTGGCGCTGGTTCCGGCATTGCTCGGCATGTGGCTGGGCCAGGCGCTGCGCCAGCGCATCAGTGCGCTGTGGTTCAAGCGGGTTTTTTTCACGGGCATGGCGCTGCTGGGCGCTCATTTGTTGCTGGCTGGTTAATAATGGGCGCTGATTCGTGTGCCGATAAGAGGGACCGCCCGTGAAAGCCCGATCCGATGAACTGCAGATTTTCGTCAGCGTGATTGAATGCGGCTCGATTTCCGCTGCCGCCGAGCAGGTCGGGCAAACGCCGTCGGCGGTCAGCCGCACCTTGTCGCGCCTGGAAGCCAAGCTCGACACCACCCTGATCAACCGCACCACGCGGCGCATGGACCTGACCGAGGAGGGCCGGTACTTTTTCGACCAAGCCAAGGTCATCCTGGCGCAGATGGAAGCGCTGGAGGAGCGCCTGTCGTCACGCCAGAAAAAACCGGCCGGGCGGCTGCGCATCAATGCGGCGGTGCCGTTCATGCTGCACGGGATCATGCCCTACATCGGCGAGTTTCGTAGCCTCTACCCGGACATCCAGCTGGAGCTGAACAGCGACGATCTGATCATCGACCTGCTGGAGCAAAGCACCGACATCGCCATTCGTATCGGCACGCTGGCGGACTCCACCCTGCATGCCCGCGCACTGGGCAGCACGCCGCTGCACATCCTGGCCAGCGTCGACTACCTCAAGCAACATGGCACGCCGACCACTGTCGCCGAGCTGGCTGAGCATACGTTGCTGGGATTCACCCAGACCGACAGCCTCAACCATTGGCCGCTGCGCCACGCCGAGGGCGACCGTTGGCACATCCAGCCGGGCGTTGCCGCGTCCAGCGGTGAAACCGTGCGGCACCTGGCATTGGAAGGGCAGGGCATCTGTTGCCTGTCGAACTTTATGACCCATCAAGACATCGAGGCCGGGCGCCTGGTGCCGCTGCTGGAAGCATTCAACAGTGGCTATCGCCAGCCGATCCATGCGGTTTACTACCGCAACTCGCAACTGGCGCTGCGGATCCAGTGCTTCCTGGATTTTATCCAGGCCAAGCTGGCACGTTATGCCCTTTGATTCGTGACCACAGCGCAAGAGTGAATTGGCCGCCACGGGCTTATTCGGCCGCATAGGCTGCTGGATACTGGGCTCATCACTTACCCAGTCAGGAGCACTCTCCATGCATGTATTCGTTACCGGCGCCGCAGGTTTTATCGGCGGCTCCATCGCCACCGGTCTGGTCAAGGCCGGGCACAACGTCACCGGCCTGGTGCGCAGCGCCGAGCAAGCTGCGCAAATGACTGCGCTGGGCATCACCCCGGTGATCGGTAGCCTGGATGACGCCGCCGTATTGACCGAACAGGCGCAGCACGCCGATGCGGTGATCAATGCCGCCAGCAGCGACCACCGCGCTGGCGTCGAAACCCTGCTGGCTGCCTTGAAAGGCTCCAACAAAGTGTTTCTGCACACCAGCGGTTCGAGCATCGTCGGCGATGCGTCGGGCGGCAAGGCCAGTGATGTCGTCTACTTCGAAGACAACCTGCCAGCCCCGACCGCCGACAAGGCCGCCCGCGTGGCGATTGATGACTTGATCCTGGCCGCAGCCAAGGACGGTGTGAATTCAGCGGTGATCTGTAACACCCTGATCTACGGTCACAGCCTGGGCGTGAAGCGTGACAGCGTGCAATTGCCGCGCTTGCTCAAGCAGGCCCGCAAAAGTGGCGTGGTGCGCCATGTGGGGCCAGGGCAGAACATCTGGTCCAACGTGCATATCGAAGACGTGGTTGCGTTGTACCTGCTGGCGCTGACGAAGAATGTGCCGGGCACGTTCTACTTTGTGGAAAGCAGCGAAGCTGCGTTCATCGACATGACCACCGCCATCGCACAAGCGCTTGAACTGGGTGAACCGCAAGATTGGCCACTGGCCGAGGCGGAGGCCGAGTGGGGTTATGAAATGGCCAACTACGGCCTGGGCTCCAACAGCCGGGTGCGTGGCAAGCAGGCCCGTGAACGGCTGGGCTGGGCGCCGAAGCGTACGTCGGTGGTTGAGTGGATTCGCAACGAGATGGTGTGATGTTCGGGTGATACCGAGGTGCGGCTATCGGGGGCAAGCCCCCTCCCACATTGAATGGATTCCAGAGTTGGAACACCGTCAAGTGTGGGAGGGGGCTTGCCCCCGATTGCAACGACCAAAGTCTTCGAGGCTAGCCCCACCTCGCTCAATTCCGTACCATTCCTCGCCTCATCCCCGCAATTCCCTGGTACTCCATGAACCTCACCCGTCTGCGCGCCGACGCCCTGGCCGGCCTCACTACGTCATTTGCCTTGCTGCCCGAGTGCATCGCCTTCGCGCTGGTGGCCCATCTCAACCCGTTGATGGGACTCTACGGCGCGTTCATCATATGCACCCTCACCGCGCTGTTCGGTGGTCGCCCCGGTATGGTCTCCGGAGCGGCCGGTTCGATGGCGGTGGTGATCGTGGCGCTGGTGGTGCAGCACGGCGTCGAGTATCTGCTGGCGACCGTGCTGCTGGGCGGGTTGATCATGGTCGCTTTCGGCTTGTTGCGCCTGGGCAAGCTGGTGCGCATGGTGCCGCACCCGGTGATGCTGGGCTTCGTCAATGGCCTGGCGATTATCATCGCGCTGGCGCAGTTGGAGCACTTCAAGCGCGGTGAAACCTGGCTCAGCGGTACGCCGCTGTACGTGATGGTCGCTCTGGTCGCGGTCACCATGGCCATTGTCTACCTGCTGCCGCGCCTGACTCGCGCCGTGCCGCCTGCCCTGGTGGCAATCCTCGGCGTGGGCCTGGCGGTGTACCTGCTCGGCCTGCCCACCCGCACCCTTGGCGACATGGCGCACATCGCCGGCGGCCTGCCGACCTTCGCGCTGCCGCAGATCCCCTGGACCTTCGAAACCCTGGGCATTATTGCGCCTTACGCGTTCCTGATGGCCATGGTCGGCCTGCTGGAAACCCTGCTGACCCTCAACCTCACCGACGAAATTACCGAAACCCGTGGCTACCCCGACCGCGAAAGCGTGGCCTTGGGCGCTGCGAACATGGTCTCGGGCCTGTTCGGCGGCATGGGCGGTTGCGCGATGATCGGGCAAACCGTGATCAACCTCAGTTCCGGCGGGCGTGGGCGTTTTTCCGGGGTGTTCGCCGGGGTGATGATCCTGCTGTTCATCCTGTTTCTGTCGCCGTTGATCGAGCGGATTCCGCTGGCGGCGCTGGTGGGGGTGATGTTCGTGGTGTCCCAGCAGACCTTTGCCTGGGCGTCGTTGCGGGTGATCAACAAGGTGCCGCTCAATGACGTGCTGGTGATCATGGCGGTGACGGTCATCACCGTGTTCACCGACCTTGCGACCGCTGTGCTGTGCGGCATCGTGATTGCAGCGCTGAACTTCGCCTGGCAACAGGCGCGTGAACTGTATGCCGACGAACACCTGGAAGCTGACGGCAGCAAACTCTACCGTCTGCACGGCACGTTGTTCTTTGCCTCCACCACGCCGTTCCTGAATCAATTCGACCCGGCCAACGACCCGGCCCAGGTGACGCTCGATTGCCGTCACCTGAGCTTCGTCGACTATTCAGCGATTGCCGCGCTGATGACCCTGCGTGAGCGCTACAGCAAGGCGGGCAAGCATTTGCGCGTGCTGCATTTGTCGGAACGCTGCAAGAAGCTGCTCAAGCGTGCGAAGGTTCATCACGATTAGGGTTAAGGCCCGACCAGGTCTTCCAGTTCCTGGGCGCGGGCCTGGGTCATGTCCAGCACGCAGCCGGAGCCGTTGACCTGATCGATGGTGCCGCCGGTGGCGCTGCCGGCAAAGGCGCAGTTGGCGTCACGGTATTTGATCCACAGGCGCTGCAGGTCCTGCAATTGGTCCCTGCGGTTGCCTTCCTGGGCGGCCAGCGCAGTCTTGTAAGCCTTGTTCAGTCGGGCGTCCTGCACCTTGGCCTCCTTGACGTTGCAACCAACCATCTCGGCCGTGGTGTTGGCGCCGTCCATGCATTTTTTCAACGCCGGGTTATCGGCGGCGGCGGCAGTGCCGCACACGGCAAGAAGCAGGGCGCCGGCGGCAAGTGTCGTGCGAATCATCTGTGTTTTCCTGGCATCGATGGGTATGCAGTGTATGACTCAAGCGCGCTGTTTGAGTTTCCAACCTTCTGCGAACGTCATGTAAGAACGCTCCTTGAATTTTCATAAAGAAGCGTTGGGCATATCCCTTCGCGACAGCGCTTATCCGTGCGCGAAAATTACTTTCATGAAGTTTGAAAAAGCTCCTCGGTAATGATTTATGAGTTTCACAACCTATTCGACGTGACCCTTTCCGAGGAGTACCGCATGGCCGCATCACCGGGCTTCGGGCTGTTGGCATACGCTGCCATCGCCATCATCGCTTTGATCGTGCTGATCGCACGTTACCGACTCAACCCGTTTATCGTCATCACCCTGGTGTCCATTGGCCTGGCGCTGATGGCCGGGATGCCGGCGGACACCATCATGGGCTCCTACGAAGCCGGGGTTGGCAAGACCCTGGGGCACATCGCCCTGGTCGTGGCGCTGGGCACCATGCTTGGCAAGATGATGGCCGAGTCCGGTGGCGCGGAGCAGGTGGCGCGTACGTTGATCAACCGTTTCGGCGAACGCAACGCCCACTGGGCGATGGTCTGCATCGCGTTTCTGGTGGGGCTGCCGCTGTTCTTCGAGGTGGGCTTTGTCTTGCTGGTGCCGATCGCCTTTACCGTGGCGCGGCGCGTGGGCGTGTCGATCCTGATGGTCGGCCTGCCGATGGTGGCCGGCCTGTCGGTGGTGCATGCGTTGGTACCGCCGCACCCGGCGGCGATGATGGCGGTGCTGGCGTACAACGCCTCGGTCGGGCAGACCGTGCTGTATGCGATCCTGATCGGTATTCCTACAGCGATCATCGCCGGCCCGGTCTACGCCAGGTTCATCGTGCCGCGTATCCACCTGCCGGCGCAAAACCCGCTGGAACGCCAGTTCATCGAGCGCGAACCCCGGACCCGTCTGCCAAGCTTCGCGCTGACCATGGCCACCCTTCTGCTGCCGGTGGTGCTGATGATGATCGGCGGCTGGGCCAATGTGATTTCCACGCCGGGGACCGGTTTCAACCAATTCCTGTTATTCATCGGCAACTCGGTAATCGCGTTGCTGGTGGCGACCCTGGTGAGCTTCTGGACCTTGGGGCTGGCCCAGGGCTTCAACCGCGAGTCGATCCTCAAGTTCACCAATGAATGCCTGGCGCCTACGGCGAGCATCACCCTGCTGGTAGGTGCCGGCGGCGGCTTGAATCGCATCCTGGTGGATGCCGGTGTCACCCACGAAATTCTCGGCCTGGCCAACGCGTTTCAGCTATCGCCGCTGGTGATGGGCTGGCTGTTCGCCGCGCTGATGCGTATCGCCACGGGCTCGGCCACGGTGGCGATGACCACCGCGTCCGGTGTGGTCGCGCCGGTCGCCCTGGGGATGGGTTATCCACACCCTGAATTGCTGGTACTGGCGACCGGTGCGGGTTCGGTGATCTTTTCCCACGTCAACGACGGCGGCTTCTGGCTGATCAAGGAATACTTCAATATGACGGTGATCCAGACCTTCAAGACCTGGACCGTGCTGGAAACCCTGATTTCGGTGGTTGCCTTCGGCCTCACTTACGGTCTGTCCCTTGTTTTATGAGCCGTTTCTTGTGACCCGGAGCCCCCATGGACATCCTCTACCAGATCCGCGCCCGCCAGGATTCCTTCAGCGCCGGCGAAGGGCGCATCGCCAAACTGATGCTCGGTGACGTGAGCTTTGCCGCGTCGGCCAGTCTGGAAGCGCTGTCGCAACGGGCCGAGGTCAGCACCGCCACCTTGTCGCGGTTTGCCCGCAGTGTCGGTTGCCGCGATTTGCGTGACCTGCGCCTGCAACTGGCCCAGGCCAGCGGGGTGGGCAGCCGCTTCCTGGACCCGGCGGGGCTGCCGGAACAGTCGGCGTTTCATCGGCAGATTCTCGGCGATATCGAAGCGACGTTGCGCCAGCACCTGTCGGGCTTCAATCAGCACAGCTTTGCCGACGCCGTCAGCCTGCTCGGCAAGGCACGCATGATTCATGCGTTTGGCATGGGCGGCCCGTCGAGCCTGTGCAGCGATGAACTGCAGGTGCGCCTGGTGCGCCTGGGCTATCCGATTGCGGCCTGCCATGACCCGGTGATGATGCGCGTGACCGCGGCGACCCTGGGGCCGGAACAGGCGCTGATTGTCTGCTCGCTGACGGGCCTTACCCCTGAGCTGCTGGATGTGGTGACGCTGGCGCGCAACTACGGCGCGCGCATCATCGCCATCACCCTGGCGGATTCGCCCCTGGCCGGGTTGGCGGATGTGCTGCTGCCGCTGCAACCGGCTGAAACCAGCTTTATCTACAAACCCACGGCTGCGCGTTACGGCATGTTGCTGGCCATCGACCTGCTGGCCACCGAGCTGGCGCTGGCCATGCCTGACGCCAACCAGGAACGCCTGCGCCGCATCAAGCTGGCCCTGGACGATTATCGCGGCGGCCCCGACAGCCTGCCGCTTGGAGACTGAGATGAAATACGACACGCTGATTCGCCAGGCGCTGATCATTGATGGCAGCAACACCCCTGGGTACCTCGCGGATGTGGGCGTGCGCAATGGGCGTATCGAGACCATCGGCGACCTGTCCACGGCGGTGGCGGAACAGGTGGTCGACGCCGCTGGCCGTGTGTTGGCGCCGGGCTTTATCGATGTGCACACCCACGACGACACGGTGGTGATTCGCCATCCGCAGATGCTGCCCAAGCTCAGCCAGGGCGTGACCACGGTGATTGTCGGCAACTGCGGCATCAGTGCGTCGCCGGTGAGCCTGCGCGGCGATCCGCCGGACCCGATGAACCTGCTGGGCACGCGTGAGGCCTTCGCTTACCCGCGTTTTGCCGATTACCGTGCGGCGGTCGAGGGTGCGCATCCGGCGGTGAACGTCGCGGCACTGATTGGCCACACCGCGTTGCGCAGCAACCATATGGACGATCTGCATCGCATTGCGTGTGCAGACGAAATCGCGGCCATGCGGGTGCAGCTGCAGGAAAGCCTGCAAGCCGGCGCCCTGGGTTTATCCACAGGCCTGGCCTACGCCAGCGCCTTCAACGCAGAGACCGATGAGGTGCTGCAACTGAGCGAAGAACTGACGGCGTATGGCGCGGTGTACACCACCCACTTGCGCAGTGAATTCGAGCCGGTCCTGGACGCAATGGACGAGGCCTTTCTGATCGGCCGGCATGCCAGGGCGCCCGTGATTATTTCCCACCTCAAGTGCGCGGGTGCGGGTAACTGGGGGCGCAGCCCGCAGCTGTTGGCGTCGCTGGAAGCCGCGGCGAAAACCCATCCGGTAGGGTGTGATTGCTATCCCTACGCGGCCAGTTCTTCGACCCTGGACCTCAAGCAGGTCACCGATGCGTTTCGCATTACCATCACCTGGTCCACGCCGCAGCCTGACATGGGCGGGCGTGACCTGCAGGACATTGCCGGCGAGTGGGGCGTTTCGCTGATGGACGCCGCCCGCCGCCTGCAACCGGCGGGGGCGGTGTACTACGGAATGGATGAAGAGGACGTGCGACGTATCCTCGCGCATCCGCTGTCGATGGTGGGCTCCGACGGTTTGCCCGAAGACCCGTTCCCTCACCCACGGTTATGGGGTGCGTTTCCGCGGGTGCTGGGACATTTCAGTCGTGATGTCGGCTTGTTCCCGTTGCACACGGCGGTGCACAAGATGACCGGGCTCTCGGCAGCGCGCTTCGGCCTCACTGAACGTGGGCAAATTCGTGAAGGGCACTGGGCCGACCTGGTGTTGTTCGATCCGCTGCGTGTGAGAGACGTGGCGGATTTCAAAGAGCCACAGCGAGCAGCCGAAGGGATTGATGGCGTGTGGGTCAACGGGGTGCTCAGCTACGCTCAAGGGCGGGCCTGTGGAGCGCGATCCGGCGTGTTCCTGGCCCGTTCGGGTGATTTGCGCGAAGGCTTTGCTGATAGGTCAGCAATATGAAGTGTGTAGTTATATTGCTTTAATTGGATAATTGGCCTTCATGAATAAAGTGTTCGTCGGCCATTAATGTTTAGTCGTATTTGGTTGTTTGTGGTTACACGTGGTCGATTGTGCTGAATGAAAATATCCTTATGATTTGGGGCGTTTCTCCAGAGCGGTATATATTTACCTTTTGGACAGTGTCTTCAACTTCAATTTAATCTTTTACGTGGTGCGCATGCCCTGTGTATTGACCGATAGATATTAATTGTGTCTCGTTGTTGAGCTGAGTAAGCGCTTTCCAAATCATTGTAAGGAATATCTCATGCATAGCCCGGTCAGTGCTGTTTTGAATCGTCCCAAGGCACCAGAAATTGCAGATAAGCAGGCGATGGTGCAGGGTATTGTGTCTGCTCATATCGAAGCGAATAAACTTTTTACTTCTGATTCCGGCGCTGGCCTGCCTGATCCTCATCAATGGGTTAAGTCCTGGATACAGGATAATGTCGAGTTACGAACGGGTAAGCGTATCGACCCTGATAAAGTCTGGCTGCATCAGTTCTTTCCTGCCCAGACCACCCCGTCTAAAAACACTATTACACAGTACGAGCACCGTGGCAGGCCCGAAAGGTCGATGACATTGACCGAGGCGGTAACCAGCAATTTTTTTGCGGCCGAGCAATATGGTGTATCCGGGAAAGTACAGACAGCGGCGCACTTCGCTTCTTCGAACGTGAGCCCGACGACAATCTTTCATAGTGAGAGTGTCTCGGATTTTTTCAGCAGGCTGGGGAAGTTGATTATTGATCGTACCGGCCCGGGGTACATCTATTCAAAGATCACTGAGGATGTTCCCGCTGCCAGGGAAAGCTGGCGGGACCTCGACTCGGCTTATGGCATTTACATGGATGGGCCGCAAGCGGGGGTGTACAACAAGGACAATGAATTGCCCTTGAAACCTTCGCAAATGCTGGCGATGGTACGTAATGCCGACTTGCAGAAGCAGGTGTCGAATTCATTCGATGCATTCTGGTTGAAGCATTTCACGGATTGGCAAGGAATGGCCAAGGCCAAGTTCATCAGTGAGGCCCGGCTGGCGAGGGAGGCCCACCGCTCGGACCCCGCCCAGGGTCTTTCGGAAGATGACTACCGCTTACTCATGGAGGTGGGGGCTCCCAACATTGGTCTTGACGAGGAGCCGACACTGACCCAGTTGCGCACGCGGGCACCTTACTATGGATCGTCCAGTTTGTTGCGCCTGGACATCAATGGCTATAACGCCACCGACATCTATCGGTTCGTACGCCGCAATGGCGAAGAAATTTTGTACATCCCCGGCGAGAAGCCGTCCTTGCTCAAGTTCATGAACCTGACAGAACTTAATCAGTGGGTGGTGGCGCAGGGTAAAGACCCCATTAAGGCCGCAGCGCTCGCACAACACTTTTCGCTTGCCGATCGTCAGCAGGGTATTTTTGGGGCGCTGAGTGTCAACGGTGTGGACAGTGCCCTGAAAAAGCTCGGCACCGGTGAGATGGCGGCCGATTTGAGCCATATCAACGCCAATAACCAACGTGTGGATGATGATCTATTTGCCTTTATGGCTAAACAGACACAAGCCCGGATTAGCTCGGATATTGATACCGAAATCAAATCCAATGCTGAGGTCACTCAGGATGATGCCCTGGGTTTCGTACAATCGGCCAACGCGGTTTTTTCCATTCCCTTGGCATTGCTCGGACCTATAGGTTTAGGCATCGGTGCCGTGGCCTTTGGCACGCAGGTGGGGCTGGAAGTCGAAAATGCGGTAGACGGCGATACCCAGCAAGAACGCCAGAGCGGGCTCCATGCATCGCTATTCGACCTGGCAACCATGGCGTTGGTGCACGCAGCGGGCAAAAGTGCGTTGCCTAAAGCCGCCCAAGAGCCAGTGCCAGGGACACCGGCGCCTTCATTGCAACGTGTCAATGGGCAGGTGGGTTACCTGGCGGGCCCCACGAAACCCTTTCAGTTTTCAACGCCGCGCCCGATCAACCCTTTGTATGATCACGCTTTAGACACGTATTTATCACCGAGAACCCCGACGTCGCCCTGGACAGAGTCGAACGATTTGGCCAGTGAGTCCATGGAGGCTTCAGAACCTGCGAATTCTGCAGAGGCAACGTTGGTTCCCGGCTCCTCGAGCGGTTCCGACGCTGGCGATTCAATGGACTCTTCACCGGCCTCCAACGCAACGTCCAGCGCGCAATATTCGCCGTACAACGATGCGCATGTCTTGAAAGAGAACCTCTTCAAAGACAAGGTTACCCTGCCTTCCGGCGGTTATTTCAATAGTCGGGGAATGATCGAAAGAACCGATATACCAAAATTGTACCGCGCGGAGAGTACCGAGAGGGTGGAGCGGCGTGGTAGCCCGGTGACCTATGGGTTCAACGATTCCAACTTCTTCGACGGCGTAGAGAAAATGATGGATGGCGATGTGCTCATCACCTCTCGTTCCAAAGAGGCTGCCATGGAGTACGGTCGGACCCAGTTCAATGGGAAGTACAAACTATACGAAATCGACACATCGCAAATACCTGCGGTTTCGCTGGTTGAGAACGTTGAGCACAACCCGCAATTCTTTGAAGCGCGGGAGGGCAAGGAACCGGGTGAAATTGATGAGCTGCGTAGCAATGGAGACTTGAACATGTTCGGACAGGGTGCCTATGGGTTCGACGAGGTTCACCTGGCTCATGATCGTGCTCTTCAGGGGCGGATAACGGAGTTGTGGACGCGATAGCAGGGCGGCATAGTGGCGGGATGAAAAAGGAGGAAGATAAATGTCCCTGGGAAACGTTACCCCCATTCTGAGGATTTTCGACGAGGCCAAGGCACTGGAGTTCTACGTCGACTTCCTGGGGTTCAAGGTCGATTGGCAGCATCGCTTCGAGGCCAATTTTCCGTTGTACCTGCAGGTGTCGTTGGGACAGTGCGTGCTGCATTTGTCCGAGCACCATGGCGATGCGTCACCGGGCGCAGCAGTGCGGATTCAGGCGCAAGGGGTGGACGCGTACCAGCAGCAATTGCAGGCCAAGGATTACCGTTATGCCAAGCCTGGCGTTGAAGAAACACCCTGGGGCTCGCGGGAGATGAGTATCAAGGACCCGTTTGGCAATCGGCTGGTGTTTGTCGAAGAGGGGAAGGATTAACGGATTGATAGCAGCCCCGGTCAGTGACCGGGGCTGCATCTGTGGTGAGCTTGCAGTTGGCTACACCCGGAAATGGCTGACCATCTGCTGCAACTGGCTTCCCAGGCGCGCCAGTTCCACGCTCGACTTGGCCGTCTCGTCACTCGCCGTGGCGGTCTGCTCAGACACATCGCGCACGTTCACAATGCTGCGGCTGATCTCTTCGGCCACGGCGCTCTGTTGCTCGGCGGCAGCAGCGATCTGCTGGTTCATCGACTGGATGTTCGACACCGTGCGGGTGATGTTTTCCAGCGATACGCCAGCCTTGCGCGTCAGCTCGACGCTGCTGTCGGTGAGGCTGCGGCTGTTGTTCATCACGTTGGCCACTTGCTGAGTACCGTTCTGCAAACCGGCCACCAGGCCTTCGATTTCCTCGGTGGACTTCTGCGTACGCTGGGCCAGGCCACGCACTTCGTCGGCGACCACGGCGAACCCACGCCCGGCTTCACCGGCGCGCGCCGCTTCAATCGCGGCGTTGAGGGCCAGCAGGTTGGTCTGTTCGGCCACGGCCTTGATCACATCCATCACGCTGCCGATCTTGTTGCTCTCTTGTTGCAGGTGCGCCATGGCGTCGGTGGAGCGTGCCACTTCAGCGGCCAGGCGTTCGATCTGGGCGATGGCTTCGGCCACCACTTTGTCGCCTGCACGGGCCTGCCCATCGGCATCGGCTGCAGCCAGGGAAGCCTGTTCGGCATTGCGCGCCACTTCCTGCACGGTGGCGGTCATTTCATGCATCGCCGTAGCGACCTGATCGGTCTCGATCTTCTGGCTGTTGACGCCGGCGCTGGTCTGCTCGGTAACGGCTGACAGCTCCTCGGCCGCGCTGGCGATCTGGGTCACGCCATCACGGATCCCGCTGATCAGCTCGCGCAAGGTGGTGCCCATGCGCTGGATGCCTTGTTGCAGCACACCCAGCTCATCACGGCGGGTGACCTGGATGTTATGGCTCAGGTCCCCGGAGGCAATGCGTTCAACCACGGCCAGGGTTTCTTGCAGCGGACGGGTGATCTGGCGCGTGATCACCAGCGCCGCGATGATGCCGACCAACAGGGCGAGCAAGGTGCTGATCAATTGCAGGCTGCGGGCCTGGGCGCTTTCGGCATCGCGACGTTCCAGCTGGATGTCGTACAGCTTGTCGCTGATGGTGACGATATCGGTGCCTTGGGTGGTCATTTCGGCGCGTGCGGTCACGATGTTGGCGTTGGCGGCCTTGTAGCTCTGTACGGCGCTGCGATAGGCGCCGAGTGCAGTTTCCAGCGACGCCAGTGCGGTTTGCTGGCTGCTGCCGAACACCGCGTTGAGGTTTTTCAACCCGGCGATGGCTTTCTCGATTTGCGCAGCGGCGCGGGCTTCGGTCTCTGCACTGACGTTGTTGGTGTAACCGCGCACTTCATAGCGCGCCAGCAGGAATTCTTCCTTGGCATTGGTCACGGCCTGGAACTGTGCGAAACGCTCCGGGCTTTCCGGCATCTGCTCCACGCTGGTGTCCAGGGCATTGATTTGTGCGTTGGCGATATCGGCCTTGTCGCCCATGACCTGGCGCGCGGCGTTGCCGTTGCGATAGGCCTCGCGCATTTTGTTCAGGGACTGCTGATACGCCGTAATGACAGCTTTCTGTTCGTTGAGCAGCTTGAGGTTTTCCGGGCTCTTGAAGCTGTCCAGCAGTTTCTGTTGCTGGGCGGCGAAAGCGTCAAGGCTGGTCTGTACGTTCTGCGCCACGGCTTCATCGCCGTTGGCCAGCATGTATTGCAGGCGCACGATGCGCAGCTTGGTCAGCGAGGCGTTGAGCTGGGTGATGTCGCTCATCCAGTTGCTGCGGTCGATCAGGCTGCCCAGGCTGTTCCAGCCGGTGAGCGCCAGGATCGAGGTGAGGACAAGCACCAGGCCGAAGCCCAGGCCCAGTTTGAGGTTGACGCTGATGTTGCCGAACCAGCTGTTCATCGAATGCTCCGCAAGAATGATGTCGGTTTGCTGGACGGTGTTGTTGTTGGGGCCAGCCAAAGTGTGTAGCGCTGTATCGGCGGCAGGGCGTGAATCTGAAATGCTTTTATTACCGGTGCGACGAAGGGCGCGCCGGCGCAGTGCGCGGATGGGAAGGTGGGCTCATCACGGGTCGGACTTGTGTGCTAGTCTGCGGGCCCTTTTAGTTTTGGATGGCGCGGAAAATCGCGTTGTCCTACAGCGGAGCCTCTTCATGTCCGAAGTTAATCTGTCCACCGACGAAACCCGCGTCAGCTACGGTATCGGCCGTCAGTTGGGCGACCAACTGCGTGACAACCCACCACCGGGCGTTAGCCTGGACGCGATCCTGGCTGGCCTGACCGACGCGTTCGGCGGTAAGCCAAGCCGTGTGGACCAAGAGCAAATGGCTGCCAGCTTCAAGGTGATCCGCGAAGTCATGCAGGCTGAAGCGGCCGCCAAGGCTGAAGCCGCTGCGGGCGCGGGCCTTGCATTCCTGGCCGAAAACGCCAAGCGTGATGGCATCACCACCCTGGCTTCCGGCCTGCAATTTGAAGTGCTGACCGCCGGTGATGGCGCCAAGCCGACCCGTGAAGATCAAGTGCGCACCCACTACCACGGCACACTGATCGACGGCACAGTATTCGACAGCTCCTACGAGCGCGGCCAGCCTGCAGAATTCCCGGTTGGCGGCGTAATCGCCGGCTGGACCGAAGCCCTGCAACTGATGAATGCCGGCAGCAAATGGCGCCTGTACGTGCCGAGCGAACTGGCTTACGGCGCTCAAGGCGTTGGCAGCATCCCGCCGCACAGCGTTCTGGTATTCGACGTCGAGCTGCTCGACGTTCTGTAAGACCTGCTGTTGATCACCTGTAGGAGCGAGCTTGCTCGCGAAAAACGTTACCGATGACGCGGGCACCCAGGATGAACGCGTCGTTTATACGGTCATCGTGAGCAAGCTCGCTCCTACAGTGTGTTGCAGGGCGGTTCATGGGTGGAACTTGCCACTGAGTTCCGTCGCCGGGCGCAACGCCCTGGCGTAGCAGAACAGAAACAGATTGCGCACCACCTCCTTCAACACGCCGGGTTCGCTTGAGCTCAGCCCATTGACGTCCAAGTCGCCCTGGTCCTGCAGCTCATTGAGCGCTTCCTCTTCCAGCACAGCACAGACTTCGCCGGTTTCCCGATGCAGGATCCGCAGGTAGGGGTGTGGACGGTCCAGCCAGGCGTCTATCAAATAAGTCATGGTCGTTCTCCTTGATGGGTTTCAATGAGAATAATTCTTATTCACAGAATAGCAAGTGCCTATTGGCGGTTTCCGGTATTTTCTGAGTGACGATTGCGATGGGTCAATCAAGAGGGCGAAACGCCATCCCACGCCGGGCGTGGGATGGAATGCAGCAGGATCAGACCTTACGCACGAACTCGGACTTGAGTTTCATCGGGCCGATGCCATCAATCTTGCAATCGATATCGTGGTCGCCGTCGCACAGGCGGATGTTCTTGACCTTGGTGCCGACCTTGACCACCAGCGAAGTACCCTTGACCTTGAGGTCCTTGATCACGGTGATGGTGTCGCCGTCCTGCAGGACGTTGCCCACGGAGTCTTTCTTCACGGTTTCATCGCTGGCCACGTCAGCCTCGCCATTGGCGGACCACTCATGGGCGCATTCCGGGCAGACCAGTTGGGCCCCGTCTTCGTAGGTGTATTCGGAATTGCATTTCGGGCAGGGTGGCAACGTGCTCACTAAAGCTCCTTGAGAGTCAGGATGGCTAAAAGTCGCACATTATATAGGGGTTTGTGGTCTCGCAGGTTGTTTGAAATCCAAATGTGGGAGGGGGCTTGCCCCCGATGGCGGTGCAGCAGCCAACTTATCCATTGGCTGACACTCTGCTATCGGGAGCAAGCCCCCTCCCACATTGTCCTGCGGCGCTGGTGCTTTAGTGCGTACGGGCGACCGCGAACTCGCTCAGCTCCACCAGGGCATCCCGGTATTCGCTGGCGGGCAGGGCTTCCAGGCACTTGATCGCACGGGCCACGTAATCACGCGCCAGTTGTGCGGTGTACTCCAGGGAACCGGAGGCTTCGACGGCGGCGCGGATGGCCTCCAGGTCTTCGATGCCGCCTTTCTGGATCGCCTTGCGCACCAGGGCAGCCTGTTCCGGCGTGCCTTCGCGCATGGTGTAGATCAGCGGCAAGGTCGGCTTGCCCTCGGCCAGGTCGTCACCAACGTTCTTGCCCAGGGTCTCGGCGTCGCCACGGTAGTCGAGCAGGTCGTCCACCAGCTGGAACGCCACGCCCAGGTGGTCGCCAAAGGTGCGCAGGGCTTCGGCCTGTTCGGCGTTTGCCCCACACAATGCGGCGGCGCTGTGGGTGGAGGCTTCGAAGAGCATCGCAGTCTTGCCGCGAATCACTTCCATGTAGGTTTCTTCGGTGGTGCTGGCGTCGCGCACCTTGGACAGCTGCAACACTTCGCCTTCGGCGATGATGCGCGTGGCCTGTGACAGAATCTTCATCACCGGCATCGAGCCCAGCTCGACCATCATTTCAAACGAGCGCGAGTACAGGAAGTCGCCCACCAGCACACTCGGGGCGTTGCCCCACATGGCGTTGGCGGTTTCGCGGCCACGGCGCATGCCCGACATGTCGACCACGTCGTCGTGCAGCAGGGTGGCGGTGTGCAGGAATTCGATGGTGGCAGCCAGCAGGCGCAGGTCATCGCCTTCGCGTCCCAGGGCCTTGCCACACAGCAACACCAATAAAGGACGCAGGCGTTTGCCACCGGCCGACGTAATGTAGTCGCCAATTTTGGAGACCAGCGGCACTTTAGACGTCAGCTGCTGCTTGATGATGCCGTCGACGGCGGTAAAATCGTCCGCGACCGCGCGGTAGAAAGCTTGGGGTTGCATCAGCGACAGTCGCTCCAGAAGGGTTGCGCGGCATGCTAGGACCCACGCCCCTGGGTGTCAAGGCGCGATGGACGGCCCCTTGCAACACTTCTGTTGCTTGCGTACAATCGCGCACCCTGAACTTCCTGGGCAGCACCTGCCTTACGCAATTGCATTCGGGACGTCCATCCCATGCAGCCATGCCAGCCAATACCTCTTCTTATAAAGAGCTGGGTGAGCAGGATTATCGGAGAAATACCATGTCGTACGCAGTAATTGTTACTGGTGGCAAGCAATACAAGGTCGCCCCAGGTGAATACCTGAAGATCGAAAAACTGGAACTCGCTACTGGCGACTCCGTTACTTTTGATCGCGTTCTGTTGGTCGCCAATGGCGATGACGTGAACATCGGCGCTCCAGTTGTTGCTGGCGCTACCGTTGTGGCTGAAGTGATCTCCCAAGGTCGTCACGATAAAGTCCGCATCATCAAGTTCCGTCGTCGTAAGCACCACATGAAGCGTATGGGCCACCGCCAGTGGTACACCGAGATCAAAATCACCGGTATTCAGGCTTAATTTCAGCCTAATTCCTCACTAGGAGAATTGACTCATGGCACACAAAAAAGCTGGTGGTAGTACCCGTAACGGTCGCGACTCAGAAGCCAAACGCCTTGGCGTGAAGATGTATGGCGGCCAGAAAATCATTCCGGGCAACATCATCGTGCGTCAGCGCGGCACCCAATTCCACGCCGGTTACGGTGTTGGCATGGGTAAAGATCACACCCTCTTCGCTAAAATCGAAGGCGTGATCAAGTTCGAAGTAAAGGGCGCGTTCAACCGCCGTTACGTGAGCGTTGTCGCAGCTTAATTGCGAGATCGCTGGAAAAGCCCTGTCTTGCGACGGGGCTTTTTCGTTTGTGGAGTGAGTCTCTTGCAAAGCTGTTTGTCATGGGCGAGGGCAGCAGGATTTGCGGTCGTTGCTTGAGGTCGCTGCGCTCATTTTTGCAAGAGTCTTATGTCTTGGTTTCTTAAGCTCGTCCGTGCGGCGAGAGGCGTTTTGTTATGAAGTTTGTTGATGAAGTTTCCATCCGAGTAAAAGCAGGCGACGGCGGTAACGGTTGCATGAGTTTCCGTCGCGAAAAATTCATCGAAAACGGTGGCCCAAACGGCGGTGACGGCGGTGACGGCGGTTCCATCTACATGATGGCCGACGAAAACCTCAACACCCTGGTCGACTACCGTTACACCCGGCACTTCGATGCCGAGCGTGGCTCCAACGGCGGCAGCACCGACTGCACCGGCAAGAAAGGCGAAGACCTGGTACTGCGCGTACCGGTCGGCACCACGATCATCGACTCCGCCACCCAGGAAGTGATCGGCGACCTGACCAAGGCCGGCCAGAAGCTGATGGTTGTGCAGGGCGGCTGGCACGGGCTGGGTAACACCCGCTTCAAGTCCAGTACCAACCGTGCGCCACGCCAGACCACGCCGGGCAAGCCGGGCGAGCAGCGTGACCTCAAGCTGGAAATGAAAGTACTCGCTGACGTCGGCCTGCTGGGCTTGCCGAACGCCGGTAAAAGTACCTTCATCCGCTCGGTCTCGGCCGCCAAGCCGAAAGTCGCCGACTACCCGTTCACCACCCTGGTGCCAAACCTGGGCGTGGTCAGCGTCGACCGCTGGAAAAGCTTTGTGATTGCCGACATTCCCGGCTTGATCGAAGGTGCTTCCGATGGCGCGGGCCTGGGGATTCGCTTCCTCAAGCACTTGTCGCGTACCCGTTTGCTGCTGCACCTCGTCGACATGGCGCCACTGGATGAAACCAGTGCCGCGGACGCCGCCGAAGTGATCGTCAGCGAGCTGACCAAGTTCAGCCCGGCCCTGGCCGAGCGTGATCGTTGGCTGGTGCTGAACAAGTGCGACCAGATCCTTGAGGAAGAGCACGAAGAGCGCGTCAAGGAAATCGTCGATCGCCTGGAGTGGGAAGGTCCGGTCTACGTGATCTCGGCCATTGCCAAAGAAGGCACCGAGCGCCTGACCCGCGACATCATGCGCTACCTCGAAGACCGCGCCGACCGCTTGGCGGCCGACCCGGTATTCAAGGCAGAACTGGCCGAGCTCGACCAGCAGATCGAAGACGAAGCCCGCGCCCAGCTGCAGGCCCTGGACGACCAGCGTGCCCTGCGCCGCAGCGGCGTGAAGTCGGTCCATGACATCGGCGACGATGACTGGGACGAAGAAGACGTGGATGATGAAGACGGTCCGGAAATCATTTACGTGCGCGACTGATTCGTTGCGATAAACTTGAACGCCGCTCCCTGGAGCGGCGTTTTGGTATCCGGGTATAACGTTATGGGCGGCGCTGGGTCGCGCGGCCCTCACTCTAAGGTTGAAGATGATGCGGAGCAAAGTGACAGGCGCGCAGCGCTGGGTCGTAAAGATCGGCAGCGCATTGCTGACGGCGGATGGCAAGGGTCTGGATCGCGCAGCCATGAGCGTCTGGGTCGAGCAGATGGTGGCCTTGCATGAGGCCGGTGTCGAGTTGGTGCTGGTCTCCTCCGGGGCCGTGGCCGCCGGGATGAGCCGCCTCGGCTGGACCGCGCGACCCAGCGCGATGCACGAGCTGCAAGCCGCCGCCGCCATCGGCCAGATGGGCCTGGTGCAAGCCTGGGAATCGAGCTTTGCCGAGCACGGCCGCCACACGGCGCAGATCCTGCTGACCCACGACGACCTGTCCGACCGCAAGCGCTACCTCAACGCCCGCAGCACCTTGCGTGCGCTGGTGGAGCTCAAGGTCATCCCGGTGATCAACGAGAACGACACCGTGGTCACCGACGAAATCCGTTTCGGCGACAACGACACCCTGGCCGCGCTGGTGGCCAACCTGGTGGAGGCCGACCTGCTGGTGATCCTCACCGATCGCGACGGCATGTTCGACGCCGACCCGCGCAACAACCCCGACGCCCAGATGATCTACGAAGCACGCGCGGATGACCCGGCGCTGGATGCCGTGGCCGGCAGTGTCGGTGGCGCATTGGGCCGTGGCGGCATGCAGACCAAGTTGCGCGCCGCGCGCCTGGCTGCGCGTTCCGGTGCCCATACCATCATCGTCGGCGGGCGCCTGGAGCGCGTGTTGGACCGTCTCAAGGCCGGAGAGCGCATCGGCACGCTGCTGTCGCCGGAGCGCGGCATGCTCGCGGCACGCAAGCAGTGGCTGGCCGGGCACCTGCAAACCCGTGGCACGCTGGTGCTCGACGCGGGTGCTGTGTCGGCGTTGTCCCAGGGCAACAAGAGCTTGCTGCCGGTGGGTGTCAAGTTGGTGCAAGGCAGCTTCCGTCGCGGCGAGATGGTGGTGTGCGTGGCGCCGGATGGTCGTGAGATCGCCCGCGGCCTGGCCAACTACAGTGCGCTTGAGGCGCAGAAAATCATCGGGCAGTCGTCTGACGCGATTGTCGGTCTATTGGGTTATATGGCCGAACCGGAACTGGTTCACCGCGACAACCTGATCCTGGTTTAACCAAAGGAATACACGATGCGCATCATGAAGGGATTGCTCGGCCTGTTACTGGCCATGCCACTGCTGGCCTCGGCCGAAGAGATCGGCCAGGTCTCGACAGTGTTCAAGTTTGTCGGGCCCAACGACCGGATCGTGGTCGAAGCCTTCGATGACCCCAAGGTCGACGGCGTGACGTGTTACCTGTCGCGCGCCAAGACCGGCGGCGTGAAAGGCGGCCTGGGCCTGGCCGAAGACCGCGCCGAAGCCTCGATTGCCTGCCGCCAGGTTGGCCCGATCCACTTCAAGGGCGAACTCAAGGACGGCGACGAAGTGTTCAAGGAGCGCACTTCGTTGGTATTCAAGACCATGCAGGTGGTACGTTTCCTCGACAAGAAGCGTAATACGCTGGTGTACCTGGTCTACAGCGACCGCCTGATCGAAGGCAGCCCACAGAACGCAGTGACGGCGATTCCGATTTTGCCCTGGCCAACAGCGCAATAACCGGCGGGCGAGTTTTTCAATCGGCATCTATGATTGAAAGCTTGTGGTCTGTAATCTCGAACCGTTGCAATGCGAAGAACATGGGATATCTGGAGTTTGTCATGAGTGCTTTCCACGACCTGAAACTCAAAGCGTTGGACGGGCAAGAGCTACCGCTGGCCCCTTACAAGGGGCAAGTGGTGCTGGTGGTCAACGTGGCCTCCAAATGCGGCCTGACCCCGCAATACGGGGCGTTGGAAAACCTCTACCAGCAGTATAAAGGCCAGGGTTTTACCGTGCTGGGCCTGCCATGCAACCAGTTTGCGGGCCAGGAGCCGGGCACCGAGCAGGAGATCAGCGAGTTCTGCAGCCTGAACTACGGCGTGACCTTCCCGTTGGGCAGCAAGCTTGAGGTGAACGGGCCGGACCGTCACCAGCTATACCGCCTGCTGGCGGGCGAGGGCGCCGAATTTCCCGGGGATATTACCTGGAACTTCGAAAAATTCCTGCTCGGCAAGGACGGTCGCGTGTTGGCGCGCTTTTCGCCACGTACCCCACCGGAAGATCCTTTGATCATCCAGGCCATCGAAAAAGCCCTGAGCTAACCCTGTTTCCTGTAGGAGCGAGCTCGCTCGCGAAAATCGCCAACGATAACGCGTGTACTCTGGATATACGCGGCGTCCCCAGGCTCTTCGCGAGCAAGCTCGCTCCTACGGGTATTCGGTGGCTTTTATCGCCTTAATCACTCAGATCAATAGTGCTATCCAGCAGGCCGGGGCGCCCATATTATCCACATCATAAATCCGTCTGATGTGGAGTGCTCCCATGCCTGTTCAAGCGTTATTCAAACCATTCCAGCTCGGTGCACTGCAGCTGTCGACTCGCGTGGTCATGGCGCCCATGACGCGCTCGTTCTCACCGGGCGGCGTACCCAACTCCAAAGTGATCGAGTACTACCGCCGTCGCGCCGCCGCCGGCGTCGGACTGATCATCACCGAAGGCACCGTGGTCGGCCATCAGGCCTCCAACGGCTACCCTAACGTTCCGCATTTTTATGGCGAAGCGGCATTGGCCGGCTGGAAGAAAGTGGTCGATGCGGTCCACGCCGAAGGCGGCAAGATTGTTCCGCAGCTGTGGCATGTGGGCAGCGTGCGCCGTATCGGTACCGAACCGGACGCCAGCGTGCCGGCCTATGGTCCGATGGAAAAGCTCAAGGATGGCAATGTGGTCGTCCACGGCATGACCACCCAGGACATCAAGGACGTGATCAACGCCTTCGCCCAGGCGGCCAAGGATGCCCAGCGCATTGGCATGGACGGTGTGGAGATCCACGGCGCCCACGGCTACCTGGTGGATCAGTTCTTCTGGGAAGGCAGCAACCAGCGTACCGACGAGTACGGCGGCAGCCTGGCCAACCGCTCACGTTTCGCTATCGAACTGATCCAGGCTACCCGCGCTGCCGTCGGCCCGGATTTTCCGATCATCCTGCGATTTTCCCAGTGGAAGCAACAGGACTACACCGCGCGCCTGGTGCAAACGCCCGAGGCATTGGGCGAATTCCTCAAGCCGCTGTCCGACGCCGGTGTGGATATTTTCCACTGTTCCACGCGCCGGTTCTGGGAGCCGGAATTCGAAGGTTCCGACCTCAACCTGGCCGGCTGGACCCGCCAGCTGACCGGTAAGCCGACGATCACCGTGGGCAGCGTCGGCCTGGACGGCGAATTCCTGCAGTTCATGGTCAACACCGACAAAGTTGCCCAGCCAGCAAGCCTGGAAAAACTGCTGGAGCGCTTGAATAACGACGAGTTCGATCTGGTCGCCGTGGGCCGTGCGTTGCTGGTGGATCCCGATTGGGCGGTGAAGGTGCGTGAGGGTCGGGAGGCTGACATCCTGCCCTTCAGTCGTGAAGCGTTGACGAGCCTGGTATAAAAATGCGGAACTCCCCGTGAACATCACGGGGAGCTGGCCTGCTGAATCAGTACTCCACTCCCTTCCTCAACTCCCGGCTGCGATCAGTCCTGTGCCCGTCCTTACGGGGCGACTGGTCGTAGGTTGCAGGCTCAGCTCTGGACTTATCCAGTATCTGTTGTTGGCGCATCCACTCTGCCGTCGGCATGTTGACCCCGTTGCGTACACCCATTCCATAAATTGCCATGTCTTCGTATCTCCATTGATGTGAAGGCCCTGCCCGTGGTGGGTGGCAGGTATCAATGGTTGGCAATTGGCTGTAAGACGTTCCCTGTTTAAATATCGAGTAATCCTTTCCTGATCTTCAGCCCCACGCTCAACGCACGCAGGTCTGTGACGGTATGACTGGCTGTTCTGCGCACGCCCCTCGCAGTTGGTTTTCGAATTGCTCGATGATCGCCGGCCACCCCTGGCGACTGGCATGCTGCCGCGCATTCAGGCGCGCCCGGCGCAGCGTCTCGCGCTCTTCCAGCAGCCACACGGCTGCATCGCAAAACGCGTTTTCATCCCCCGGCATCGCCAGCACGCCGTTGTAGCCGTGGCGAATATGCTGGGAAGCGGCCGCCTGATCGTAGGCCACCACACCCAGGCCGGAAGCCATGGCCTCAAGCACCACATTGCCAAACGTCTCGGTCAGGCTGGGAAACACAAACAGATCGCCCGAGGCGTAATGCCGTGCCAGTGCTTCACCGCGCTGGGTGCCGCAGAACACCGCGTCCGGCAGATCGCGCTGCAACAGGCTGCGCTGCGGCCCATCGCCGACAATCACCAGCTTGAGCCGCTGCGATGGGTAAGTGCTCTGCAACGCATCGAAACAGCGTTTGAGCAGCCCGAGGTTTTTCTCTTGGGCGAGGCGTCCTACGTGCAGCACTGCAAGATCGCCGCCCTCCAGGCCCCAGCTTTCGCGCAGGGCGTCGTCGCGTTTCGCCGGGTGGAACAGTTGGCTATCGACCCCCCGCGACAGCATCCCGAGACGCTCGAAGTGCCGGCGCTCCAGCTCCAGGCGCTGACTCGCGCTGGGCACCAGCGTCAACGTCGACCGGTTATGAAACCAGCGCAGGTAGTGGGTGACCAGGCGACTTAACAGACTCAAACCGTACTGGTTCGAATACTGTTGAAAGTTGGTGTGAAAGCCGCTGACCACGCTGATGCCCAAGCGTCGCGCCGCGCGCAGCGCCGACAAGCCCAACGGCCCCTCGGTGGCGATGTATAAAACATCCGGGCGTTGGCGGGTCCAGCGTCGCAGCAGTTTGTGCATCGACGATTGGCCCCATTGCAGCCCCGGATACCCCGGCAACGGCCAGCCTCGGCACAGCAGCAACCCATCGTCACTCGGTCGGCTCTGGTCGACACCTTGGCGCGGGCGCACCAGTTCGATCTGGTGGCCGCGTGCGCGCAAGCCGTCGCACAGGCGGCCAAGGGTATTGGCCACCCCGTTGATTTCCGGCGGGAAGGTTTCGGTGATCAGGGTGATGTGGAGCGAAGCTGTCGTCATGACCCACAGTGTCGCTGTGGGCCATGTCTTCATTGTGTCAACGGGATGATGGATTTATGACCGGGCCACCTGTTGCCCCGCCATCGCCTCCGCACCTTGTTCGCGCACCCAGAACAGCGTGGCCCCGGCGACTGCCGCCGGCATCATCAGCAGGTTGACCACCGGCACCAGCAGCACCAGGTAAACGATGCCGCCAAAACTCATGCTCTGCCAGCGCTTCTGGCGCAGCCAGGCGAGCATTTCGTTCCAGCCCAGCTTGTGGTTGTCGGCCGGGTAGTCGATGTACTGGATCGCCATCATCCACACGCCGAACAGTAGCCACAATGGCGCGGCGATCAGGTTGACCACTGGAATGAACGACAGGATGAACAGGCCGATGGCCCGCGGCAGGAAGTAGCCCAGCTTGCGCATTTCCCGGGCCAGCGTGCGCGGGATCATCGCTATCAGCTCGCCCCAACTGAACGGCGGGAAGTCGTCGGTGCCGCGCACCACGACCTCGACTTTCTCGGCGAGAAAACCATTGAAGGGTGCCGCGATGATATTGGCGAGCATGGTGAAGGTAAAAAACACCATCAACACCACCAGCACCACGAATAAGGGCCACAGCAGGTAATTCAAGAAGCTCAGCCAACTGGGCAGCGTGGGCATCAGGTGGTCGACCCACAGGCTGAATTGATGCCCGGCAAAGTAGATCAAACCGAAAAACAGCACCAGGTTAATTGCCAGCGGTAGCAGTACGAACAGGCGCAGGCCGGGGCTCAGCACCAGTTTGAGGCCTTCACGCAGGTATTGCGGGCCGGAAAGAACGGGGGCAGGCATGGAAGACTCCGAGCAGAAGGGCGAACGCGCCGACCTTACCGGCTTTGCCGTGACGGTGAAAGTGGCGACATCAGCAGTAACACCTAAGTGAGCGAGCAGGTCGATCAAACCGGTCGACTGCATAGAGACCACCTATGAGCTGGATTGTTATTGCGTATTTCCTTAATCTTGCCCCCCTCTATACGCTGCACCCATCATTTTCAGGATCCGCGAGTTCAAGCCTTCCCCAAGTGCTTCGCGGTCCTTTTTTATTCCAGCCGTCCTGTTGTGCGGGCGGTCGATAGGAGTGAGTCATGTCTGATACCCGTCATTCGCGAGTGATTATTCTCGGTTCCGGCCCTGCCGGTTACAGCGCTGCCGTCTACGCTGCCCGGGCCAACCTCAAGCCGCTGCTGATTACCGGCATGCAGGCGGGCGGTCAGTTGACCACCACCACTGAAGTCGACAACTGGCCGGGCGATGTCCACGGCCTGACCGGCCCGGTGCTGATGGAGCGTATGAAAGAACACGCCGAACGCTTTGAAACCGAGATTGTGTTTGACCACATCAACAAGGTCGACTTCTCCAAGAAGCCTTACAGCCTGACCGGCGACAGTGGCGTGTACACCTGTGACGCGCTGATCATCGCCACCGGCGCCAGCGCCCGTTACCTGGGCTTGCCATCGGAAGAGGCGTTCATGGGCAAGGGTGTTTCCGCCTGCGCGACCTGCGACGGTTTCTTCTATCGCAACAAGCCAGTGGCTGTGGTCGGTGGCGGCAACACCGCCGTGGAAGAAGCGCTGTACCTGGCCAACATCGCCAGCACCGTGACCCTGGTGCATCGCCGCGAAACCTTCCGTGCCGAGAAGATCCTGATCGACAAGCTGCACGCCCGTGTCGCTGAAGGCAAGATCATCCTCAAGCTCAACGCCACGCTGGACGAAGTCCTGGGTGACAACATGGGCGTGACCGGTGCCCGCCTGAAGAACAACGACGGCAGCTTCGACGAGCTGAAAGTCGACGGCGTATTCATCGCCATCGGCCACACGCCGAACACTTCGCTGTTCGAGGGTGTGCTGGAAGCCAAAGATGGTTACCTGGTGGTGCAGGGCGGCCGTGAAGGCAATGCCACTGCCACCAACATCGAAGGCATCTTCGCTGCCGGTGACGTGGCTGACCACGTCTACCGCCAGGCCATCACCTCGGCCGGCGCCGGTTGCATGGCGGCCCTGGACGCCGAGCGTTACCTCGATGGGTTGAAAGACGCTTCGTTCTAACTCGTTGAAATAAAAAAAACCGGCCGCGAGGCCGGTTTTTTTGTGTCTGTACTTTAAATGTGGGAGGGGGCTTGCCCCCGATTGCGGTGGTTCAGTACCCAATGTACTGACTGACACATCGCTATCGGGGGCAAGCCCCCTCCCACATGTTGATCTGTGTCTGACTCAGGATTTACGGGTCAGGGGTTGGGCGGTGAATGTCACGCCGGCCAGGCCGTGTGTGATCAGCGCACGGATATTGCCATGGTCGCTGCCTTGCGGCGTTGCCACCACCGAGCGGTAATGCTCACCGAACGCCAGCAACGCTTCCTGATCGCTTAAGCCCTCCAACAGCGCCAACCCAAGGGTCTTGCACGAGCCTTCGTTCTGGCCGGCGGCGTTTTCGACGTCGCCGTTGGTGAAGGCTTGCGGCTGGTAATCGTAACCGGCTGCGACGAAGGCCAAGGTATCGGCAAACGCGTGGTTACCGCTGTTGAGGCTGGCGCGCAGGGTGTTCAGGTCAGTCATGGGTTTTTCCTTTGGCAAACGCCGCTTGCTGGTCGGCGCTGGCTTCTTTCTGGTATTGAGCTTTCCACTCGGCGTACGGCATGCCGTACACCACTTCACGGGCGTCATCGAGGCTCAGGTCGATCTGGCGCTCATCGGCTTCGGCCTTGTACCACTTGGACAGGCAGTTGCGGCAGAAGCCGGCCAGGTTCATCAGGTCGATGTTCTGCACATCCTTGCGGCTGTCCAGGTGGGCTACCAGCCGGCGAAAGGCGGCGGCTTCGAGTTCGAGGCGTTGTTGGTCGTTCATGGAATCTCTCCGAGACAGCTTCAAGCGGGTAAGCTTCAAGCTGCAAGTTGGAATGCGTGTGGCTTTTAGCTTGAAGCTTGTAACTCACGGCTTGCAGCTAACGTAATCGAAACCGACTCGGCAAAGCGCAGTGCGTGGGGCTTGTCCACCTCGACTTCGGCGTACAGCACCGATTCGTTGCTCATCACCAGGTCCAGCAGCTCCTGGGTCAGGCGCTCGAGCAAGGCAAACCGATTGCCTTCCACGTGCGCGATGATCGCCTTGGTGATGGTGCGGTAGTTCAACGCATGGTCGATGTCATTATCGCGCACGGCTTCCTGGGCGGCATACAGGATGGTCAGGTTGATCAGCACATCCTGCTTGTTGAGGATTTCGTCCTCATTGATGCCGATAAAAGTGCGCAGGCACAGGTCCTTGACCCGGATGCGCGCCATGCCTGGTTGAAGTTGTGGCATTGCTACTTGCTCCGTCCAATCAATTGCAGGAACTCCATGCGCGTGGTGTTCGACTCGCGGAACGCGCCGAGCATCACCGAGGTGTTCATGGTTGAGTTCTGTTTTTCCACACCGCGCATCATCATGCACATGTGCCTGGCTTCTATTACCACCGCCACGCCGGCGGCCTGGGTGACCTGCTGGATCGCGTCGGCGATCTGCCGCGTGAGGTTTTCCTGGATCTGCAGGCGCCTGGCGTACATGTCGACGATGCGCGCCAGCTTCGACAGGCCCAGCACCTTGCCGGTCGGAATATAGGCCACATGGGCCTTGCCGATAAAGGGCAGCAGGTGATGCTCGCACAGCGAGTACAGCTCGATGTCCTGCAGGATCACCATCTCGTCATTGTCGGAGGCGAACAGTGCGCCGTTGACGATTTCTTCCAGGTTCTGCTCGTAGCCATGACACAGGTATTGCATCGCCTTGGCGGCGCGCTTGGGCGTGTCGAGCAGGCCCTCGCGCTCAGGATCTTCACCCAGGCCCTTGAGGATTTCGCGGTAATGGTGGGGCAGGGACAAAGTCATACAACATCCTCAAAAACGGCTTACTTGATATGCCGCCCGCCGTTGACGGTCAGGGTGGTCCCGGTGACATAGGGGTTGTCCAGCAGGTAACGCACGCTCTGGTAGATCACCTCCGGCCCGGGTTCAATGCCCAGGGCCGACTTGGCCAGGACCCTGGCGCGGTAGGCCGCGTCGTCGTCCTCGTTGAACATCACCATGGCCGGCGCAATGCCGTTGACCTTGATCAACGGCGCGAACTGCGCGGCAAACGACAGCGTGAGGCTGTCGAGCCCGGCCTTGGTGGCGCAATAGGCGATGTGCTGACGGCTGCCCTTGCGCACCACGTCGTCGCTGATGTGCACGATGTCGGCTGGTGTCGAGCGTTGCAGCAGAGGTGAACAATGCAGGTTGATCAGGTACGGCGCAAGCATATGCACACTGAACATGTCGATAAAGGCGCGGCTTTCGTCGCCCGCAGTTTCCGCGACCCAGGCCGAGGCGTTGTGGATGATCGCGCGCAGCGAGTCGGTGTGTGTTTTCAGCTCGTCGATGAACGCCACAATCCCTGCTTCGCTGGAGAAGTCGGCAAACACGCCGACCGCACCGCGTTCGCGCAGCCGTTGCACACCCGCACGTTCACGGCGGTAGCTGAATATCACTGAATGCCCGTCGTCCAACAGGCGTTCGGCGCAATGCAGGCCGACACGCTGGCCGGCTCCGGTGATCAGGATCGGGGCGTTGGTTGCAGTCATGGGAAACTCGCGTCGCGGGTAGGTGCAAACTATAC
Source organism: Pseudomonas sp. MUP55 (assembly GCF_034043515.1). Taxonomy (NCBI): domain Bacteria; kingdom Pseudomonadati; phylum Pseudomonadota; class Gammaproteobacteria; order Pseudomonadales; family Pseudomonadaceae; genus Pseudomonas; species Pseudomonas sp. MUP55. Next base: position 4,899,462 of record NZ_CP138214.1, on the reverse strand, counting down.
CAGCGACGAGTCTGCCCTGTACTCAAGCAGCCGCTTCGCTGGCCTTGCGCGGTGGCGTGGGATGCAGCCAGTTCGCCAGCAGGTGGGTCGACAGCGGAATGAAGAAGTAGACCATCAGCGGTGTGAGCGCCAAGGTGCTGACCAATACCCGGCTGAACAGGTCGAGTTCGCCGAGCAAAGGAGCCAGGCCGAAGTTGAACAGCAGCGACACCGGGAAAAACGCCAGCCAGATTGCCACCGCCTGTTTCCAGCGCGGCGGACGGGCGCCCACGGCGCCGAACCAGCCATCGATGCCGCTCACCCGATGTTCGGACGGGTCGGCGAACAGCTCGCTGCCACGGCTCAGCCAGGCACTGCGCGAGGCGGAAAATTCCCAGGCATGCAGGGTCTTCTCATCGGCGAAGCGGAAGATGATCTGGAATTCATCATCATGGGGCGGTGGTGCCAGCACCCCGGAACCCAGGTAACCGGGGAAGTCGGTGGCCAATTGCTCGCCTTCACGCAGCCAGGCCATCAGTTCTTCGTAGCGACCCTTGGCCACGCGGCGCGCGACCATCAAAGTAACGGGTGAGGTAGACATTGTGTATCTCCAGATAGACGGGTGCGCTGAACCGGGTAGGTGGCGCACTAAGAGGGGAGCCGGGTAAGGCCGCCCTCTGAAAAACAGGCAAGGATTATTCCTCTTTTGCCCAAATACACCAGAGACATTGGTCCGATAAGCACGGGTCTTGAAAAAGACAAATCTAAAAGCGTTAAATAAGGATCATTTTGCGCTGCACATTTGGTCAACAATGCCTGTGATTACTGCTCCAACTGATAGCATTTCGCGACTAACTCCAGCGGATTCAGCTCAGTTGTTTCCAATTCGGGAAGTCTCGAGATTGACAGGCGTCAACCCGGTCACCCTGCGTGCCTGGGAGCGGCGCTACGGGCTCATCCAGCCCATGCGCACCGAAAGCGGGCACCGCCTCTATTCCATGGCCGATATCGAGACCGTCAATCGTATTATTGAATGGACTGAACGCGGTGTAGCGGTGAGCAAGGTTGGCAAGATTCTGGCGCGTGACGATCAACAGCTCGAAGCGATTCGTGCCGAGCGCGGCGCTGTTGAAGACAATGAAGGGCCGCAGTGGCGGACTCGGCTGATGCAGGCCATCAGTGCATTCGATGATCGCCAGTTGGAAAGCGTGTACGGCCAGATTTTCTCTACCTACCCCTTAAGCGTTGCGTTCCAGCACATTCTGATGCCGCTGTGGAACGACTTGCTGCGCCACCAGGGCCGTTTCGGTCAGGCCAGCGAGTGGCTGTTTTACGATGCTTTTCTGTGTGTACAGACTGTCTTGCGCCTGCAGGTTGCGAGTGCGTCGACCGCCCCTCGCGTTCTGCTGACCGCCATGCCGGGAGAGTCCCACAGGTTGGAGCTATTGGTGGCGGCGCTGTTGATGAGCCGGGAGGACTTGACCGTGAAAGTGTTGGGCCTGGGCCAGCCGGTCGATGAGTTGACCCTGGTCTGCGAAAAAATCCGCCCCCAGGCACTGATCATTTTCTCCAACCACCTGCACAAGCACGACATGGCTATGCGGTTGAACCGCCTGGCGCTGACCCTGGATTGCCCGCTGCTTCTGGCAGGCGCTGCTTCAGACCTGTTGCAGACCGATCTGGACAGCACGTCCATCGGCTGCCTGGGCAGCGAAGGGCGTCAGATGCAGCACCGTTTGCAGCAGTTTCTCAGTGGCGGTCTGGATACCTGATCTCAGGCATGTACATGCGGATGCACCAGACGATGCTGGTGCAGGATGAATTGGCGCAGGCGCTCGATCTCATCGGCGTCACTCTGATTCAGGCGGTAGGCGAACAGTCCACGGGCGGTTTCCCGCTCCAGCGTGCCGCGCAGCGCAATGCGCTCGTAGCCGGACGGGCTGAACCACAAGGAAAAGGTTTTTGGCGGTCTGGCCCGGCCACGCCCTTCGACCAATACACCCTTGAATGACACTTGGTGCACCCACAGTGCGCTGGCGTAGCCCTTGACGTTCTCCAGGGCAACCGGGGTTTCAAGGGCCAGACGCCATGGGCGGATCATCGGCCCGTCTTCATAGATACTCGGCACGCCCAGGCGAAGATGTACCGCATGAAACTCATCCTCCACCAGGTGCAGGGGGAAGGTGAGCTGCTGGTTGTCGAACTGCGCCTGGATGGTGACTTGGTCGTGAGCGGCCAGTCGCGTGAGCAAATCGCGAATCTGCGCACCGCCATTCACCGTCAGGCTCGAGCCTGCATCCCGCAGATTGAGCTGCGGGTTGTGCTGCATGTTCTGGATAAAATCCAGCTCGTCCTGCGTCAAGAGAGCATCGCGTTGCATTGATATAGCTCAAAGGTCAGGCATTAAAAGGCCATTATTGCTCTAAAGAGCGCAATTTTTACAGCTTGTTAACTCCACTTGTCGCTTTGAGCGCAGCCAACTCGGCCTTGAGCTCCGCCACCTGGGCTTCCAGCTTAGCGACGCGTTGCTGGGCCTTTACCTGGGTGGTGACGTCTTTTTGCACGCCGACAAAATACGTCTGCCGGTCGGCCGCGTTGTACACCGATGACAGTGAGAGTTCGTTCCAGAAATGCGTGCCGTCCTTGCGGTAGTTGCGCAGGGTTTCCCGGCACGCGCCGCCGTTGTCGAGTGCGTCCCGAATCGCCATCAGGGCCGGCTGGTCACGGTCCCCCGACTGCAGGAAGCGACAATCCTGGTACAGAATTTCATCCAGGGTATAGCCGGTCAGGCGTTCGAAGGCCGGGTTGACGTAGATCAGCGGTTTGTCCGCGCCTTCTCGTTCTGCAACGACAATCCCGTCGTTGGAGGCGTTGATGACCATTTGCATCAGGTTCGCGTTGATCATTGAGCGGTCCATGGCTTGTTGTTGAGGTCTCAAGTTTATGACACGTCTTGAATGTTGCACGGCGCGCGCTGAAAAATCTGCACCAGCTGCTAATATCCCACGCTTTGGCTCAACTACAGGATCAGATTGATGAAAGTCGCCATCCTTTCCGGCTCGGTCTACGGCACCGCCGAAGAAGTCGCTCGGCACGCCGAAAAAATCCTGAAAGACGCAGGGTTTCAAGCCTGGCACAACCCGCGTGCCACGCTGGCGGACGTGCAGGCCTTCGCCCCCGAGGCGTTCCTGGCAGTTACCTCCACTACCGGCATGGGCGAGTTGCCCGACAACCTGCAACCGCTGTATTCAAGCATGCGTGACCAATTGCCCGCCGCCTGGCGCGGCTTGCCGGGGGCCGTCATCGGCTTGGGGGACGCCAGCTACGGCGATACCTTCTGCGGTGGTGGCGAGCAAATGCGCGAGCTGTTCAGCGAACTGGGCGTGCGTGAAGTGCTGCCTATGCTGCGCCTGGACGCCAGCGAAAGCGTGACCCCGGAGGCCGACGCCGAGCCGTGGCTGGCCGAGTTGACCACCGCACTCAAGCCTTGACCGCCTGCGAGGCGCCGTCCTGCGTGCTTTTATTGACGGCGCTTCTCTGACACCTAGTTGTACTATTCTCTTGGCTGACTCGTTCAGTCATCAAGCTGGCTGCGAAGGCAACTCCGCAAGCCAGGGCGTCTGACTAGACTGGCCACTCACTTGCACAACAAGAATAAGTGCGCCAAGGAGGTCATCATCGTGAGTTTAGCCCCCGTTCTATCGTCACAGAATGTCCAAGAGCAGGTCAGTGCCGCCGAATGGCAAGCCCGTGTCGACCTGGCGGCCTGCTATCGCCTGGTGGCGATGCATGGCTGGGATGACCTGATCTTCACGCATATATCGGCCAAGGTGCCGGGCACCGATGATTTCCTGATCAATCCGTATGGGCTGATGTTCCACGAGATCACCGCCTCGAGTCTGGTCAAGGTGGACCAGGCCGGTAACAAGCGCATGGACAGCCCCTATGAGATCAACCCCGCGGGCTACACCATCCACAGCGCCATCCACGAAGTGCGCCATGACGTGACCTGCGTGCTGCACACCCACACGGCTGCCGGTGTTGCCGTGTCGGCACAAAAGCAGGGCGTCTTGCCGATCAGCCAGCAGTCGCTGTTCGTACTGTCCAGCCTGGCCTATCACGCCTATGAAGGCGTCGCCCTGAACCACGACGAGAAGGCGCGCCTGCAGGCGGACCTGGGCGAAAACAACTTTCTGATGCTGCACAACCACGGCCTGCTGACGTGCGGGGCGACCATTGCCGACACCTTTCTGATGATGTTCACCTTCCAGCGTGCCTGTGACATCCAGGTGCTGGCGCAGAACGGCGCTGCCGAGTTGATCGCCATCGAGCCGCAGGTGCTGGCCGGCGCCAAGGCGATGGTGGCCGCTGTCACAAAAAGCGCCCAGGGCATGGGCGGTGCGCTTGCCTGGCCGGCGCTGCTGCGCAAATTGGATCACCAGAACCCCGGGTATAAAAGCTGATGCCACTTGCCGAAATACCGCTCAGCGCCTGGCGCACACGTGGCCAGGATTTCGTCTTTCGCGGCCGCTCCATTCGTTACTGGGTGGCCGGGCAGGGCGAGCCCCTGCTGCTGATTCATGGCTTTCCCACGGCCAGTTGGGATTGGCATTACCTGTGGCAACCCTTGGCCCAGCGCAACCTGGTGATTGCCTGCGACATGCTCGGTTTTGGCGACTCGGCCAAACCACTGGACCACGGTTATTGCCTGCTGGAGCAAGCGGACCTGCAACAGGCGCTGCTTGAACACCTGGGGGTGATGCAGCCCGTGCACGTATTGGCCCACGACTATGGCGACAGCGTTGCTCAGGAACTGCTGGCCCGGCATTACGAAGGCCGGTTCCAGATGGCCAGCTGCGTGTTCCTCAACGGTGGGCTGTTTCCCGAAACCCATCGCGCCACCCTGGTGCAGAAGTTATTGCTCAGCCCCTTGGGCTGGATGATCGGCCGCGCCACTGGGCGAAGCGGCCTGGCCAACAGTTTCAACCAGATATTCGGTCCCCAGACACGGCCCAGTGAAAGCGCCCTGGATGATTTCTGGAGTCTGCTCGAACACAACGACGGTCCGCGCATCCTGCACAAACTGATCAATTACATCCCCCAGCGTCGGCGCCTGCGTGACCGCTGGGTGGCGGCAATGCAACGCGACGAGGTGCCGTTGCGCGTCATCGACGGTGAGGTCGACCCCATTTCCGGCGCGCATATGGTGGAGCGCTATCAACAGCTTGTGCCGCATGCCGACGCGATACTGCTGGCCAACATCGGCCATTACCCGCAGATCGAGGCGCCGGTGCAGGTGCTCAGGCACTACCAGGCGTTTCGTGAACGTATTGGCCAGCAGTCGGTGCGTGCGGTCTGTTCCTGAGCGCACGGCATCATCCCGCTGCCTTATCGAGCACCATTCAGGGTCGGCCGTAATTATTGTGACCAAAGGCCCTGTGCCCGACACTCTGCCCATCGCCATTGTCGCCAGAGGAGTTGGGTATGAGTCAGTCAGTGCAGTTGCAGGATAAGGTCGTGATCGTCACCGGTGCCGGCGGTGGACTGGGCCGGGCCCATGCGCTGCTGTTCGCTCGGCACGGCGCCAAAGTGCTGGTCAACGATCTGGGCGGCTCGACCCAGGGGGAGGGCGCCAGTGCTTCGGCAGCCGACCGGGTGGTCGCCGAAATCCGCGAAGCGGGTGGCATTGCGCACGCCAACCATGACTCTGTCACCGACGGCGATAAAATCGTGCAGAACGCGCTGGATGCATTCGGTCGTATCGACGTGGTGGTGAACAACGCCGGTATCCTGCGCGACAAGACCTTCCACAAGATGGAGGACAGCGACTGGGACCTGGTTTACCGGGTGCATGTCGAAGGCGCCTACAAAGTCACGCGCGCCGCCTGGCCGCATCTGCGTGAGCAGGCGTATGGCCGGGTGATCTTCACCGCGTCCACCTCGGGCATCTACGGCAACTTCGGCCAGTCCAACTACGGCATGGCCAAGCTCGGCCTGTATGGCCTGACCCGCACCCTGGCGCTGGAAGGCCGCAAGAACAACATCCTGGTCAACGCGATTGCCCCCACCGGCGCCACGCGCATGACCGAAGGGCTGATCCCGCCGCAGGTGTTCGAGCGCCTCAAGCCGGAACTGATCAGCCCGCTTGTGGTGTACCTGGGCAGCGAAGCCTGCCAGGAAACGTCGGGGTTGTTCGAGGTGGGCGGCGGCTGGATCGGCAAGACCCGTTGGGAGCGCAGCCTGGGTGTGGGCTTTGATCCCGAGGCGGGCTTTTCGCCGGATGACGTGGCGGCGCACTGGCAGCAGATCTGCGACTTCGAAGGCGCGGCGCACCCCAAGGACACGATCGAGGCGTTGAAGGAGATGATGGCCAACTTGCAGAAGTTCAGCCTCTGATCGTTGCCATAAAACCAGTGAATCCTGCGGGGCGTCGATGGCGCCCCGTTTTTATTGCAGGCATAAAAAAGGCCGCTGCACAGGCAGCGGCCGAAGTAAGACGTTGGATCAAGGAGCGATAAATCAACGTCAGTGAACACCGGTAACAGATTGAATACATAAACAATCCGTTGAATTCAGGCTTTTCTCCCGAGTCCGGGAGCGGGCGGTTTGCCCTGAAAGCGAGGTAAGAATAGTCGCTTGTAACAAAATGAGTAATAGCGGTTCAGGACAAGGACTGTTACAAAAATAACAACAATGTCCGGCATGTCATCGATTCTTCTGATAGCGCTTCATCCATCCAATCCATGACGCGCGCCACACCCATGGCCGGCGCGGCTTGTCATCCTTTCGAGCGACAACACGAATACCTCCTTGGTGCGCTTATCGCTCCTCATGGGCGGCAGTAGGGTGGGGCCTTCTGTCACTCACCGGGGAAGACGCATGACAAAAACAACAATGCGCGCCATCTTCATGCCAGAGGCGCTGGCCGCAGCGGTTGCGCTGGGCTGCTGTGCCCAGGCTCAGGCTGTTTCGTTCAACATTGGCGAGATCGAAGGGCAATTCGACTCCTCGCTGTCGGTCGGTGCGAGCTGGGGCATGCGCGACGCCGACAAGAGCCTGGTCGGCACCGTCAACGGCGGCACCGGCCAGGCGTCCACCGGCGATGACGGGCGCCTCAACTTCAAGAAGGGCGAGACCTTCTCGAAAATCTTCAAGGGCCTGCACGACCTTGAACTCAAATACGGCGACACCGGTGTGTTCGTGCGCGGCAAATACTGGTACGACTTCGAACTCAAGGACGAAGACCGCGAGTTCAAGCCCATCAGCGACCACAACCGCAAGGAAGGCGCCAAATCCAGCGGTGCGCAGATCCTCGACGCCTTCGTCTATCACAACTATTCCCTGGGCGACCTGCCCGGCACCGTGCGCGCCGGCAAGCAGGTGGTCAGTTGGGGCGAAAGTACCTTCATCGGTAACTCCATCAACAGCATCAACCCGATCGACGTGTCGGCGTTCCGTCGTCCGGGGGCCGAGATCAAGGAAGGCCTGATCCCGGTAAACATGCTGTTTGCCTCTCAGAGCCTGACCAATCAACTGACCGTGGAAGGTTTCTACCAGCTTGAGTGGGACCAGACCGTGCTGGACAACTGCGGCACCTTCTTCGGTGGTGACGTGGCGGCAGATGGCTGCACCGGTAACTACACGGTGGGTAACCCGGCGATTGCACCGCTGCAACCGATTGCAGCGGCACGCGGCCAAGGCTTTTCAGTCACCCGCGAAGGTGTGGTGGTGCAGCGCGCCGCCGACCGTGATGCGCGTGACTCCGGCCAGTTCGGCGCGGCCTTGCGCTGGCTGGGCGACGACACCGAATACGGCCTGTACTTCATGAATTACCACAGCCGCACGCCGACCGTGGGCACCATCACCGCCAATACCAACCTGGCGACCATCGGCGCCATTGGTGCCGCCGCCCCGCCAGGCTTCGGTTCGGCCCTGGCCCAGAGCACCATGCTTGGACGTGGCCAGTACTACCTGGACTACCCGGAAGATATCCGTCTGTTCGGCGCCAGCTTCTCCACCACCTTGCCCACAGGCACGGCGTGGACCGGGGAAATCAGCTACCGGCCCAATGCCCCGGTGCAGCTCAACACCACCGACCTGACCCTGGCGCTGGTCAATCCCATCGCCGGCAACACCGCGTCGCCGATCCGCAGCTCGTTTGGCGCGGACAACAAAGGCTACCGCCGCAAGGAAATCACCCAGATCCAAAGCACCATGACCCAGTTCTTCGACCAGGTGCTGGGCGCCGAGCGCCTGACGCTGGTGGGCGAGGCGGCCGTGGTGCATGTCGCGGGCCTGGAAGACAAAACCAAGCTGCGTTATGGCCGCGACTCGGTGTACGGCGCCTACGGTTTCGAAGGGGACACCGACGGTTTCGTCACCTCCACCTCCTGGGGCTACCGCGCGCGGGCGATCCTGGATTACAACAACGCGATTGCCGGGGTCAATCTCAAGCCCAACCTGTCGTGGTCCCACGACGTCGCCGGCTACGGCCCCAACGGCGTATTCAACAAAGGCGCCAAGGCCATCAGCGTTGGCGTGGATGCGGACTACCGCAGCACCTACACCGCTAGCCTGAGCTACACCGACTTCTTTGGCGGCGACTACAACACCCTGACCGACCGTGACTTCCTCGCCCTCAGCTTCGGCGTGAACTTCTGATTTGGCTTAAAGAAGGACAAGAACCTATGCGTAAGACAATTGCAGTGCTGGCCCTGAGCCTGTTGGCCGCCCACGTGATGGCCGCGGTATCGCCGGAAGAAGCCGCCAAGCTGGGCACCACCCTGACCCCGGTGGGCGCGGAAAAGGCCGGCAACGCCGATGGCTCGATTCCGGCCTGGACCGGCGGCATCCCGAAAAACGCCGGCGCGGTGGACAGCAAGGGCTTTCTCGCCGACCCGTTCGCCAGTGAAAAACCGCTGTTCGTGATCACCGCCGCCACCGTCGACAAGTACAAGGACAAGCTCTCCGACGGCCAGGTGGCGATGTTCAAGCGCTACCCCGAAACCTACAAGATCCCGGTGTATCCGAGCCACCGTACGGTCAACCTGCCGGCGGACATCTACGAGTCGATCAAGCGCAGCGCCCTGAACGTCAAGGCGATCAACGACGGCAACGGCCTGGAGAACTTCACCGGTAACCGTTACTACGCGTTCCCGATTCCAAAGAACGGCGTGGAAGTGCTGTGGAATCACATCACCCGTTACCACGGCGGCAACCTGCGCCGCATCATCACCCAGGCCACGCCGCAGACCAACGGCAGCTACACGCCGATCCGCTTCGAAGAGGAAGTGGCGGTGCCCCAGGCCATTCCCGATATCGATCAGGCCAAGGCAGCCAACGTACTGAGCTACTTCAAGCAATCGGTCACGGCGCCCGCGCGGCTGGCCGGCAACGTGCTGCTGGTGCACGAAACCCTCGACCAGGTGAAAGAGCCACGCCTGGCCTGGATCTACAACGCCGGCCAGCGCCGCGTGCGCCGCGCGCCGCAGGTTTCCTATGACGGGCCGGGCACCGCCTCCGACGGCCTGCGCACCACCGACAACTTTGACATGTTCTCCGGCGCGCCCGACCGCTATGACTGGAAACTGGTGGGCAAGAAGGAACTGTACATCCCCTACAACAGCTACAAGCTCGATTCGCCGAGCCTCAAGTACGACGACATCATCAAGGCCGGGCATATCAACCAGGACCTCACCCGCTATGAGCTGCATCGCGTCTGGGAAGTGGTCGGCACCGTCAAGCCGAGCGAGCGGCATATCTACGCCAAGCGCCATATGTACATCGACGAAGACAGCTGGCAGGTCGCCCTGGTGGACCACTACGACGGTCGCGGCCAACTGTGGCGCGTCGCCGAAGGCCACGCCCAGTTCTACTACGACCACCAGGTGCCGGCCTACACCGTGGAAACCCTGTACGACCTGATCGCCGGGCGCTACATCGCCCTGGGCATGAAGAACGAGGAGAAGAGCAGCTTTGTGTTCGGCTTTGCCGCCAAGGCAGCCGACTACACCCCGGCCGCGCTCAGGTCCGAAGGCGTGCGCTGATTCTGGATGTGAACTGCAATCAATGTGGGAGGGGGCTTGCCCCCGATGGCGGTGTATCAGTTGATCGTTCCCGCGCTCTGCTTGGGAATGCCTCCTGAGACGCTCCGCGTCTCGCCAACCGCGGCGAATTCGGGTTACTGCGCACAGGTGACGCAGAGCGTCACGGGCTACATTCCCGCGCGGGAGCGTGGGAATGATCATCAAAGCAACGCTGCAAAACAATGTGGGAGGGGGCTTGCCCCCGATGGCGGTGTATCAGTCAACCCATCCATTGACTGACACTCCCTCATCGGGGGCAAGCCCCCTCCCACATTGGGTGATGTACACATCGGGTTTTGTGCATGGTCCTTAATCACCCCGCTGAATACTTCTTCAACAACCGTCCACCACAGGTCTAGGGTTGCATAACAATAAAAACGCAGGATGCAGCAATGACCGCCATGACACGCTGCCTGGACCGTCCTGGATTCATGCCTCGGCTGTCCGCTCACCATGTGTTGCGCCCGCGTCTTGCCGGACCTTTGCTCGCAGCACCGGCAAGGGTGAAGTTGCTGTGCGCGCCGGGTGGCAGTGGCAAGAGCGCGCTGCTCGCCGAGTGCGCCTTGCAGGCGCCGCCTGGGTGTCAGGTTTACTGGCTGGCGCTCAATGGTGTGGTTGCATGCCCTGTGGATTTCTCCCGGCGCCTGGCCCACAGCCTGGGGCTGGCGTATACGGATGAAGCGACGTTATTGCTCGATCTGGGCCGTTGGCAATCCAGGGCGTGGTTGTGCCTGGACGATTTCTGCCGCTTGCCTGCTCCCGAGCTGGATGCCTTGCTGGACCGCTTGCTCACTGCCAGCAGCCCGGCGCTGACCTGGTGGCTGGGTGCGCGACGCCGGCCGGCGTGCAATTGGCCGCGACTGCTGCTTGACGACGAACTGTTGGAATGTGGCAGCGCTGAACTGGCCTTCAATGCTACGGAGGCCCAGGCATTGCTCGGCCCCGGGCAGAGCGTCGATAGCGTCATGCAGTTCAGCGCGGGGTGGTGCGCCGGCGTGCGCATCGCGTTGCTCGGCGACGGCCATCCCGATAAAACCGTACTTGATTATCTGCAACACGAAGTGTTCAGCAGCTTGCCGGCGGAACTGGCCGAAGCCTGGCGGGTGCTGGCCAATCTGCCGCGTTTCAATACGGGCCTGTGTGAACATTTGTTCGGCTCTGGAGACGGCGCACGGTACCTGCGGGAGCTGCAAGCGCTCGGTGCGTTCATCCAGCCCTGGGAAGGCAGCACTGAATGGCTGCACATCTTCCCGCCCCTGGCGCGCGTGCTGCGCGAAGAACCCTGGGCCGCCAAGCGCGCCTGGCATCGGCGCGCCTGCCAGTGGTTCAGCGCCGAGCAGGACTGGCAGGCCGCCTTCGAGCAGGCGTTGCTGGCGCAGGAATATGAAGGGGCGGTGAGCCTGCTGCAGCACTTCAGTTTCGAAGACTTGTTCCGCGGGCAGAATGCCTTGCTGCTGTTGCGCCTGCATGAGCAGCATGGCGATGAACTGATGCTCGGCTCGGCGCAATTGGTAGGCCTGGTCACGGCCGCACTGCTGTTTGCCGGGCGGTTTGAGCAGGCGGCGTTGTGCATCGACCAGTTGTCCCGCTTCGCGCCGCGACCGACGGCAACTGCGCAGCGCCATCTGGTGGCGCGCTGGCAGGCGCAAGTGGGCTGGTTGCTGCACTTGAGCGGCGATGCCGAGCATTCCCGGGCGCATTTTCTTGAGGCGCTGCAAGCCTTGCCCGAGAGCGCCTGGACATCGCGCCTGATGTGCCTGTCGGGCCTGACCCAGCAAGCCATGCTGCGCGGTGAACTGGACGTTGCTCAAGGCCTGAACCGTGAAGCGCTGTGTCTGGCCCGCGCCCACGGCTCGCTGGTATTGGAGGCCTTGCTTGAGCTGGATCACGCCCAGCTGCTGGAACAGCGCGGCGCGCCTTATCGGGCGCAAAGCCTGTTGGAAAGCGTGCAGGCGATGCTGGTCGGGCAGCGCTTGCAGGCCGGGCCACTGATGGGGCGGATCGCCCTGCGGCGCGGGCATCTGGCATTGCGCCAGGGGCAGGACGCATTGGCGAACGAGTGTTTCGAGTCCGGTTTGGACATCTGTCTGCACAGCCAGGACAAGCGTGTGCTTTACGGGTTTCTCGGGCTGGCGTTGCTGGCGGCCAATCGCGGTGACTACGCCCAGGCGTTTATCCAACTGCGCGACGCCGAACGGCTGATGCAGCAGCGCCACGTGCCCGTCGTGGTGTACCGCGCGGTTCTTTTGCTGATCAGCGGGCATTTCTGGTTGCAGCAAGGGCGCGCCGAATTGACCGTGCAAGCGATGCGCCGCGTGCTGCGTCACTTTCAAGGGCCCTGCGCCAAGCAGGCACCGCCGGCCACCCTGGAATTGATCCCGCGTCTTGAGTACCTGCTGGTGTTGGCCGAGGTCAGGCTGGGCTGCGCTGAACGCCCGCTGGAACGGCTCAGCGCCTTGCTCGACAACACCCGGCAACGCGGCATGCTGTGCCTTGAAACCGAGCTGCAGCTGGTGCTGGGGGAGGTGAGCTGGCGGCTGGGCGACCCGGCCCAGGCGCGACTGGCGCTGCAAGCCGGGCTGGAATTGGCGGGGCGTTGCCAGGTGCAGCAGGCGGTTCGCGAGTTGCGTTTACGTGCGCCGGGGCTATTGAGCGAGTTGGGGCTCGAACCGCAAGCCTCGCCAGCCTGCGTCACGGAAAACCCGCTGAGCCAGCGCGAATTGGAAGTGCTGCAGTTGATCGCCCTGGGCAATTCCAACCTGGAAATTGCCGACCGTCTGTATATCTCGCTGCACACCGTCAAGACCCACGCGCGGCGTATCCACAGCAAACTGGGGGTGGAGCGGCGCACCCAGGCCGTGGCCAAGGCCAAGACCCTGGGCCTGATGGGCTAGCGGCCAAACGCCTGGCGATAATCCCCAGGCGCGGCCCCCATGGCCTGGCGAAAGCGCTGGTTGAAATGACTGGCGCTGGAAAAACCGCACCTGCAGGCTATCTCGCCTATGGCCAGGGCGCTGCTGCGCAACAAGCTCTGCGCACGGGCCAGCCGGCGCGTCAGCAGGTACTGGTGCGGCGGCAGGCCGAAGCTTTGCCGGAACATGCGCGCGAAATGGTACTCCGACAGGGCGCACAGATCGGCGAGTTGGCCGAGGCTGATGGCGTCCTGCAGGTGATGCTCGATGTACTCCACCAACCGCCGCCGCTGGTGCGCGGCCAACCCACCTTTGACGCGCAGCCCCTCGCGGGCGCCGACCTGGCTGAGCAGGGTATGGCTGAGCATTTCATGGGCCAGGCTGCTGGTCAGCAGGCGCTCGCCGGGTTCTTGCCAGTTGAGGGCGATCAACTGGTGAAAGCGTGCGGCCTGGCTGGCGTCTTCAAGGAAGGTGCTTTCGCGCAGTTGCAGTTCACGGGGTTCGCGGTCGAGCAGGGTGATGCAGCCGAGGGCGAATTGTTCGGGGCTGAAATACACATGGGCCAGGCGAATCTCTCCATTGATCACCCAGGCGGATTGATGCTCGGCCGGCAGGATGCACAGCTTGTCGGGACCGCCCTTGGTGCCCGGCTGGTCACGGCGAAAGGTGCCGGTGCCGCCGCCGATGTAGCACGACAAGGTGTGATGGCTGGGCGCCTGATAATCCTGGGCATCGTGGTGGTTGCTCCACAGCGCCGCGGACAAACCGTCACCGAGCTCGGCGCAGGCTTCCAGCCGTGCGTTGGGCGAGCGGTTGAGGGCTTGAAAGACTTGCAGGGATTCGAGCTCAGGCATGGTGTGTTCTCCGACGTTTTGCATCCTACTCTGCCGTCATGGCGCTGTGATCCCCGGCCCCGACAAAAGCGCAAGAATGTGCAAGAGATCCGCACGCGATGAGGGCGACACTGTGGCTCTATCACCGGAGCCTGTTATGAACCTTTTCCTGTATCTACTCACCGTGCTGATCTGGGGCACCACCTGGATCGCACTCAAATGGCAGCTGGGCGTGGTGGCGATTCCCGTGTCGATCGTCTATCGCTTCGCCCTGGCGGCCCTGGTGCTGTTCGTGTTGCTGCTGCTCAGCCGCCGACTGCAAGTGATGAACCGGCGCGGGCACCTGATTTGCCTGGCCCAGGGCCTGTGCCTGTTCTGCGTCAACTTCATGTGTTTTCTCACCGCCAGCCAGTGGATCCCCAGCGGGCTGGTGGCGGTGGTGTTTTCCACGGCAACCTTGTGGAACGCGCTGAACGCCCGCGTGTTTTTCGGCCAGCGGGTCGCACGCAATGTGTTGATGGGCGGCGGCCTTGGCTTGCTCGGCCTGGGCTTGCTGTTCTGGCCCGAGTTGGCGGGGCACGCCGCCAGCCCGCAGACCCTGCTCGGCCTGGGCTTGGCGTTGCTGGGCACGATGTGTTTTTCGGCGGGCAATATGCTGTCCAGCCTGCAGCAGAAAGCCGGGCTGCGGCCCCTGACCACCAACGCCTGGGGCATGGCCTATGGCGCAGCGATGCTGGCGGCCTATTGCGCCGTGCGCGGTATACCGTTCGAGATGGACTGGAGCGCACGTTACCTTGGCGCCCTGGGATACCTGGTGATACCAGGCTCGGTGATTGGCTTTACCGCCTACCTGACGCTGGTGGGCCGCATGGGGCCGGAGCGGGCGGCGTACTGCACCGTGTTGTTTCCGGTGGTGGCGCTGAACGTGTCGGCATTTGCCGAAGGTTATCAGTGGACGGCCCCGGCGCTGGCGGGGTTGGTGCTGGTGATGCTGGGCAATGTGCTGGTGTTCCGTAAGCCTAAGGGTGTGAGCCCGGTCTTCAAGGCCAAGACAGTCTAAATGTGGGAGAGGGCTTGCCCCCGATGGCGGTGGGTCAGTTGCCAATGTGCTGGCTGACACACTGCTATCGGGGGCAAGCCCCCTCCCACATTGATTGAGTTGACCCTGGTTATTTCATTCCAAGGCGCTTGGCCATTCGGCCCAGGTTGGCGCGGTCCAGGCCCAATTCGCGGGCGGCACTGGCCCAGTTGTGTTGATGGCGCGCAAGGCAGGCGCTGATGATCTGGCGCTGGTAGTGCTCGGTGGCCTGGCGCAGGTCGCCGGTGACTTCGGTAATGGCAGCAACCGGTGCTTGGACGGGGGTTGCGCTGACAGCAGGCAGGTCCAGATCCACAGCGCTCAGGCTGAGGATCTTCGGCCGCTCGCGGCGATGGCCCAGGGCTTTGAGCGCGCTGCGTCCGATCAAATGTTCGAGCTCGCGTACATTGCCCGGCCAGTCGTAGGCCAGCAGCGCCGCCTGGGCATCGCCCGTCAGGCGCAGACTGCCCAGGCCCATGCGTGAGCGGTTCTGTTCCAGAAAAAAGCCGGCCAGCAGCAGCACATCGCGCCCACGTTCACGCAACGCTGGCACCCGCAGGGGGTAGACGCTCAAGCGGTGGTAGAAGTCGGCGCGGTAGCGGCCATTACGGACTTCTTCGGCCAGGTCGCGATTGGTGGCGGCAATCAGGCGCACATTCACCTGATGCTCCTTGTCCGACCCCAGGCGCTGCAACTGGCCGCTTTGCAGCACCCGCAGCAGTTTGGCCTGCACGGTCAGCGACAACTCGCCCACCTCGTCCAGAAATAACGTACCGCCATTGGCCAGTTCGAACTTGCCCCGGCGCTCATTCAGCGCACCGGTGAAGGCGCCGCGCACATGGCCGAACAGCTCGCTTTCCACCAGGGTTTCGGGCAGCGCGGCGCAGTTGAGGCTGATCATGGGTTTGTCGGCTCGCGAGGACGCGGCGTGGATCGCCTGGGCAACCAACTCCTTGCCGACGCCGGTTTCGCCGGTAATCAGCACGGTCAGGTCACTGCCGCCCACCAGTTTGATTTCCTCGACCAAGTGCTTGTGCGCCTTGCTCTGGCCGATCATCTCCGTGTGCTGCTGACCGCTGGCCTGGCGATAGATTTCGGCACGCTGGTGCTCGTCTTCGGCGCGCAACGCCAGGCGTTCAATGCGCTCGGCGACGTTGACCGTGGCCGCGGCGAGGCTGGCAAAGGCTTGCAGGGCATCGAGTTCGACCCGCTCAAAGCGTTCGGTGTCGAGGGCGTCCAGGGTCAGCAGGCCCCACGGTTGGTCGTCGATAAACAGCGGACAACCCATGCAATCGTGAACTTCCAGGTGCCCGTGCAGGCCATCGACCAGGCCGTCATAGGGGTCGGGCAAGTCGCTGTCGCTGTCAAAGCGGGTGGGGCCGGGGCTGCTCAGCAGCACTTCGAATCGCGGGTGCTCGCTGATCTTGAAGCGTCGGCCCAGGGTGTCGGCGCTCAAGCCGTCCACGGCCAGCGGCACCAGCCACTCGCCCTCCAGGCGCAGCAACGCGGCGGCATCACATGGCAGCAGGGCGCGCATGGCTTGCAGCAGGCGTCGATAGCGCTCGCCTTCAGGCAGTTCCCGCGACAAGTCAGCGACCAGGGGCAGCAGCGTGGTGAGCAGCGATTGCGCAGTCATAATGACTCCTTGTAGTCCTTATGACTATAATGTGTAGGAGGTTATTCTGACTACACAATCTTTAAGTCGTTGAAAAATAGGCTTTTATGAGTTGGCACGATTACTGAGTAGCTAAGAGCAATTCGTTAAAAGACCCAGGAGTCTCCCATGCTGAGTGCCCAAGACCGTGCCATCATCAAATCCACTGTGCCGTTGCTGGAAAGCGGCGGCGAAGCGTTGATCACCCATTTCTACCGCATGATGCTGGCCGAGTACCCGCAAGTTCGCCCACTGTTCAACCAGGCCCACCAGGCCAGCGGCGACCAGCCCCGTGCCTTGGCCAATGGCGTGCTGATGTATGCGCGGCACATCGACCAGTTGGACCAGTTGGGCGACCTGGTGGCCAAGATCATCAACAAGCATGTGGCCTTGCAGATCCTGCCGGAACACTACCCCATCGTCGGGGCCTGCCTGCTGCGCGCAATTTCCGAAGTGCTGGGCAGCGAGATTGCCACCCCAGAGGTGATGAGTGCCTGGGGCGCGGCGTACGGTCAGTTGGCGGATATCCTGATCGGTGCCGAAGCGGCTATCTACGACGAAAAAGCCCAGGCGCCCGGCGGCTGGCGCGGTGCGCGGCCGTTCCTGCTGGTCAAGCGCGTGGAGGAGAGCGACGAAATTACCTCGTTCTACTTCGCCCCGGTGGACAACGGCCCGATCCTCGAGGCTGCCCCCGGCCAGTACATCGGCATGAAACTGGTGCTCGATGGCGAGGAAGTACGCCGCAACTATTCCCTGTCGGCGTTGAGCGATAGCGGCCTGTACCGCATCAGCGTCAAGCGCGAAGCCGGTGGGCGGGTGTCCAACTACCTGCATGACCAGCTGCAGGTCGGCGCGAGCATTGACCTGTTCCCGCCTGCCGGCGAGTTCACCCTGGCCGGCAGCGATAAGCCGCTGGTGCTGATCAGCGGCGGTGTGGGCATTACGCCCACCCTGCCGATGCTCGAAGCGGCACTGGCCACCGAGCGCCCCGTGCACTTTATCCACTGTGCGCGTAACGGCTCGGTGCATGCGTTCCGTGACTGGGTGGACACCCTGGCGGCCAGGCACCCGCAGCTCAAGCGCTTCTACTGCTACGCCGAGGATGACGGCGTGAGCCCGGCGGCGGACACCGTCGGCCTGCTGAGCCAGGAGCAACTGGCCGCGTGGCTGCCCGAGCAGCGTGACATTGATGCCTACTTCCTGGGCCCTAAAGGCTTCATGGCGGCGATCAAGCGCCACCTCAAGGCCCTGGGTGTACCGGAGAAACAGAGCCGCTACGAATTCTTCGGCCCGGCTGCCGCCCTGGAGTAACACGCTTAACCATGTGGGAGGGGGCTTGCCCCCGATGGCGCTGGGTCAGTTGCCCATAAGCTGGCTGATCCACTGCTATCGGGGGCAAGCCCCCTCCCACATTTAACGCTTCATTTTTCCTGATTAATCCGTTGTTAACCCCTCTCTGTTTTAACGGGTGCCTGTGTGTAAACTTGCGCCATTGGCACAACAAAGAAAGGGAAACGGGGATGAGTGACGAAATGCGTTTGGGCAGGGAGCGGCGCTTTCTGGTGTTGCTGGGCATCATCTGCCTGGCGCTGATCGGCGGCGCGCTGTACATGCAAGTGGTGTTGGGCGAAGCGCCGTGCCCGCTGTGCATCCTGCAGCGCTACGCCTTGCTGCTGATTGCGCTCTTTGCGTTCATCGGCGCCGCGATGCGTACCAAGGGAGCCGTCACGTTCTTTGAAGGGCTGGTGGTCCTCAGCGCCTTGGGCGGCGTGGCCGCGGCCGGTCATCACGTGTACACCCAGTTCTTCCCTCAGGTCAGCTGCGGCATCGATGTGTTGCAGCCGATCGTCGATGAGCTGCCCCTGGCCAAAGTGTTTCCCCTGGGCTTTCAGGTCGACGGCTTCTGCAGCACGCCCTATCCGCCCATCCTCGGCCTTTCGCTGGCGCAATGGGCCTTGGTGGCCTTCGTGCTGACGGTGATCCTGGTGCCGTTGTGCATCTATCGCAATCGCCACCCCAAAGCCTGAACCCGTTCAACAAAACGCCCCGGTCTCCTTGAGTGGAGGCCGGGGCGTTTTTGTGTGTGGGGATTTGTGAAGGAGCCGTGACGAGCGGCAAAGAATGGTGCGCGCAGTGTGCGACATGTTGTCACACGGAGGCGGTCGCAGATGGTTTCTGACTCGCCGAAGCGGCCTCCGAATTTGCATCTGCCGTGCAAATTGTGCTGTCACTTCGTGGCTTGAAAGACACCGCCAAACCCGTGGAGTTTCAGCCCACAAGCGTTGTGTAAATGCCTTGTTTTATGGGCACTTCGCTGCGTTTGCCATGCCCTTACAAGCCGTAAGGGGAGTGGCAATCTGCCCAATAACAGCGCAATTTTTGTGGTTTTTGTTGAGAATCCAACGCGATAAAGTCGCGAACCTTTACAGGAATGGTGAAGGATTATTGCTGTAATCGATAAAAATTATTTCTTTATCAGACATGGTTTATACATCGCTAGCTAACTACAATCGCCCGCACTGAATGTCCGGTGCTGTTCAATATTTGAGCATTGGAGCGGTCGAGGAGCAGATGGAAGGCTCTGTGCGACCCCAGGTTCCGGCAGCCTTCAACTATCCGCACCAAATGGAATTGGTCTGTAACAAGGCCTTTAGCCACGAAATCGAATAAGAACTCACCGCAGGTCCGTGAAACGTACAGCTATGACGTGACGGGCAGGCTCTTATTCAATCGAAGAGAAATGCCAACCCTTGGCAGGGTGAAGTGTTGGCGATCAAAACCCAACTGCATTGCGCAAGCTGCTTTAGAGGTCGTGAGATGAGTAAAAACAGGTACCCCCGATTACTAGGCTTTTTGCCGCTGCTTGGCATGATGTTAATGCTGGGAGGCTGCAAGTGGACCTTGATGGACCCGAAAGGACAGATCGGTCTGGATCAACGAAACCTGATCATCACCGCCACCCTGCTGATGCTGTTGGTCGTGGTGCCTGTGATTATCATGACCTTCGCCTTCGCCTGGAAATACCGCGCGTCGAACACCAGCGCGACCTACGCGCCGAAGTGGTCGCACTCCACCAAGATTGAAATCGCGGTGTGGCTGGTCCCGATCCTCATCATCATCGCCCTGGGTTACATCACCTATAAGTCGACCCACGAGCTGGACCCGTACCGTCCGCTGGAATCCGACGTCAAGCCGATCAACATCGAAGTGGTCGCGCTGGACTGGAAGTGGCTGTTCATCTACCCGGACCTGGGTATCGCCACGGTGAACCAGATCCGGTTCCCGGAGAACACCCCGCTGAACTTCCGGATCACCTCCGACGCCGTGATGAACTCGTTCTTCATTCCAGCCCTGGGCGGCCAGATCTATGCGATGGCAGGCATGCAGACCCGTCTGCACCTGATCGCCAACGAAAAAGCTGAAATGGAAGGCATCTCCGCGAACTACAGCGGCGCTGGCTTCACCGGCATGAAATTCAAAGCGATCTCGACGAGCCAGGAAGACTTCAACGCCTGGGTAGCCGAAGTCAAGGCCGCACCTAAACAGCTTGATCAAGCTGAATACGACGCCCTGACCAAACCAAGCCAGAACAACCCAGTCGCCCTGTACTCCGCGTACGAGCCGAACCTGTTTCAGAAAATCGTCGACAAGTACGAAGGTATGAAGCCAGGCAAGCCGGTCAAGCACGAGAAGAAAGAAGTGGCCGCGGTTGAAGGTTCTGACACGGGCTCGCATTCAACTGCTGGGGCAGAGGAGTAAACGATGTTTGGTAAATTAAGTTGGGACGCGGTCCCATTCCACGAGCCGATCGTAATGGTGACCATCGCCATGATCGCGCTGGGTGGTCTGGCACTGTTTGCAGCCATTACGTATTTCAAGAAGTGGACCTACCTGTGGACCGAGTGGTTGACGTCTGTCGACCACAAGAAAATCGGTGTCATGTACGTCATCGTTGCCATGGTCATGCTGCTGCGTGGCTTTGCCGACGCCATCATGATGCGTACCCAGCTGGCCATGGCCACCGAGGGTTCGCCTGGCTACCTGCCGCCTGAACACTATGACCAGATCTTCACCGCCCACGGTGTGATCATGATCATCTTCATGGCGATGCCATTCTTCACCGGCTTGATGAACCTTGCCTTGCCGCTGCAGATCGGTGCCCGTGACGTTGCCTACCCGTTCCTGAACTCCCTGAGCTTCTGGCTGCTGGTATCCGGCGTTGTACTGATCAACCTGTCCCTGGGCGTCGGCGAGTTCGCCAAGACCGGTTGGGTTGCGTATCCACCTCTGTCGGGCCTGCAATACAGCCCGGGCGTGGGTGTGGACTACTACATCTGGGCGCTGCAGTTATCGGGACTCGGGACGACATTGACGGGGGTCAACTTCCTGGCCACCGTCCTGAAGATGCGCGCCCCCGGCATGAAACTGATGGACATGCCGATCTTCACCTGGACCTGCACCTGGGCAAACGTGCTGATCGTGGCTTCGTTCCCGATCCTGGCCGCTACCATGGCGCTGCTGTCGCTTGACCGTTACCTGGATTTCCACATTTTCACCAATGAACTTGGTGGCAATCCAATGATGTACGTGAACCTGTTCTGGGCATGGGGTCACCCTGAGGTGTACATCCTGATCCTGCCAGCGTTCGGTATCTTCTCCGAAGTGATCTCGACCTTTACCGGCAAGCGCCTGTTCGGTCACCACTCGATGGTCTACGCATCGGGCGCAATCTCGGTACTGGGCTTCATGGTGTGGTTGCACCACTTCTTCACCATGGGTTCGGGTGCCAGCGTCAACGCCTTCTTCGGCCTGGCGACGATGCTGATTTCCATCCCGACGGGGGTGAAGCTATTCAACTGGCTGTTCACCATCTACCACGGTCGTTTGCGCATGACCAGCCAGGTTCTGTGGACCCTGGGCTTCATGGTGACCTTCGCCATCGGCGGCATGACCGGCGTACTGCTGGCCATCCCGGGTGCTGACTTCGTACTGCACAACAGCCTGTTCGTGATCGCTCACTTCCACAACGTGATCATCGGTGGTGCGGTATTCGGTTACATCGCTGGTTTCAGCTTCTACTTCCCGAAAGCGTTCGGCTTCAAGCTGCACGAAGGCTGGGGCAAGGCTGCATTCTGGTTCTGGATCTCGGGCTTCTTCGTTGCGTTCATGCCGCTCTATGCACTGGGCTTCATGGGCATGACCCGTCGTCTGAACGCTACCACCAACCCTGAGTGGGTGCCGTACCTGTACGTCGCCATGTTCGGTGCGCTGATGATCGCTGCCGGTATCGCCTGCCAGCTGATCCAGCTGTACGTGAGCATCCGTGACCGTAAGCAGAACGCTTGCGACTCCGGTGACCCATGGAATGGCCACACCCTGGAATGGTCGACCTCGTCGCCACCGCCGTTCTACAACTTCGCCGTGATCCCTACTGCGAACACCATCGATGCGTTCACCGAAGCCAAGGAAGACGGTACTGCGTACCAGCGTCCTAAGCATTACGAGCCGATCCACATGCCAAACAACACCGCCACTGGCGTGGTGATGGGTGCGCTGTTGACCGTGTTCGGTTTCGCGATGATCTGGCACATCTGGTGGCTGGCGATCGTGGGCCTGGTGGGTACCATCGGTTACTTCATCGTCCACGCCGCACGTGATGATCAAGGCTACATGGTGCCGGTCGAAACGATCGAACGCATCGAAGCCGAGCAGCACGCTCGCCTGGTCGCCGAGAAGAAAATCCCGGCCAACCGTGTAGAAACCTCGTTGGAACAGGCTTAAACCATGTCGAACTTAGTGACCAATGCTGGACACGCCCATGTCGATGACCATGGGCACGATGACCATCACCACGACTCTGGGCCGATGACCGTTTTCGGTTTCTGGCTCTACCTGATGACCGACTGCATCTTGTTTGCGTCGATCTTCGCGGTGTACGCGGTACTGGTAAACAACGTAGCGGGTGGCCCATCGGGCCACGACATCTTCGAACTGCCTTACGTGCTTGGCGAAACCGCCTTGCTGTTGTTCAGCTCGATCACCTACGGCTTCGCCATGTTGGCCTTCTACAAGGGCAACAAGAAGGGCGTACTGAGCTGGTTGGCACTGACCTTCCTGTTCGGCCTGGGCTTCATCGGCATGGAGATCAACGAGTTCCACCTGTTGATCTCCGAAGGCTACGGCCCGCACCGTTCCGGCTTCCTGTCCGCGTTCTTCACGCTGGTAGGCACCCACGGTCTGCACGTAACGGCTGGCCTGCTGTGGATGGCGGTGATGATGTATCAGGTCAATAAGCACGGCCTGACCAACACCAACAAGACCCGCCTGAGCTGCCTGAGCCTGTTCTGGCACTTCCTGGACGTGGTCTGGATCTGCGTCTTCACCGTTGTTTACCTGATGGGGACCCTGTAATGGCTAATGCACACTCCCATGACCATGACAGCCATGATGCGAGCCACGGCAGCGTCAAGTCGTACGCCATCGGCTTCATCCTGTCGGTAATCCTGACGCTCATCCCGTTCGGTCTGGTGATGTACCCGACCCTGCCGAAGTCGATCACCCTGATGATCGTACTGGCGTTCGCGGTGATTCAGGTGCTGGTTCACCTGGTGTACTTCCTGCATTTGGATCGCTCCAAAGAGCAGCGCGATAACGTGATTGCGTTCGTGTTCGCAGGCTTGGTAATCCTGCTGCTGGTTGGCTTGTCGATCTGGATCATGTTCAGCATCCATACGTTCATGATGGCGAAGTGAGGTAAAACCCGATGTCGCTTAAGCACTTTATCCAAATCACCAAACCGGGGATCATTTTCGGTAACGTGCTTTCTGTGGCGGGCGGTTTCTTCCTGGCCTCCAAGGGACATGTCGATCTGGCCATCTTCCTGGCTGCAATGATCGGTACGTCCCTGGTGGTTGCTTCCGGTTGCGTGTTCAACAACTGCATCGACCGTGACATCGACATCAAGATGGAGCGCACCAAGAATCGTGTGCTGGTCCAGGGCCTTATCTCCCTGAAACTGGCACTGATCTTCGCGACCGTCCTGGGTGTTGCAGGCGTGGTGTTGTTGTACAAGGTGGCCAACCCGCTGGCGGCGCTGTTTGCCGTGATCGGTTTTGTCATCTATGTCGGCCTCTACAGCCTCTACCTCAAGCGCAAGTCGGTGCACGGCACGCTCGTGGGCAGTCTGTCGGGGGCGATGCCGCCGGTGATTGGTTATGTGGCTGTAACCAATAGCTTCGACATGGCCGCGCTGGTGCTGCTGGTGATGTTCAGCCTGTGGCAGATGCCGCATTCCTACGCCATCGCGATTTTCCGCTTCAATGACTACCTGGCTGCGTCGATTCCGGTTCTGCCGGTCAAGCGTGGCATCCAGGTGGCCAAGAAACACATCCTGCTCTACATCCTGGCCTTCCTCGTGGCGACCTTGATGTTGACCTTCAGTGGCTACGCCGGCATGAGCTACCTCGCCGTCGCCGCGGCCATGGGCATGTACTGGTTGTACATGGCCTGGACCGGCTACAAGGCGGTGGATGACACCGTCTGGGCGCGCAAGCTGTTCGTGTTCTCGATCTTCACCATCACCGCGCTCAGCGTGATGATGTCCCTGGATTTCCAAGTGCCGAAAGAGCTGTTGCTGACCTACGCCCACTGAGTGGTCTTGCAGTGAAAAGCCCCGCCTTCGAAAGATGCGCGGGGTTTTTTATTGACCGCTGTGTCAAACCGGATGCGCTGCGTTATCGTTGATGTTTTTCGCGAGCAAGGGCTAGCCGCCCGCCTCGCTCCTACACTTAATTCCACGACTGCGGGAAGCAACGCAATGAGTAAAAAAGCCGTTATGGTGTTCAGTGGCGGGCAGGATTCGACCACCTGCTTGATCCAGGCGCTGAAGCTGTATGACGAAGTGCACTGCATCACCTTCGATTATGGTCAGCGGCATGTGGCGGAAATCGAAGTGGCCCAAAAGCTGGCCAAACAGCTGGGCGCCACCGTGCACAAAGTGATGGACGTATCCCTGCTCAATGAGCTGGCGATCAGCAGCCTCACCCGCGACAACATCCCCGTGCCCACCGTGAACAGCTCAGGTGAAAGCCTGCCGAGCACCTTCGTGCCGGGGCGCAATATCCTCTTCCTGACCCTCGCCGCGATCTACGCCTATCAAGTGAAGGCTGAGACCGTGATCACCGGCGTCTGCGAAACCGACTTTTCGGGCTACCCGGATTGCCGTGACGAGTTCGTCAAAGCGCTCAACCAGGCCCTCAAGCTGGGCATGGAATACGACGTGCGTCTCGACACGCCGCTGATGTGGCTGAACAAGGCCGAGACCTGGGCCCTGGCCGATTACCACGGGCAACTGGAACTGGTGCGCGAGCAGACACTGACCTGCTACAACGGCATCATCGGCACCGGCTGTGGCGAATGTGATGCGTGCAACCTGCGCGCCCGCGGCCTGAATGAGTACCTGCAGAACAAGGCCGATGTCATGCAGAGCCTCAAGCACAAGCTGCAGCTGAAATAGTGAGGTCCAAATGTGGGAGGGGGCTTGCCCCCGATGAGGCCGTGTCAGTGAATGCATGTTCAGCTGACACACCGCCATCGGGGGCAAGCCCCCTCCCACATGAGCAGTAGCCCATAGAGCTTATGCGCTGGCACTGGTCAGGTAGCGTTTGAACAACGAACGCGCGCCATAGGCGGGCAGGATATTGAAGAACGCAAAGCCGACTTTGATCGCGATCTGTACATAGATCATGCTCAGCAGGTCGCTGGTCTGCATGACGCCATAGAAGGCAATAAAGCAGAACAGGAAGCTGTCGATGATGACCGCAAAGAACGTACTGAGGAAAATCCGCAGGTACAGGTATCGGGAGTTGGTCAGTTCCTTGATTTTGCACAGCAGGTAGGAATTGATGTTCTCCGACACCAGGAACGACACCGAAGAGGCGATCAGCACCGACGACACTTGCAGGATCACGTCGTTGTAAGGCCCATCGAGTTTCCAGCCCGGCAAACCCGGCAGGAAGGTCGAGCTATAGAGCAGGATGATGATCATCGCGTTACTGGCAAACGCAAACAGAATCGCCCTGCGGGCCAGGCGCAGCCCGAAGTTTTCGTTCAGCAGGTCCACGATCAGGAAGGTCAGCGGGTACAGGAACGTGCCCGGTGTGACGATGATGCCCATCGATTCCAGGTAAATCGGTTTGGTCGCCGCGATGCTGGTGAAGATATAAAACGTGAACAGCAACAGGTTCAGGATGATGTAGATCATCCATGAGTTCTCATTGCGGTCGTTCATGTCGTACGCGGTGAGTGTGCCGGCCTGCGAGTAGAACTTCTTGTAGAGGTTCTTGATTTCCAGCTTGTTGAAGTTGTCCATCATTTCGCTGTTGAGCACTTCACTGAGCTTGATCTTGATGACCTTGCCGGTGGCGATCACCATGACCACGGCCAGGCGTTTGTCATTCTCAAAGCCCAGCAGCTTGTATTTACTGTTTTCAGCGCTCACTTCAGCCGTGGTCATTGAAGCGTTCCTCGAAAATATCGCCGATGACACACAAACGATCTGAATTCGCGCAGGGTTCGAGGCTGATGAACAGCTTTTTGGTAGCGCGGTCGTACATCAGCTTTTCCTTGTCGTCACTGGACACGCCTTTTTGCACGATCAGCAGGTCCCCCGGCTCATTGATGCCGGGAATCCCGTGTTCCAGCAGCACGCCGATCAAATTGCAGGACAGGCCGAAGTAGTAAGTCAGCGGAAACAGCGTGGACAGTTCGCCGATGCGCTTGCCCAGGTTCTGCATGAGCAGGCTTTCCTTGAGCACCGGCACCGCTGCCGGGTTCATGTTGCCCAAGGGGGAAACATTGCTCTCGATGATTTCCTTGGCTTCGAAATTGATGGTCTCGATTTCTTCATAGGAGACCCCAAAGAAGTCGGAGATCTTGCGGATGGTCGACTGCTGTACGTTGGCGACCTTGCCTTCCAGGATGTTGTAGATGGTGGTCCTGGTCAGCCCGGCGGCGCTGCTTAACGAAAGCTGGGTTTCGCCGCGACTTTTGATCAAGTACCTGATGTTGCTCTTGAGGTGCTCGGTTTTTTCCCGTCTGTGCATCACGTGCTCACCCGTTCCTTCTTGTCATGATCGTCCATTGCCGCGCGAGACCAGCAGCCTAGAGCGTGTCGTGGCGTATTTTCGGCTTCCTGGCAACGAGTGTTACATGCGTCATCCTCGACAATAAAGCGCTGCGTGCATCGTTCCGGCAGGTCAGGCGCGGTCGGCGGCGTTGGCTGGGTTAACCAGGTGATGCTAAATCGGGCGACATATTCCTCGTCATACTCCTCTGTACGACACGTACGAATTCCCGTCCGCCTACAAGGAGTAGTCACCATGGTCAGCGTCAGTCGTCGGTCCGTTCTCGCACTGGGTGCGGCCTTGCCGGTGCTTGGGCATCTGGATTGGGCGCTCGCAAGCCCTGCGCCGGCGGCTTCTGACTACGTACTGCTCAATTACAATGAAAGCCCTTATGGGCCGTCGAAAGCGGCGCTCGAGGCCATGCAGCGCGGTAACGCGGCATCGGCGCGTTATCCCTACCCGCACATGTACGCGTTGGCGGCGCTGTTTGCCCAGCAGCAAGGCATCGGCGAGGACAACGTGGCTGTGTTCGCCGGCTCCATGGCGGCTCTGCGCTATGCCGTGCTGGCGTTCACCGGTCCAACCCGTGGCCTGGTGATGGCCACGCCGTCCTACGAAGTACCGCGCCAGGCGGCGGAGTCGAACAAGGCACCGGTGCACGAAGTCGACCTTGATGCCCAGCATGCCCATGATGTGCCGGCCATGCTCGCAGCGGACCCCCAGGCCGGCATGCTGTACCTGTGCAACCCCAACAACCCGACCGGCACCCTGACCCCCACCGAGGCGATCCACCAAGCGCTGGCGAACAAGCCCGAAGGCAGCGTGCTGGTGGTGGACGAAGCCTATATCGACTTCTGCGATGCCCAAAGTTGCGTGAGCTGGATCAAGGATCACGACGACCTGCTGGTACTGCGCACGTTCTCGAAAATCTACGGCATGGCCGGTGCGCGCATCGGTCTGGCCATCGGCCATCCTGCGCTGCTGGAGCGCCTCGCGGTGTTTGGCGGCGACAACGTCCCGGCCGGTGCCGGCCTGCTGGGCGCCCATGCCAGCCTGGAAGACGTCAAGCTGCTGGGCCAACGCAAAGCGCTCAATGCCAGCGTGCGGGATGAGACTATTGCCTGGCTGAAGGGGCTGGGGTTTGCCTGCACGGTTTCCCACAGCAACTGCTTCATGATCGACGTCAGGCAGCCGGCGCAACAGCTGGTCGAGCGGCTGGCTGAGCAGCATGTGCTGGTAGGGCGGGTATGGAAGAACTGGCCGCAGTGGGTGCGGGTGACGGTAGGTAACCGCCAGGAGATGGAGCGCTTTCGCGAGGTTTTTGCCGCGCAGGTGCAACGCGTTGGCTGAAACAACCTGGACACTGACGTGGGAGCGGGTGAGCTCCCACGTGGATGCCGGCATGGGTTACTGCTGGGCGATGCTGTACCCGTCAAACGCGGTCTGCTGTTGCAGCGCCGTGATCACGCTCTTGCGGCTCAGCGGCTGTTCGGTACCCGCGTTATCCACAAAGCTCTCCACGTCCAGCTCGGCCTCATCGCCCTCGCCAACGAAGTTGAACCCCAGGAACTCGAACGCTTCACGGTCGACGTTGAGTTTGGAGCGCGGTGTGCGCAGCGGCAGGGTGACGCTGATGCCATCCTTGCTGATCACAAACACTTCGGCTTCTTTCTTGGCGCGTGCGGCCTTGCCCTTGCCGGCGCTTGGGTTGCTGATGGCCTGGTGCGACTGGTTCAGCACCTTGAGGGCCAGGCCATAGACCAGTTCCTGGAAGTCAGGGTCGTCCTTGAAGCTGGACAGGATGCGGCTGATGGAGAACTTGCTGCTCAGGTCTTCCAGGGCGGCGTTATCGGCGGCCTCGGCGTCCTTCAATTGCTTGAGCTGGCCCATCAGGTCGTAGGCTTTGTCATCGTCGAAGGCGTCGTGGGCCTGACGAATAGCCAGGCGCAACTC
The DNA here is from genome assembly GCF_034043515.1 of Pseudomonas sp. MUP55. Lineage (NCBI taxonomy): Bacteria > Pseudomonadati > Pseudomonadota > Gammaproteobacteria > Pseudomonadales > Pseudomonadaceae > Pseudomonas > Pseudomonas sp. MUP55. Next base: position 4,870,844 of record NZ_CP138214.1, on the reverse strand, counting down.
GCGGATCTGGTCGCTTTCCTTGGAGGTATGAAACGCGTCCAGCACCATTTCGCTGATGATCTTGGCCGCTGGCACATGCTGTGAAAGATGGATGGCGTTTTCGTACTCGGCTTTGGCGTGCAAGGCGACTACGGAGGCTTCGGCGGATTCAGCGGTGTACGAATCGGACATTGAAATTTCACTACTTCAGTAAACGGGAGAGACAAAAAAGCGTCGGGCATTTTCAGGGGGCAGGGGAGTCAGGTCAAGGCGCCCCGTCAGAGCGTCAAGCGAAGGCACGCGTCTAGTCCAGTTGCTCAAGGCACGCCTGGAGCGTGTCCAGCCCTTCCTCCAGCACGGCCGGCTCGATGGTCAGCGGGGCCAGCAAACGGATGATGTGCCGCGACTTGCCGCTGGGCATCAGCAGCAGGCCGGCAGCGCGCGCCAGGCTCAGCAATTGGCTCAGTTGCTTGGCGGCGGGCGTGCCGTCGGCATGCGCCAGTTCAATGCCACGCATGGCACCCACACCAGTGAGACGGCCCAGGTAGGGCGACAGGTGTTGCGCGCGCCACGCTTGATAACGTCGCACGATGGCCTCTTCCTGCCGAGCGCCCCATGCCTGCAGGTGTTCATCGGTCATGACGTCGAGCGTTGCCAGGGCGGCGGCGCAGGCGATGGGGTTGCCGGAGTAGGTCCCCCCCAGCCCGCCTTTGGGCAGGTTGTCCATCAGTGCCTTGCGACCCACCACCGCCCCCAGCGGCACGCCGCCGGCAATGCTTTTGCCCAGCAGGATCAGGTCGGGTTCGATGCCCAGGCGCGAGAAGGCAAAGCGCTGCCCGGTGCGACCGAAACCGGACTGGATCTCATCGGCAATCAACAGGATGTCGTGCTCGTCACAAAAGCGTCGCAGAGCCTGGGCGAACGCCATATCCAGGGCGAGGAAGCCACCTTCGCCCTGTACCGGCTCAATGATGAAACAGGCGACATCGTTGACGTCGATTTCCACGCTGAACAGGCGGTCCATGGCCTTCAGCGCTTCGGCGCAGGTCACGCCGTTGTCGGCGCTGGGGTAGGGCAGGTGGTACACGGGACCTGGCAGTACGCCGATCTTTTGCTTGTAGGGCGCCACTTTGCCATTGAGGTTGAGGGTGGCCAGGGTACGCCCATGGAACGCTCCGTCGAACGCGATCACCGCCGTGCGGCCGGTGGCGCCGCGCACTATCTTCAAGGCGTTTTCCGCAGCCTCGGCACCGCTGTTGGTGAGCATGCCGCTGACCGGGTAGCTCACCGGAATAAAGGCGGTCAGGCGCTCCATTAATTCGATATAGGGCACATGCGGCGCGGCGTTGAACGCATAGTGAGTGAGCCTGGTTGCTTGCGCGCAAATGGCGTCCACCACGGCCGGGTGGCAATGGCCAAGGTTGAGTACGCCAATGCCGCCGACAAAATCGATATAGCGCTTACCCTCGGTGTCCCAGACTTCGGCGTTTTTACCGTGGCTGAGGCTGATGGGGTGGACGATGGAGATCGATTGGCTGATCGTTTCGCGGCTCATGAATCGTTGACTCGGCAGTGATGGGCTGGGTTTTATCTAAGCCGCGCCAGTGCCCTTGCCGCAAACGAAATAAAGTCGCCGGATCATTATTAAAAGTCGCGATGTGCGCTCGGGTTGCCAGGCTCCAATACGCGCCGAGCGTCAATGGGCACAGGCGGCTACCGGTTATTTATTCCGACACGCCATTCTTCCCCGCCGCTTTGGACCGATACAACGCCTGATCGGCGCGCGCCATCAGGGCTGCCGGTGACTCGCCGATCCGCCGTTCCACCACGCCCAGGCTCAGGGTGATCCTGGTATCTCCGACGGCGGGCATTTCCTGGATTTTACGGCGCACCCTTTCGGCCAGCTCCTTCGCCGTCTCCACAGTACTGTCGGGCAATACCAGCATGAACTCGTCGCCGCCCCAGCGGGCCAGCAGGTCACCTGGCCGTACGCAGGCTTCCAGGCCCTCCACTACCTGTATCAGCGTCTGGTCGCCTACGGCATGGCCGTGTCGGTCATTGATCGGCTTGAAGTCATCGATATCCATCGCCACCAGGGCCAGTGGCAAGCGAAAGCGCTCGGCACGTTCGCACTGCTGGAGCAAAACCTGTTCCAGGCGATAACGGTTGGCGATGCGCGTCAGAGCATCCCGTTCGGCCAGGGAGCGGTTTTCGTCCAGCTGTAACCGCAGCTGCTGATTGACGCGCGACAATTCAAGGGTGCGCTCGATCACCAAGGCCTCAAGGGATCGGTTACGCTCTTCAAGACGCTCTATTGAAGATTTGCGTGTATGGATATTGCGGTGCGCGCCCACCATGCGGGCTACCGAGTTGTCGGGATTGCGCGCAATGACGTAGCCACGGTCCTCGATCCAGAGGTAAGTGCCGTCGTGTTTTTTACAGCGATACTCGGCTCGGTAATGGGGGGCGCGTTGGCAGATATAGTCATCAAACCCGGTCATCACGCGCGCAAAATCCTCGGGGTGGATCAGGTTCTCCCAACTGAATACGCTGTTTTCCAGGGAGTGGCGCGGATAGCCCAGCATCTCGTACCAGCCGGGATTGCGGTAGACGAACCCGGTGTTGGCATTCCAGTCCCATACCCCATCGCTGACCAGTTCCATGACTGCGTGAAACATGTCGGCGCTGAGTTCGGAAAAGTCATTGCGCAGCGGTTCGTTGCCGGTTGTATCGTCCATCTACGCGCTTCCTGCGTGGACTGGCTTCAAAGCCAGCGGGTGTTGACGCCGGGACTCCGTGGCTGAGCTACTGTACACCGCCGTTGGCGGGCTTTGAATAGGGCAAACTTGCCGTTCAGGGGCGTGGCGCGATCATTTTCGTGCGAGGTTTTCCATCTGCATTGTGCTGATAAATCATCTCGGGCTGGCCCTGATCGTTGAAAAATACCTGGCCGATTCCTGCTGAATTCCATAACCGCTCGCCGGCCTCTGCATGTTCCGGAATGTGCGGTACCACCTGCATGGTGCGGCGCCGGGTAAACCAGTTGAGCGGCGAGCGTGGCGAGTAGAGCCAGCGATTGAGACGATCGAACCATTCCAGCAGGCGTGGCGGGAACTCATTCTTGATGCCGCTGCTGGTGATCTGCCAGATATTAGGACCAGCGTTGCGGTGGCGGATCAGCACGTGGTAGACGAACGAGTAATGCACGTCACCCGACAAAATCACGTAGTTTCCCGGTGTGCGGGAGTGGCGGAAGATGTTGAGAATCACCTGGGCGGCACCGCGATGGGCCATCCAGTTTTCGGCGTCCACCAGCAATGGGTAACCGCACCAGCTGAACACTTTTTGCACGGTCTCGATCAGCTTTACGCCGAAAATCGGTGCGGGCGAGACGATAATGGCCGAAGGATGATCGAGCAGCTCCTGCTGCAGTTCGCTCAGGGCTTCCCAATCCAGCAGGCCGGAGGGTCGCTTGAGGCTGAACTCGCTGCGCCAGCGCCGGGTGCGGGTATCGAGCACCACCAATGCTGGCGTGGTAGGCAGTACGTAGTGCCAGTGCTGGAATGTGCGAAGTGTTTCGAGTAATGCGTCCTGCGCGGCGGCGTCCAGGTGGTTGGCCTGGGCCTGGGTGGTCAGCGCCTGGGTTTGGCGCACGAGTTCGCCAAACGCATCCGGCTGGTTGCCCCAGCCCTGGCACAGCAGATAAGCCAGCAAGGCATTGCCGATGATGCGCCTGGAGAAGGGGTGGCCATAGGCAGTTTCTTCCCATTGGGCGCTGAGGTTCCAGTCGTCGGTGATGTCATGGTCGTCAAAGATCATCAAGGTCGACAGGTGGGCAAAGACCCGCGCGACACCCGGCAGGCCGTCGCGGAATCGCTTGATCCGAACCTCTTCGCTGGCGTAACGCTGCTGTTGCTCCATGCTCAGCGGTGGGCGCTCAAGCGTGATCAGCGTCCAGGGCGTGGGCGACCATACCAGCAGGTACATCGCGATGACTTCGGCGAAGCTCACCAGGTGGTTATCGGCGGTGCTGCTGGTGAAAATCGGCTTTTTCACGCCACCGAAGAAGCGCTCGCGCAAGGTCTCGTTGCTGTCCAGTGCCGGCAGCAGATCGGCACGCTGATAATAACTGGCGGGATGCCCGTAGAGGCTGGCGCTGTCGTCGACCACCGCGCCTTCGAGGTGTTCGTCGAACAGGCCCAGCCGTGCGATCAGTTCATGAATCGCACGCAGCATCGGCCCGGCGACATCGTCGGCGTAGACCTGATCGCCGCTCATCATCAGCAAGGCCGGACGTTCGGCCGGGGTTTGGGCTTCGGCCAGCAGACGGTCGACGCACAGTAAACCTTCGTCGGCACTGTGATGGGGTTTGCGGCAGGAGCCGTGCACCAATTGGTGGATACGGCTATGCAACACGAAACTGGGGTATTGAGCGTCGGCATACAGCAGGTGCGGTGCCCAGTCGGCTATGCCGGTGTTGTCGGATACCAGGTCGTAGCTGATCGCGACGTCCAGGGGCAGCGCGTCATCCAGCGACACATCGATCAAATGAATAAACGCGTGACGCCCCACTGGTATTACCTGGCACTGGTCCAGGGTAATGTTCAGTGTCTGGGCGGGCAGATGCAGCTTCAGGGTCAGTTCCAGTGCTCGACTTGCTACCAGCCACAACACCAGACGCCGAGCTTCGAGGCGTCGTAGCAGCGGGCCGGCCAGTACGGCGGGCAATGTGTCGGAGTGCGACATGCAGGTCGTGGTCCCAGGCTCGATTGAACCGGTGAGTTTAAGCGAGCAGATGTCATGGTTTTGTTAAGGGGGAGGTACGAAGGGCCGTGCACTGCCCTTCGTAGACGGTCAGTTAAAGCAGGTTGCCCCGCCCCAGGTGGTCCAGCCCACCACTTCTTTTTCTGGAACGATCATTGGTCGCCGTGCCATCAGGCTCGGCGCTATTCAATTGCATCCGTGTGGAGTCGATGCTGCGTTTCCTTCGCTGGGGCTCTGCATCATCCTGCTGCAGAGGTGGGTATTGAAAGTTGCCCAGTGAGTGATTGATTCCGCTGATCATGGATGTTCCTTCTTGAGGATAGGATGGCTTCGCCTATTGGCGCGAAGCCAGGCCAACCTTAATCGCAGCGCAAATGAGGCCGCTATAAACGCGTCGCTGCAAAATATGACTGCGATGTTTAAAAGCATTACAGCGATCAAAAGCGAGGCTGATGCTTGCATGGCAGCCGTGCACGAAGATGTCAGGTTTATTGCGCTGTTGACGCTTTATTGCACGGTTGAAATATATGACGGACAGCCTTGAATAGTTTTAGATGGCGGCTTTACCCAGCCCAGTGAAGCCTGCCGGTGAGTAACCTGTTAATCGTCGACGATGACCTTGAAGTCCTCGCCCTGCTGAAGAAATTTTTCCTGCAACACGGCTATTCGGTAGAGACCGTCGCCAGTGGCCCCGAGCTGTGGACGGCCATGGAACATCAGCCCGCCGACCTGATCATTCTCGACCTGATGCTCCCCGGCGATAACGGCCTGCTGCTGTGCCAGCGTCTGCGCCAGCACTATGCGACGCCGGTGATCATGCTCACCGCCATGGGTGAGCTCAGCGACCGCGTGGTGGGCCTGGAAATGGGCGCCGACGATTACCTGAGCAAACCCTTCGACGCCCGCGAACTGCTGGCGCGGGTGCGTGCGGTATTGCGCCGCGCGGGTGAAAGCCGACCGCCTGCGGGGCAGACCGCGCGCCCGCTGATCCGTTTTGACGGCTGGCAACTGGACCTCACGCGCCGGGAGTTGCGCTCACCCGACCAGGTGATGATTGCGCTGTCGTCGGGCGAATTCGACCTGCTGCTGGTGTTCCTTGAGCATCCCCAGCGCGTGCTCACCCGCGAACAGTTGCTGAACCTGGCGCACGGCCATAGCCATGACGCCGTCGACCGCAGCATTGACGTGCAAGTGAGTCGCCTGCGCCGCAAGCTGGAGTTCGATACCAAACGCCCGGCGATGATCCGCACCGTGCGCAATGGCGGTTATCAGTTCACCGCCAGCGTGAGCCGCTCATGAGCCAGCGTCCGCGCGACACCGTGGCGCGTTGGATCGCGCTGACCGTACTGGTCGCGATGATCACCGCGCTGGCGTTCAATGCCCTGTTCGTACAGCTTGCAGGGGTATGGGCCAGGCCACCGCTGACCGAAACCGGCCTGCTGGAAAAAGTCGCCGTGGTGGTCCGCGTGATCGAAGCGTCCGAGCCGGCGCAGCGTACGCGCCTTGCTCAAGTGATCGGCGACGGCTCTTTCAGCGTGACCTGGGCGGCGCAGCGAGCGGCCCTTGGTTTGCCGGTGCTCAATGATCCTGACTTCAGCACCGGGGAGGAGGTATTCAAGCACCTGCTTGACGGCCCGACGCGACCCACGGAAGTCTATGGACCTGCCGACTGGCCGGACGGCAACGGCCAGTATGTGCTGTTGATGCAGCTAACCGATCGCTCCTGGCTGATGTTCAGTACAGGCACGCGCAGTTGGGGGCTCGACGATGGGGTGCGCAGCCTGATCGTGCTGGCGCTGGTGCTGGTGTCTACCGCGCTGGTCACCCTGGTCGCCACCCGGCGCCTGGCGCGCCCGCTGCAACACTTCGCCCTGGGTGTGCGGCGCTTTGGCAGCGACTTTCGCGCGCCGCCGATCGAACCGGTGGGGCCTCACGAAATGCGCCAGGCGATTCTGGCCTTCAATAGCATGCAGGCGCAGTTGCGTCACTTCATCGAGGACCGCACCCAGATGCTTGCCGCCATCTCCCACGACCTGCGCGCACCGCTGACCCGCCTGCGCCTGCGCGGTGAATTCATCGAGGATGCCGACCAGCAGCAGCGACTGTTTCGCGACGTCGATGAAATGCAGGCCATGATCAACACCGCCCTGGAATTTTTCCGCGACGATGCCCGCCTGGAGCAAGCCACCCAGCTGGACCTGGCGGAGTTGCTGCAGACCCTGATCGACGATTATCGCGACCAGGCCATTGATCTGACCTTCAGCGGCCCACCGCGCCTGGTGTACTTCGGCCGGCCCCTGGGCCTCAAGCGGGTGATGACCAACCTGATGGACAACGCGATTCACTACGGCAAGGCGCCGCAGATCGAGTTGCACAGCAAGCATGGCGAGGTGGTGATTCGCGTGCTGGACCGGGGGCCGGGCATTCCAGCCGCGCATCGGGAGGATGTATTCCTGCCGTTCTATCGCCTGGAGGGGTCACGCAACAAAAGCACGGGCGGCGTAGGGCTTGGGCTGTCTACCGCCCGAGCGATTGTGCTGGAGCATGGCGGCAGCCTGACGCTGTGCGAGCGCCAGGGCGGCGGGTTGGAAGCGGTGGTGATATTGCCTGTATGAGACCTGGCCGGTAACGCATACGATCATTCCCACGCGCGCGCGTACGATCGTTCCCACGCTCCCGCGTGGGAATGTAGCCCGTGACGCTCTGCGTCACTCGCGCGCAATTGCCGAAACGTGCAGCGGTGGCGGAACGCGGAGCGTCCCAAGCGGCATTCCCACGCAGAGCGTGGGAACGATCAAAAATGTGTGTGGGCTTGCTGCATCAGGCCAGTGAGCCTTCAGTCACCCTGGGCACGGTAAACCGGAACTCACTGCCGCGGCCCACCTCACTTTCGGCAACGATTTGGCCGCCATGGGCCTGGACAATGCCTTGGGTGATGTACAGCCCCAAACCGCTGCCGGTGGGGTTGTTTTCGGTTTTTGTCCAGTAGCGTTCGAACACGTGAGGTAACTGGTCCGGCGCGATGCCTTCGCCGGAATCGCGCACCGAGAACACGATTTCTTCACCGTTGCTCATGGCGCTGATGCCGATATTGCCTTGGCGCGGGGTGAACTTGATGGCGTTGCCGATCAGGTTCGACAACACCTGGAATAAGCGCTCCGGGTCGGCATTGATCAGCAGGCCGGGCTCGGCGTTGAACGACAGGTCGATGCCTTTTTCCATCGCGAGAGGGGCGAGCAACGAGTAGGCCTCATCGAACATCTGGCTCACATCCAGCGGCACGGGCTTGACCACATAGCGCCCGGCCTCGATTTTCGAGGTGTCGAGCAAGTCCTCCAGCAGCACGTTCATGCGCCCGGCGGCCTGTTGCATGGTGTCGATGGCAGAGGAGATCCGTCGCGACGTGTGCGGGCCCTCGGAGCTGAACGCTTTTTGCATCATGCCGCAGAGCATGGAGATGACGGTCATCGGGTTACGCAGGTCGTGAGACACCACAGCCACCAAGTCATCACGCGCACGCACCGCCAACTGCTCGCGCTTTACCTGGCGAGCCAGGTCGTTTTCCAGTGCCGAGCGGCGCAGGTCGTTGGCGGCGAACAGGTCGCCATGGCTCCACTTGGTGGAAATGCCCGCCATCACCACTTTCCAGATTTCAAACGAGGTGCGTGGGCGAAGACGCAGGCTACCGTCGGCGTTTTCCAGGTCCAGCGGCTTTTGCGGGTCACCGCTCCAGTTGATGTTTTCCTTCACTTCCGGGCGGAACCACAGCACACCGTTGTCCACCGGCTTGGGCAGGTGCAGGGCCAGCACGCCGCTGGCCACTTGCTGGAACTCGGCGGCCGGTGGGTAGACCGAGGCCAGGTTGTGACTGGAAAACACCGCTTCGTCGCGTTCCTGCAGCCACTTGTGCAGGGCACGAACCTGCGCCGGTTCCGGGCAGTTGCCATAGCGGTGCAATTGCCTGTCCTCGATAATCGCCACGCCACCCGCCCGCGTCAGATCCATCAGCAACTGGCCTTGTTGGGCCAGGCCGTCGAACACGGTGTCCTGCGAGCCCCTCATCGCCTGGTCGAGTCGCGCCAGCGCCTGGACCTTTTCCTCGCGCTGACGGCTCAGTTCCAGGGCCTCCATGGCACTGATCTGCAACGACAGCACCTGGCCGATGGTTTGGCAGGCGGTGCGCAATTCGTTCGGCACCAGCAGCGGCTCGCGGTTGCCGCAACTGATCAGGCCCCAGAGCTTGTCGCCCTTCATCAGCGAGATGCTCATGGACGACAGCACGCCCATGTTCTTCATGTATTGGCAATGAATCGGCGACACGCTGCGCAGGGTGGCGAAGCTCAGGTCCAGAGCCTGCCCGGTGTCCGGGCGCAGCTTGGGCAGCAGCGGTACCGGCTCGTAGGCCGCGTTGGGAATAATCCGCAGCCAGTTGGTGCGGTAGAGCTCGCGCGCCTGCTCCGGGATGTCGGACGCGGGGAAGAACAGGCCGTTGAAAAGCTCCATGGACGGCGCCGACGCTTCGGCGATCACTTGGCCATGGCCTTCGTCTTCGAAGCGGTAGATCAGCACGCGGTCGTAACCGGTCATGGCCTGGATTTCATTCACGCTGATTTCGTACAGCGCCTGCAGGGTTTTCGCCGCCTGCAAGCGTTGCAGCATTTTGCCCAGGTTACTGGTGCGACCGTTCAACGCGCGCGGTTTGAAATTTTCCAGGTGCGGCTCGAATTCGAGTATCAGCACGTTCTGATGGCGGTGCAGCAGGCCCTCGAAGGGCGTGCCGTTAAGCGTGACGTGCAGCGCTGGCGCATCGAGAAACGTGTTGTGCTGCGCCATGGCCTGCACGGCGTGCGCCTGCTCCGTACCGATCAGCGTGTGCAGTGGCTGGCCCAACAGCGCCTCGGGCGCATGGTTGAACAGCGTATCCACGTTGGCGCTGACCTGGATGATGTTCAGGTCTGGTTCCGACAGGGTCAGCAGCGCACCATGGGGCTGGATCGCCCCCGGAAAGCGGATGGGCTCGTCAGCACAGTTGGCAAGCAGCTCTTCAAAATCGTCGGGTTTCATAGCAGTACCTCCTGGCTGTCGAGCCATTGCTCAAAGCCGCTGAATGTGGAACGCGCAGCGATGACTGCGTGCTCTCTGGCGGTCGCGTCCAGCGGCAGGCGAGCCAGGTAGTCGAGAAAATCTTTCCAGCGTCGGCCGGTCTCTACGCCGTAAACATCCAGAAACGCACCGCCGTTATCGGCATCGATCGCCAGGCGCCCAGCCATTTCTCGGCGCAGCACTTGCCCGCCGAGTGTAGCGCCTTCAAGCACATACAAGGCGCCGAGGCAGGCGGCGGGCGTGTCCAAGGCAGGGAGTCGGGTGCACAGAGGCAGGGCGCTGAGGGCGTGCTCACTCAGGCCGAGGGCGTAGAGGTCATTGACCAGGGTCGGTGTTTTCTTACGCGATGCCGCGTCATAGCCATCGGGAATTAAATCGCTGCCATACAGCGCAGCTTCCATTGGCTGATAAAAACCGTAGTACGCCTGCAACAATCGCCGGTACCAGCCGGTATCCAGCTGTCCGGAAAAAAACGGCAGGCGCTTTTCCAACGCGACATGCAGCAGCCCCGTGCCTGTGCGCAACGTTTCCAACAAGGAGGGCGCACCAACGTCATGGGCCTTTGAATGCATTCAATGAGCTCGAACTGAGGGCCTCTCGGCCATGAATGACGCGTGAAAATGGGCGACGATTCTACACAATTCGTGGTCATCAGCTGAACGCAATCAGCGAAAAGGCTGACCAGCGGATCAGAAATGTCGCTCCGTTCGGGTTTAGTGACCGCAGAGGGAGCCGCGAAGTTCGATTTAAGTGATGTCGCGACGCTATCAGTGCATCGACAGACCTTGCTGGGTCAAGGCGGTCTGCACGCATTCAATCAAGTGGTCGGTACTCCAGGGCTTGGGTAAAAAGCGCACCGACCCGCCCAGTTGCGACGCTATCGTGGTGTTGCCCGACGTCAACACCACCTGAACCTCGGGCCAGCGATGGGCGACCACGCGGCTCAAGTCGTAACCGTTAAGCAGGCCGGGCATCTGCACATCGCTGACGATCAGGTGCACCGGCTCATCGCCCCGCTCCAGATAAATCATCCCTTCATCGGCCGAAGGGAACGACGTCACCACTGCGCCGAAGTCTTCCAGCACATCCACCATTAACGCCCGAATGATTTCGTCGTCTTCCAGCACTAAAATCGATGGCTGAGCCATGATCCTTACTCCACCATCAGGTTCCAGTAGGGTGGAGTGGAACTCGGGCACATAGGTTCGATTGGATGTTTTTTAAACGATGGGTGGTCGTTTGACGGTTAGTGGGAGGTACGAAGGGGGAAGTCGATTTTAAACAGGCATAATCGCAGGCAACACTCGATGCGGAGCCCTCTGATGAAGTATGCCTTGTTGACCCTAGCCCTGATCTTCAATGCCCACTCGGCGTTTGCTGCCGGCGATGCCGAGGCGGGCGGCAAGCTGTTCACCAAGACGTGCGGCGGCTGTCACAGTGTCGGTGAAGGCGCACGGGGTGGGTTCGGGCCCCAACTCAACGGCATCATCGGCCGGCCAGCGGGGACAACCACGGATTACCAATATTCCGACGCGATGAAAAACTCCGGCGTGGTCTGGACACGCGACAAACTGGCGGCCTATATCGAAGCGCCGAAGAAAGTGGTGAGCGGTACGCGGATGATCTTCTGGGGCATCAGTGACCAAGAGAAGATTGAAAATATATTGGCGTATCTTGAGACGTTCCAGCCCAAATAAGCGTTGAGGCACGGCTGATCAACTTTGGGGGCTGTCGTGCCGCTGTGAGCGAGGTAAAGCCTGTGCGAACACCGCGCCGTTGAACGTTTGGGTGCAGCAGTTGCAAAAGCGCGTCATGTGCTCGGGCGTTAGCCGCGGGTTGACCTTTTGCAGCAGGCCAGCTTCGTCCACCCACAAGCCGCTGTAGTAGCTATTTTCGTCCGTTCGTACGTATTCCTGCTTGTCGCTTTCATGCAGCGCAACCATCCAGAACACCGGATCTGGACGGTCCAGGCGGGCCTTGGCTTCGCTGAAAACCTGGCTCCATGGGTGGCCGACTTTGGACAGAAGAAAGCGGAATAGCGGTGTGTAATCGAGCCCGTGTCGTTGATGGCTGTGCATTGACCCGCGAGTTGATTGCGCGCGCTTTTCGGCCTTGCTGTGTCGTTCGTACCGGTACGCGCCGCAGCTTCCGTGGCGTACGCCATGGGTTCGGGTGTTGACTGAGCGATAGAGAGGCTTTTGCGATGTAGGTCTCATTGCATCATGACCTCTTCTTTGGTTGTTTTGGAGGCGGTGGCCACGCGCCTTGGTAACGGAAGGAAATCTGGTAGTCGAGCTGGTCGGGCTCAATCATGTGCTGGAAGTAGGGCTGGATAATCGTTATCCAATTTGGCAGCAGGTTGAATACATCCGCATATATCGCGGTTTCCTCACCTAACCCCAACGCTTTCAGAATACCGTCCGAGTCCTCGATAGCCGCTGAATACTCATCCGCCTTCAAGTTATCACTGTGTTTTTCGTACCAACGCAATCTGATTTTCATCGCCATTTGCGCGTTCCTCGTTATTTGTAAATCCGACGTTTTGGGTCCGCCGCTCCTCGACGCTCGGCGGTGTAAGGGTCAAACGCGCCGAGGTGTTCCAAATCACTTTTTCGATAGACTTCCAGCTCGCCTTTTTTGGAATCCCATTCGAATATTCTCTTTCCTTTTGCGTCTATCCATCGTTCACGTAAGCCCGCTCCGCCTTTTCTTGGTGTTAAAGGTTTTTGGGGGATCAGCCCAGGGAAGCCTGTTATGTCTTCGGTTTCGAGCGCAGGGAAGTAATCATGATCTGGGTTTCGTAGCCCCTTCCTCGGCTCATTAACCACCACATACAACGGCCGAACCCCCGACTCCACCGGGAACACCAGAATAAAATCCCGGTACTCCGGTGGATAAATCGGGTTCACCAGTATCTGCGCGGCCTTCTCCGTCGGTGGGTAGATCCACACCACCGGCGCTTGTGGCGCAGCTTCCAGTGCCGGAATGCCAAGGGTGTCGCCAGGGTCAATCGCAGGCGTCCAGATCAGCTCAACGCCCTGGCCCAAATCCGCCATAAACTGATCGCCACGGCTTTGGAACTGCACCACATCGATCATCTGCCAGTTCGGATGGTTGCCGGTATAAAACCCGTACCCCTTGAGCGTACCGTCCTCGCGTTGCTCGATATGCAAGCGCATCTGCGAGCGTGCCTTTTGCATCGTGCGCAATTGCTCTTCGCTATAGAGCGCGCTATCGCCCAACGCCGATGGCCAAACCAGCCCCACCAAACCTGCCAGCAGGCCAGCGCCTACGGTGCCTGCAGCCGCAGCAGCGGACTCCACGACGGCCGAGCGCAACGCCAACTGACCCAAGCCTACCGGGAGCGCGCTGCCGCTGATCTTGCGCAGGGCCATCGCGCCTCGGCTATCCAATTCGCGCCCACCCAGCAGACTGAAATGGCCGTAGTCTTTAATCAGTTCAAGGGGTACGTAACCGGCAGGGTCGGCGTAGTGAATGATTCCATCGGGCAATTGGCAGGGTTTGGTGAAGGTACAGCCTGGCAGCTTCTCGGGCGCAGGCGCCTGGCCGGGAAGAGGTTCGGACAGGTCAATGTGTGGCGAATAGGGCACGCGTTTGGGCTGCGGCGACAGAATGCGCCTTCTGAGCTGTTCTTCTTCGGTGATGGGGTATGCGCGTTCTGACATGACGGCTCACTTCCTTGTGCGAGGCAGTGAGACTACGAGGCAGAATCGGGGGCTGATATTGGCTTTGTTCGATGGCTTGCGTGGGAAAAGTCAGTTGAGCGGGGCTATGCCTGGTGCGGACTGCTTAGGTGTAAGCGCGGGGTTTGGCGGTGTGGGGGCTGGCGTCTTCGCAGGCAAGCCAGCTCCTACAGATTGAGCGGTTGAATCGTGCAGTGGTTTAGCCCAGCAGGTGCTTGGAAATCAGGCGAGAGATTTCCACAATCGAGGTCTTGCCGGTGAACTCGAATTTCACCTTCCCCAGCGACGAGAAGTAAATCTCCAATTCCGAATCCAGATCAAACGTCCCGGACGTTTCCACCGAGTACGCCACGATATTTTTATACGGCAGCGAGGTGAAATCCTTCTTGCTGCCAGTGATGCCCTGCACGTTCACGGCAATGATGCGCTTGGTGGTGAACACTACGCCGTCGCGCATGGCTTTGTAGGAATCGATCACCTCTTCGCCCTCCAGCAGCAATGCCGCCACGCGTTCGGCGTACTCGTTGTTTTGTTTGAGCTTGAAGAAGCCTTTGTTATTGAAATCGATCATGTGCTTGTCCTGGGTGAGTGGTGTCGCTGGTGTATGACGTTTTGCGCGCGGATCTGTATCTAACGCGCGCATTTTGAACGCCCTACCATGGCGTCCAACCTTACAACGTTGACCAGATGTTTCGTGTCGACAGAACAGACCTCCCCAGAGCCCAACCATGCCTGAATTGTCCAATTGGCTCGCTTATGCGCTGATATCACTCGGCATGGTGCTCACACCCGGCCCGAACATGATTTACCTCATTTCGCGGTCGATCTGCCAAGGGCGCGCGGCCGGGTTCATTTCCCTGGGCGGCGTTGCGTTGGGTTTCTTGGTTTATATGCTGTGCGCGGCATTCGGTATTACCGCGTTGGTGATGGCGGTGCCCTTTGCGTACGACGCCCTGCGGATTGGCGGTGCGTTGTACCTGGCCTATCTGGCCTGGCAGGCCGTCAAGCCGGGTGGCCGTTCGCCGTTCCAGGTGCGCAGCTTGCCTCAGGACGGCCCGCGCAAACTGTTCACCATGGGCCTGGTGACCAACCTGCTGAACCCCAAGGTGGCGGTGATGTATTTGTCACTGCTGCCTCAGTTCATCGACCCGAACGGTCATGGCAGCGTGCTGACGCAATCCTTGGTGCTGGGCTTCACGCAGATTTTCATCAGCGTGAGCGTGAATGCGGTGATTGCCACGTTGGCGGGGTCCATCGCGGTATTTTTCGTCACCCGGCCGGGATGGCAGGTGGTACAGCGCTGGCTGATGGGCACGGTGCTGATGGGATTGGCGGTGCGGATGGCGGTATAGAGGCGTCGGTAATCGCGGTTCACAGGATGGCTTTCAGATAATCCTTGAGCGCGTCGAGCGGGGTACTGAGTGCTTCCAGTGTCGATGCCTGGTGCACGTCCAGAGCAAGCCGTTTCAGTTCCCGGCCCATCACAGTCGTTGCGCCGCCCAACGATTCGAGCGCTGACGTCAGGCATTCATCCAGCTTCAACTGAATCCCAGGCAAATCCCCCTGGCGCACCAACAAGCCAAACACCTCGCGGTCATAGGCTTGCATCACCGGATCATCGCGCAGCAGCGGGCTGCCATCCTCGCGCTCGTGCGCCAGCTTCAGTGCAAAGAGCGCGGCCGCTTCCAGCGTCAATTCCATGGTCTATGTTCCTGGGACTTTAGGGGAGGGCGATGATCACTGTTCCAGGCACGAAAAAAAAGAACCGAATGCTGCGAATCGTTTGGCTTGAACCTCATGTCGGTCAACAGGGGAGAGCGGAGGAGGGCAGATTTATTCTTCCCGGAAATAAATCTGTCCCCTCTTTTCGCTTCTGGGGGTAGCGAGCTGTAACACCAGGCTTAAATGGCCGCCGCAATCAATCCGCGCCGTTCCAACGCCACTTGCGTCTGCTCTGGATTCATCCGCACCAGGTTCACCGGGATGGATTTCGCCGCCGGTGTGTTACTGCGGCTGTCCCGGTTCGCCAATGGCAGCAAGCCATTGGTTTCCGGGTAGTAGGCGGCGCAACAGCCTTGCGGTACGTCGAAGGGGATGACTTTGAAGCCGGGCGCACGACGCGGCGTTGTCTCGTCGAGGGCCGTCTGGAATTCGACGTAGTCCCCAGCCTTGAGCCCCAGGCGCTCGATGTCCTGCGGGTTGAGCATCACCACCATGCGGTCGCCGTAGATACCCCGGTAACGGTCATCGTTGGAATACACCGTGGTGTTGAACTGGTCATGGCTGCGGATCGTCATCAACTGCAGATGGTCAGCGCCCGGTGGCGTGTCGTCTTCGTCAAAAACCCCCTCGGGAAAGAGAAAGTTGGCCTTGCCCGACTCGGTGTTCCACTGGCGCTCGCTGGCGCCATTGGGCAGGCGGAAACCACCGGGCTCTTTGATGCGCTGATTGAAGTCGTAAAACTGCTCGGGCAGCACGGCTTCGATCTTGTCGCGAATGCGCGCGTAATCGCTCACGTAGCTGTCCCAATCCACGTTGGGGTTGGGTTCAAGCGTCGCCTTGGCCATACCGGCGATGATCGCCACTTCGGAAATCAGGTGTTTCGACGCAGGCTCCAGCATGCCGGTGGAGCCGTGCACCATCGACATCGAGTCTTCCACCGTAACGGTTTGCGCCACACCGTTCTGCATGTCCAGCTCCGAGCGGGCGATGCACGGCAGCAAAAATGCTTTCTGGCCATGGACCGTTGCACTGCGGTTGAGCTTGGTATTGACCAGCACCGTCATTTTCAGGCGCTTGACGGTCGGGCACACCACGTCGATATCCGGGATGGCCCGGAAGAAATTGCCGCCCATCGAAATAAACGCTTCCACCTCGCCACGCAGCAGCGCTTCACAGGCCTCGGCCACATCATGCCCACCTTTGCGGGACGCCTCGAAACCGAACACCTTGCTCATGCTGGTCAGGAACGGCTCGCCGGCTTTTTCGTAGATGCCCATGGTGCGGTCACCCTGCACATTGGAGTGGCCGCGAATAGGGCAAGCCCCCGCGCCCAGCTTGCCGATGTTGCCGCGCAACAGCAGCAGGTTAATGATCTGCTGCATCGCGTCGCCACCGCGCTTGTGTTGCGTAATGCCCATGCCCCAGCAACAGATCACCCGCTGCGAATGCATATACACCGCCGCCACCTCTTCCAGCGCCTGACGCGTCAGGCCCGAATGACGCTCGATGATCTCCCATGGCAACTGTCGGCAGTAATCGGCGAACCGCTCAAGGCCGTGGGTGTGCTCCTCGATGAAGGCGACATCCAGCACACGCGGCAGCCCTTCACGCTGCGCCGCATCGTCCGCCTCGATCACCGCTTTGCAGATGCCCTGCACGGCAATCATGTCGCCGCCGATTCTGACCTGATGGTACTGCGAGCTGATCTTCACGCCGCTGCGACTGAGCATATCGCGCGGGTCCTGGGGTGACGCAAACCGCACCAGCGCCTTCTCGCGCAGCGGGTTGAACGAGATGATGCTCGCACCCCGGCGCGCGGCGGCGTGCAGCTCCGACATCATGCGCGGGCTGTTGGTACCGGGGTTCTGACCGAAGATAAAAATCGCATCGGCATTCTCGAAGTCTTCCAGCGTGGTGGTGCCTTTGCCGACGCCAATCGACTCGGGAAGCGCCACGCTGGTGGTCTCGTGACACATGTTCGAGCAGTCAGGAAAGTTAGCCATGCCATACAAGCGGCCAAACAACTGATACAAAAACGCCGCTTCGTTTGACGTACGCCCCGAGGTGTACAACTCCAGCTTCCACGGGTCGCTCAACTGGCGCAGCTCCCGCCCGATCTCGGCGAAAGCCTCATCCCAACTGACCGGCAAGTATTTGTCGCTGCCCGCGTCATAGCGCATCGGCTCGGTGATACGGCCCTGATCTTCCAGGTCGTGATCGCTCCAGGTGGCCAGCTCACTCACCGTATGCTGAGCGAAAAACTGGGGCGTGACCCGCTTTTTGGTCGACTCCCACGCCAGTGCCTTGGCCCCGTTCTCACAGTATTCAAAGGTGTGCGGCTTCTTTGGGTCTGGCCAGGCACAACTGGGGCAGTCGAAACCGTCCGGCTTGTTCATGGACAGCAGCGTACGGTTGCCCTTGAGCAGGATGTGCTGGTGGAGCAGGTGCTTGTTGACCGCGTTTAGTGCGGGCCAGCCGCCGGCGGCAGAGCCGTCGGACTGGGAGCCTTGGAGTGGGGGCTGGGGGTTTTTGGGTTCAGACATTGGGTGGGTTCTCCCTGTTGACGGCCGTGGAGGCGTGGTGCGTAGGGTTGTGATGCGCACGGGTAGGGAGAATTCGGGTTGGGCGACGAGCGTTAGCGACCTAGGAGATCGGGGGGAGGTTCAGTCTGGGTGGGAGCTGTTCAGACGAAGCTCAAGGCTATCTGAAACAGTTGCGCCGCATCATAAGTGCGTCTTTCTGGAACATCATGACGTGATCGACTGAATCGACCACGTTGGACAATCCGCACCTGATCATTGCGGATGACCGTACCGATTGTCGTACCGGCCGGCAGGTTGATATTCCTAGCTTTGGAACGGAGGGGCGGATCTATTTTTTCAAGAAATAAACTCTATTCTTCCTTTTTTCGTCCCCCTCTTTTCCCGTCGTTGCAGTCACGCCTAAATGGGTGTCCAGCCTATAAGGCCACTACATCTGTGGTGTGATCGGGCTCTACGAGACACAAAAGGGTGCGTTGGAGCTCGTGACAAGGCTAATGGGTGACGAGGTTTGAAAACGGCTTGCTTCCATTGCTGAAGGGGGCGTTTTTTCTGTCCGATGCTGATGAGGAGCTGCGGAATGGGATTTAGGCCCTCAATTAAAATCAGTGCGAAAATTTCCAAAGCTCCAAAAAATATGGCCAATTGCCCCGCATACGATTGTATAGTAGCAAATCGCCCGTCGGGCCACATGCTCAGGATGACGCTGTGACCAATCCTTGCTCAATTCGATCGTTGCCTTCCATCTCAACTTGGTTTTCATCCCTAGAACTTCATATTAATGCTCCACCCTGACGTATTCTCATAAAAGATATAAGCGTACCTTATCGATTAAAAAATGGTAGAGAATTAAATGGATACGTCAAAAAAGCGAATAGTTTACGGAAAAAAAAGTAAAGGTATTTCGAATGCGGATGGCCCAGCTAATTTAGGGAAGCTGGATATAATATTTGAGCAGATTAACGGTGAGCTTTACTTAATTAACGATAAAGAATTTTTCTGTGAGACTAAGCAGGTTTTTGTAACCCATAACTATAGCGAAATCGATTTAAGCTTTACTGAGCACGACTTATTGATAATTGAGGCTGTTCCTACCACCCAAGAGTGGAAAGAAGGAGACTGCCGCTATGTTACAACTGCACAGAAAACGAGTCTGAATACATCCAGAAAAGCTGCAGTTCAAATTATGAGTTCTCCGTTGCCTTCGGCTAATGAGAGGTTACTATTTACGGAAACCCCACCTCTCACTCCTTTGATTCTGGTAAAGCACGGAGAAAAGATCTACGGACCCTTTCAGACTGAGGTCGAGATAGATACCGACGGAAGCTCTAGTGTAAAACTTCTAAACCTAGATGGTGCGTTTCCAGGGAAGCCAGGCGGTCCTGTCGGCGGTCTAAGAACTTATAAATATGCAGATATTGAAAATGGTGTTGTCCATTACGATACTAATGGTGATAGATATTCGTTTTTCACGAAGGCCGATATATTCAATCAAATAGATTGCGAATATACAGATTATGCATCCGATGAAGAGATTATAAAGATCTGTAGTGATTTGCTAAAAAAAGCAAATGTTAAAAGCTTTTCAAAGCATGAGCAAATGATGTTTAGGATGGCGGTTTCTAAAGCTAAAGGAATTCCATCCAATGCGTCGGAACAACTAAATCGGTTTTTTTCAATTGCCAGTGAGGCTGACGAGAAATTTGAAAGTCTAGATCAGGCGCTTCATGATTATTTAAATTCCTCGAAAGGCACGGGCTTACTCAATAAGCATATTGAAGAGCGTAAAGAGCAGTACTTAAAACAGTTTAGACAAGATAGGGAGCAACAGCTTCGAGCCGACTTGGCTATTCTTGAAACAGAAGTAGATAGTCTTTCGAAAATACAAAAAAATCTTGAGAACGAAAATCAAGTTGCAGCGGAAAAACTGCAAGAAAGAAATTTCCTGTTGAAAGATCAACAGAAAACGCTATTTGATGAGGCGAGAAATAAAGAGCGAAACGAATTGGACTCCGAGCTCCAAAAGACTAAAGAGCAATTAGCTCTGCTGAAAGAGGAGCTCGGGCCTTACAAGTCACTATCCGATATAAAGGCAGCAGTTGCCCGAGAAGAAGGTCGCCGTAGTTTTCTAACGGATGAAATAACAACGGCTAAACAAGAAAAAATATCTTTAGATGATGAGCTTAATAAAAGAACTGAAGATTTAAGGAAAAAATTAATTGCGTTGAGACCTTACGTTGAAACCATTTCTGGAATGGTATCGCCCGTAGAGGAAGAAGTTACCAAACTTCCTCATGGTAATGGGCGACAATTTGCTCCCAAAGATCTTATAGCTGAAAGAAATCTTTATATAGATCAAATTCGGGAGTCTCTCGCAAGGCAAGGACGTATTTATGAGCGCGATTTTATAGCAAATTTGCTCGTTTCTGTTCAGCAAAGCTTTATCGTGATTTTGTCCGGGCTCCCAGGTGTAGGTAAGACTTCTCTGATTAAGTTGTTAGGTAAATCTAAACTTCTAGATAGCCGGCTTCTTAATATATCGGTTGGGCGTGGTTGGACTAGTCAGCGTGATCTTATAGGGTACTTTAATCCTCTTTCCAATCGCATGGTTCCGGCGCCAACAGGATTCTATAATTATATAAAGTCATGTCAGGCTGAAGTTTGCCATAGTGCTCCACCACTTTGGGTGGTTCTTGATGAGGCGAATTTATCGGCTATTGAACACTATTGGGCTCCTTTTATGGGAATGGCTGACGCTGAGTCAGATCGAACTTTGCGCGTTAACGAAAATGAATCTCCTATTCAGATACCAGAGTCGTTGAGGTTTATCGGCACTATAAACTATGACATGACCACCGAACCGCTAAGCCCGAGGCTTATCGATCGTGCTCCTATTATAACTCTTGAGCCGAGCTATGAGGAGTTTGAGTATGATAGTAAATTTGAGTTCAATGAGGATCTAATACAGATTCCCTACAGTCACGCTTCTTTGGATCAAATGTTTAATGTGGACCCGACTTTGGATCTTGAGATTGAAAGAGCTGCCGTTAATGATCAAATGGCTTTTTTTCAAGATGTTAGAAGCATATTGATGGATAGTAATATCTCTTATGGAAAAAGATGCGTAATTTCAAAGCGTAAAGAAATAGCAATCGAAAGGTATTGCTTGGTTGCACACCCTTTGATGCGGTCAGCTTCAAATATGCGAGCATTAGATTATGCTCTCAGTCAACACGTACTACCTTTAATTCAAGGCAGCGGTGAGGGCTATTGCAAGCGATTGGAGGCGTTGCTGCAAATCTTATCTCCTAGTGAGTTTAAAATTAGCCACAGTATTCTTTATAGGATAGTGGAGGCTGGTAAGCTAGATATGCATTCCTTCAGCTACTTTTCCTAAGGGACTGGCATGAAAGAGTTTACCGCGTATCTACTAGTTGACAGCCCTGCGGGAAAGGCAATTCACGAATTGACGGAGGGTGTATCAGAACCACCAGAGATAAGAGAAACTGATACGATTTCTTTTACTATCGTTTCCCGGCATTCTATGGGTGAGCCAACACTGTTTGTGCAGGATCATCCCATTGTTCTCACTAGTTATAAGAAAGGTGATGAGTCAGTAGAGTATAGGGCGGAACTAAAGAGGCATTTACTAAATCATTTTGGGCTGGCGTCGGTAGCTTTGTTTTTTGAGGTTACTGCCCAGATCGTTCGCGTAACGCCCATTAATGTAGTTGCCACGAAAATAAACAAAGAACAAGCTGAAAAGATTCTTGGTTACCTATCTTTGAAAATGGCGGATGTAACAAAAATATGCTTTTCAAAAACTCAGGCTGGCTCGGACTCTCAACCTGGAGATAATGTAGATACGCTCACCAAATTAAATTTTTCAAGGAAGATATTAGAAGCGATAAATTCAAGTCGCACTAGATTCATGACTCAACCATGCAAGAGATCGTCTGAGCAACTCCGGATCACTCCGTATGATGATGGTGCGCATATAACTGACAGAGAAATTGATTGGCTGTTTAAGCATTTGGATCAGTTGTATCCGGTTCCAATTGATTCATCAAAAGTTTCAATTCAAAATCGATATTATTCAATTGACAAGATTCAGCGGGCGGTAGTTGAGAGGAATACTAATCTTTTTGAAAATCAGGTTATTTATGGGTTTTTGATTAATTTGAAAAAGTTTTTGCTCGATATTCCCGACCATTTCAAGTCTTATAAGCCGAACTCTAAGCATGCCGGTTTTTATACATTTGATAGTATACTTCAAACTATAGAGGCACCATTGCTTCAGCGGCGCCATCGTGAAGCAGTTCAACTGGTGCGCCAATGTAATGATCTGATTTCTTTTTTTGAAAAGTACTTGCCTTGCCAGAATAAAGGGGTGCTTCGACCTGTCCTGACGCCTCTTGCTAAGCGATATACTCATTATGATAAGACTTTTAGGTTGATTGATGAGTGGTACAAGCTGGGCCAGCCAAAGTGGAGTGGTGCTAACTATCTGTTCGGAATGAAGTCGCTCGATAAGCTTTATGAGTTTTTCTGCCTGTATAAATTAATAGACTGTCTTCGAGATGCTGGATTTACGTTGACTGCCGCGCAAACACGGAGTGCCGCTCGCGAATTAGGCACAGCGGGACGTCTAGAAGTATTTTC
This sequence comes from Pseudomonas sp. MUP55, assembly GCF_034043515.1. Classification (NCBI taxonomy): domain Bacteria; kingdom Pseudomonadati; phylum Pseudomonadota; class Gammaproteobacteria; order Pseudomonadales; family Pseudomonadaceae; genus Pseudomonas; species Pseudomonas sp. MUP55. The sequence continues at coordinate 4,848,370 of NZ_CP138214.1, read as the reverse complement.
GGATGATGAACTCTCGAATTATTATACTTTCACAGGTGGGGATAAAAAAATACAGTTGTTTTATGAGCCTACGATATGGTCTCATTCAAAATATTCTCAGCCAAATGAACTGGTAGATGTGTTTCATGCTGGTGCTGGGTATCGATCCTGTTGGACTCCAGATTTTCTAATTAAAACTGAAAAGGAAGGTGTTGAGTCTTACTTAATATTTGATGCGAAATATTCGGATCATTCAAATACTAAAGATAAGCACTTGCCTGAAATTATTAGTAAGTATTATTTAAAAACAAGGTCGATGTCTAAGCACGGGGTTGTTGAGGGGCCAGGCGCGATAAAGGCAGTATATGCATTCATTCCGAAGTCTTTTAATGATGAGTATGGTATGTATGGTGGGGCTTTTAATCTTGGGGAGCGACTAGCCTGTGCGCCATTTTTCGGGTATGTCAAACTTTCATCTGATGAAGAGCGGGGGTTTAATTCATTCGTAAAACAAATTATTAGAGTTGCTTAATTTTTGATGGTTTCTGAAGCTCTTATGTGCGAGATGTTGCGTCGAAGTGGAAACCTTGGAGCGATGCTTTAAGCAGTCTTATAAACCACACAATAGAAGACTGAATGAGACAAAAAGCCTACTGTTGTCGGGTTTTTAGTGGTAAAAGGTCAATGATTGTACGTTGTAAGGGCATCCTGTGTTCGGTACTGGGGTGCGCGGTCCGCCACGTTACCCCACTTCCAGCTATGTAAGTTCTTACCTTGCTCCGTAATACCGAGCTTGAACAGTGACGATGGGGCTTGGTCGATCAGCCGGGATGCGGATAGAGGTTTCCCCTACATCGAGCAGCTTTTCGGCGGATTCGTTCCAATTTTATTCCAAAGTATCGCGTGTGAGTTGTAAACTTTTCCTCTATTTTTTGTGTTCCTCTGGGGCCTTGGTAGTGCGTCGGGCGATGTCGATTAGTTCCTGCTCCAGCATTCTGATGATCAGTTGCTGGCGATGTTGCTCCGTGGCGGTGTCGAGACCTTTAGCACCCGCTCCATGAACCCTTTATTCACCGCCGCCGCATGACAATCTAGATAAGACCACGATTCCCCCTCCTGCCGCTCGTAACCCTCCAGACTGTACGCCGGAAATCTCTCGCCACAGATGCTAACTTTCATCCCGAGCCACTCCTGCGTTACCTTCCCCTCCGTCGCTTCCAACCCAGCGACCGGACTTGAGAATCCGAGAAACAATAGGCGCATAGGCGCCACCATCCATTAGACTGTTGGCGCTTTTTTGTGCCCGCATGTCTGTGTAATGGCGGCTATGCGTGGGAGGCCTTCGGGCCTGCCGGGTTCCTATTGTCCCGGTTTCTCAACCCGCGCATAGCTGCCACCCATTCGCATGAGAAACGAACGTGGCAGCTCATTACATTAGGAGCTTAAGCAATGAGCGTTTCTGACAGGCCTTACCCCCGCAGTACCGCAACCGACACCCTCGCTCAGACCGGAGGTGCCCAATGATCAACCCACCCCTCAACAAAACCCTCGGCGTCATCACCTTTTCCACCTGCGGCAAACAGCCCAACCTCCACCGCCTTTTCCGCGTCAATTCCGGCGTACCCATCCGCGATGCCCTGGAGCATGCCTCCGAGCTCCTGCACTGTTCCAAAATGCTGGCGTTGGACGCAGCGATGGATACAGGCGCGGATCGCTATGCCTGGGCGGCGCATTATTTGGGGGAGATGGCGAAGGCGGTGGTGGATGATTTGGCGAAGGGGATGTTGCCCAATGGGGTGGTGGAGGAGGGGGAATCGGTTGGTGTGTAGGCAGGTGGTTTTCAGGGTGTTTGGGCTGGCGTAGTCGCAGGCAAGCCAGCTCCCACATTTGGATCGTGTTTCAGGTTGAAAGGGGTGGTGGGCGATGAAGCAGCCGACCGCCCACTTTTCTGCAGGCGAAAAAAAAGACCTTGAATTTCAAGGTCTTTTTTTAAGATGGTGCCCCGAGGGAGACTCGAACTCCCACTCCTTTCGAAAACGGATTTTGAATCCGCCGCGTCTACCAATTCCGCCATCAGGGCTCAATGGCGGCGAAGTATAGAGATGAGATTACCGTTGGTCAATCACGTTTCATGGTCAATTTTGACTATTTCGGCTAGACTTCCCGGCCCTGCTAGACGAACCCCATCATGCGCGTTGCTGACTTTACTTTTGAGCTCCCTGATTCGCTGATCGCTCGCCACCCGTTGGCCGAGCGTCGCGCCAGTCGACTGCTGACCCTGGACGGGCCGAGCGGTGCCCTCGCACACCGTCAATTCACTGATTTGCTTGAGCATTTGCGCCCGGGCGATTTGATGGTGTTCAACAATACCCGGGTGATTCCGGCGCGGCTGTTTGGCCAGAAAGCCTCCGGCGGCAAGCTGGAAATTCTGGTGGAGCGGGTGCTGGACAGCCATCGTGTGCTGGCCCATGTGCGCTCCAGCAAGTCGCCCAAGCCGGGGTCGAGCATCGTGATCGATGGCGGTGGCGAAGCCGAGATGGTGGCGCGTCATGACGCGCTGTTCGAGCTCAAGTTTGCCGAAGAGGTGTTGCCGCTGCTGGAACGCGTCGGTCACATGCCGTTGCCTCCTTATATAGACCGCCCCGACGAAGACTCGGACCGCGAGCGCTACCAGACGGTGTACTCCCAGCGCCTCGGTGCCGTGGCGGCGCCGACGGCCGGGTTGCATTTCGACCAGCCGCTGCTGGACGCCATCGCCGCCAAGGGCGTCGAGACGGCCTATGTGACCCTGCACGTGGGGGCCGGCACATTTCAGCCGGTGCGTGTGGATAACATCGAAGACCACCACATGCACAGCGAATGGCTGGAGGTCAGCCAGAACGTGGTGGACGCGGTTGCCGCGTGCAAGGCGCGTGGCGGTCGGGTGATTGCCGTGGGCACCACCAGTGTGCGTTCGCTGGAGAGCGCGGCGCGTGATGGCGTGCTCAAGCCGTTCAGCGGCGATACCGATATCTTCATTTACCCAGGCCGGCCGTTCCATGTGGTCGACTGCCTGGTGACCAACTTCCATTTGCCCGAATCCACGCTGTTGATGCTGGTTTCGGCATTTGCCGGCTACCCGGAAACCATGGCCGCTTACCAGGCCGCCATCGACAATGGGTACCGTTTTTTCAGCTACGGTGATGCGATGTTTATCACCCGCAATCCGGCGCCGCGCGGCCCTGAGGACAACTTATGAGTCGTATGTCGTTTGAATTATTGGCCACCGATGGCAAGGCCCGTCGTGGTCGCCTGACGTTCCCGCGCGGCACCGTCGAGACCCCGGCCTTCATGCCGGTCGGCACCTATGGCACCGTCAAGGGCATGCTGCCGCGTGACATCGTTGCCACCGGCGCCGAGATCATCCTGGGCAACACGTTCCACCTGTGGCTGCGCCCGGGCACGGAAGTGATCAAGAAGCACGGCGACCTGCATGACTTCATGAAGTGGCAAGGCCCGATCCTCACCGACTCCGGTGGTTTCCAGGTGTTCAGCCTGGGCGCCATGCGCAAGATCAAGGAGGAGGGCGTGACCTTCGCCTCGCCGGTGGACGGTTCCAAGGTGTTCATGGGGCCGGAAGAGTCGATGCAGGTGCAGCGCGACCTGGGCTCGGACATCGTGATGATTTTCGACGAGTGCACGCCGTACCCGGCCGACGAAGACGTCGCGCGTATTTCCATGGAGCTGTCGTTGCGCTGGGCGCAGCGCTCCAAGAATGCCCACGGCGATAACACCGCCGCGTTGTTCGGCATCGTGCAGGGCGGCATGCATGAAAGCCTGCGTAAACGCTCGCTGGAAGGCCTCGACAAGATTGGTTTTGACGGCCTGGCCATCGGCGGTTTGTCGGTGGGCGAGCCCAAGCACGAGATGATCAAGGTGCTGGATTACCTGCCGGGCCTGATGCCGGCAGACAAACCTCGTTACCTTATGGGCGTTGGCAAACCGGAAGATCTCGTAGAGGGTGTGCGCCGCGGTGTGGACATGTTCGATTGCGTGATGCCAACCCGTAATGCCCGCAATGGGCATCTGTTCATCGATACCGGCGTGCTGAAGATCCGTAACGCGTTCCATCGCCATGATGATTCGCCGCTGGATCCCACCTGTGACTGCTACACCTGCCAGAACTTCTCGCGTGCTTATCTGCACCATCTGGACAAGTGCGGGGAAATGCTGGGTAGCATGTTGAATACCATCCACAATTTGCGTCATTACCAAGTCCTGATGGCTGGTTTGCGCGAGGCTATTCAACAGGGTACATTGGCCGCCTTCGTCGATGCCTTCTATGCCAAGCGCGGGCTCCCTGTGCCGCCCTTGGACTGAGTTTCCCGACCCTAAGATTCACTATTTGCAACTGGAGTGCTAAATGAGCTTTTTTATCTCTAACGCCATGGCTGACGCCGCTGCGCCTGCCGCTGCCGGCCCTATGGGCGGTGGTTTCGAGTGGATTTTCCTGGTCGGCTTCCTGGTCATCTTCTACCTGATGATCTGGCGTCCACAGGCCAAGCGCGCCAAAGAGCAGAAGAACCTGCTGGGCAGCCTGCAAAAAGGCGACGAAGTTGTGACCACTGGCGGTATCGCCGGCAAGATCACCAAGGTTTCCGATGCTTTCGTGGTACTGGAAGTCTCCGACACCGTGGAAATGAAGTTCCAGAAGGGCGCCATCGCCGCCACGCTGCCTAAAGGCACGCTCAAAGCGATCTAAGTAACAACCTTTACCAATCGACGGGGCGCGCAAGGCGCCCCGCGTTATAAGCGGGCGGCGTGATGCTGAACAAATACCCTCTGTGGAAATACGTACTGATCCTGGCGGTGCTGGCGATCGGTTTTATTTATTCCGCTCCCAATCTCTATCCTGATGACCCGGCGATCCAGATCACTGGCGCCAGCACTGCGCTGCAGGTCAATCAGGCTGATCTGGAACGCGCGAGCAAAGCGCTCACCGACGCGGGCATCCAGGTCAAGGCGGCAACATTGGCGGCTGGTGCGAAGGGCGGCTTGTTGCGCCTGACCAAGCAGGAAGACCAATTGCCGGCCAAAGACGTTGTGCGCAAGGTCATGGGTGATGACTACGTTGTTGCGCTCAACCTGGCACAGACCACGCCACAATGGTTGCGCAGCATTGGCGCGCACCCCATGAAGCTGGGTCTGGACTTGTCCGGCGGTGTGCACTTCCTGCTGGAAGTCGACATGGACAAAGCCCTCGACGCGCGTCTGAAAGTCTACGAAGGCGACGTGAAGAGCCTGCTGCGCAAAGAGAAGCTGCGTTATCGCAGCCTGCCGCAGCTCAACGGCGCCATTCAGCTGGGTTTTGCTGACGAAGCTTCCCGCGAACAGGCCCGTGCGCTGATCCGCAAGAACTTCAACGATTTCGACATCGTACCGGCCGACCTGAATGGTCAGGCGGTGCTGCGTCTGGCGATGAGCCCGGCCAAGATCGCGGAAATCCGCGAATACTCGATCAAGCAGAACTTGACCACGGTGCGTAACCGGGTCAACGAACTGGGTGTGGCCGAGCCGATCGTGCAGCGCCAGGGTGCCAACCGTATCGTGGTTGAGCTGCCGGGCGTGCAGGACACCGCTGAAGCCAAGCGTATCCTGGGTAAAACCGCCAACCTGGAATTCCGCCTCGCGGCTGAGCCGGGTGCTTCGCGCGCCACTTCCGAAGAGTTTGAATTCCGTGAAGGCAACCGTCCTCCCGCGCTGATCGAGCGTGGCTTGATCATCACCGGTGACCAGGTCACCGACGCCAAGGCCGGTTTCGGCGAGCACGGTACCCCTGAAGTGAACATCCGTCTGGATGGTCACGGCGGCGAACTGATGAGCCGCGCCACGCGCAGCAACGTCGGTCGCAGCATGGCGGTGATCTTCATCGAGCAACGCCCTGTTACCACCTACACCAAGCAGATGGTCAACGGCGTCGAAAAAGACGTGCCGGTACAGACCTTCAAGGAAGAGAAGAAGATCATCAGCCTGGCGACCATTCAGTCGCCGCTGGGTGCGCAATTCCGTATCACCGGCCTGAACGGCCAGGGTGAGTCTTCGGAACTGGCCTTGCTGCTGCGTGCCGGTGGCCTGGCTGCGCCGATGTACTTCGCTGAAGAACGCACCATCGGCCCGAGCCTGGGTGCCGACAACATCACCAAGGGCGTCGATGCGGCGCTGTGGGGCATGTTGTTCGTGTCGCTGTTCATCATTGCCATCTACCGCTTCTTCGGCGTGATCGCCACCGTGGCCCTGGCGGGCAACATGGTGATGCTGCTGGCCCTGATGTCGCTGCTGGGCGCTACGCTGACCTTGCCAGGTATTGCCGGTATCGTGCTGACCATGGGTATGGCGGTCGACGCCAACGTGCTGATCTTCTCGCGGATTCGTGAAGAGATCGCTGCCGGCATGACCGTACAGCGCGCAATCAACGAAGGCTTCGGCCGGGCATTCACCGCGATTCTCGACTCCAACCTGACCACGTTGCTGGTCGGCGGGATTCTCTTTGCCATGGGCACCGGCCCGGTCAAAGGTTTTGCGGTGACCATGTCCCTCGGTATCTTTACCTCGATGTTCACGGCCATCATGGTGACCCGCGCAATGGTCAACCTGATCTTTGGCGGGCGTGACTTCAAGAAGTTGTGGATTTAAGGGGCTGCCATGTTACGTACAATCAACTTCATGGGCGTTCGCAACATTGCGTTCGGCGTCACCGTGCTCCTTACCGTTCTGGCGTTGTTCAGCTGGTTCCATAAGGGCCTGAACTATGGCCTGGACTTCACCGGCGGTACGCTCATCGAGCTGACCTACGAGAAGCCGGCCGACGTAACCAAAGTGCGTGACGAGCTGGTCAAGGCCGGCTATCACGAGGCGGTGGTGCAGAGCTTTGGTGCCACAACCGACCTGCTGGTGCGCATGCCTGGCGAAGACCCGCAACTGGGTCACCAGGTGGCCGAGGCCTTGCAGAAGGTCGGTGGCGACAACCCGGCGTCGGTCAAGCGCGTCGAGTTCGTCGGCCCGCAGGTGGGTGAAGAGCTGCGCGACCAGGGCGGCCTCGGCATGCTGATGGCGCTGGTCGGCATCATGATCTACCTGGCGTTCCGCTTTCAGTGGAAGTTCGGTGTCGGCGCCATTGTGTCGCTGATCCATGACGTGATCGTGACCGTGGGTATCCTGGCGTACTTCCAGATCACCTTCGACCTGACGGTACTGGCGGCGGTGCTGGCGATCATTGGTTACTCGCTCAACGACACCATCGTGGTATTTGACCGGGTTCGTGAGAACTTCCGCGTACTGCGCAAGGCGACGTTGATCGAAAACATCAACATCTCCACCACCCAGACGCTGCTGCGGACCATGGCCACGTCGATCTCCACCTTGCTGGCGATCGCGGCGCTGATGATCTTCGGTGGCGACAACCTGTGGGGCTTCTCCCTGGCACTGTTCATTGGCGTTCTGGCGGGTACCTACTCGTCGATCTACATCGCCAACGTGGTGCTGATCTGGCTGAACCTCAACAGCGAAGACCTGATCCCTCCGGCCAGCACTGGCAAGGAGGTCGATGACCGTCCTTGATGGGCGTTTGTTGATCGGCGGTTACAAGAAGGGCGCGAGATTGAACTCGCGCCCTTTTTTTTGCTCCAAGGCTGGGTATAGCGCGGATCTTTCGATCCGTTTGTGATGGTCAGGAGGTTCAACGTGAACAAGTCGTTGCTGGTTGGTGCGGTATTGGGTGCTGTCGGTGTGACTGCCGGGGGTGCTGTTGCCACCTACAGCCTGGTAAAAAGCGGCCCTGAGTATGCGCAAGTGCTGGCGGTACAGCCGGTGAAAACCCAGATTAAAACCCCGCGTGAGGTCTGCAAGGACGTCACAGTGACCCGGCAGCGTCCGGTGCAGGATCAGCATCAAATCGCCGGTACCGTGGTAGGTGCCCTTGCCGGTGGCCTGCTGGGTAACCAGATCGGCGGTGGTAACGGCAAGAAGCTGGCTACGGTAGCCGGTGCGGTTGGTGGTGGTTACGCGGGTAACAAGGTTCAGGAAGGTATGCAGAACCGTGATACCTACACCACTACCCAGACCCGTTGTAACACCGTGAACGACATCAGTGACAAGGTTGTAGGTTATGACGTGCGTTACAACCTGGACGGCAAGGAAGGCACGGTGCGTATGGAGCGTGATCCAGGCGGCCAGATTCCCGTCGACAAAGAAGGTCGTCTGATCCTCGGTCAGAATCAGCAGTAACAGATTCAAAAGCCTATACAGCTCAAAATGTGGGAGGGGGCTTGCCCCCGATAGCGGTGTATCAGTCAGCCGATCAGGTGCTGATCCACTGCCATCGGGGGCGAGCCCCCTCCCACATTTGATGGGTGGTGTGGCTGGGATCGCAGCGCACAGCAAAAAGCCCAGGCATAAAAAAAGCACCCCTCGGGGTGCTTTTTTGTGCTCGCTCGCTTAGCGCTTCAGCGAGGCCGGCAGGTGCGGCTGGATCGCCGTCAGTACTGCCTTGAAGCATTTGGTGTTGCCGGCAACCACGTGGCCTTTTTCAAGGAAGTCGTGACCGCCGGTGAAGTCGCTCACCAGGCCGCCCGCTTCCTGGATCAGCAGGGCGCCTGCAGCCATGTCCCACTCGGACAGGCCCGACTCCCAGAACGCGTCGAAACGACCGGCAGCCACATAAGCCAGGTCCAGGCTCGCTGCGCCAGCGCGACGGATGCCTGCGGTCTGGCCGACCAGGGCGCGGAACATGCCCAGGTAGTTTTCCAGGTTGTCCATTTGATCGTCACGGAACGGGAAGCCGGTGCCCAGCAGGGCGCCATCCAGGCTGGTGCGGCCGCTGACGCGCAGGCGACGGCCATTGAGCTGGGCGCCACGGCCACGGCTGGCGGTGAATTCTTCCTGGCGAACAGGGTCCAGAACAACGGCGTGTTCCAGGCGGCCACGGTATTTGCAGGCGATGCTCACGGCAAAGTGCGGGATGCCGCGCAGGAAGTTGGTGGTGCCATCCAGTGGGTCGATGATCCACAGGTAGTCTTCGCCTTCGCCGCTACCTTTGTGCAGGCCGGTTTCTTCACCGAGGATGCCGTGGGTAGGGTAGGCCTTGCGCAGAGCGTCGATGATTTTCTGTTCGGCGGCGCGATCCACCTCGGATACATAATCCTTGGCGTCTTTTTCGTCGACCTTGATGGTATCCAGGCGCTCGATAGAGCGGAAGATCAATTCACTGGCGCTGCGGGCGGCGCGCAGCGCGATATTCAGCATGGGCTGCATGGATGTGTCACCTAAGGTTGTTAAAGAAAGCCGGGCATTCTAGCAGAAACTTTCTTCAGGTGAAGGACGACGTTAGCTTTCGTGGCATAACCTTGGGCGGTTCTGTAAGATTTGCACCCCTTTCCCGTGTCCGAGAGCGCCTCCCTTGCTGCAAAACATTCGTGTCGTCCTGGTCAATACCAGCCACCCCGGCAACATCGGCGGGGTAGCTCGAGCCATGAAAAACATGGGGCTGACACGCCTGGTGCTGGTCGAGCCACGTGTGTTTCCGCACCACGAGGCCGATGCCCGCGCATCCGGCGCCAATGACATCCTGGAAAACGCCCAGGTTGTCGCCACTCTGGAAGACGCCCTGGTCGGCTGCAACCTGGTGCTCGGCACCAGTGCCCGTGATCGTCGCATTCCCTGGCCGCTGCTGGACCCGCGTGAATGCGGCACCAAAGTGGTGGAGGAGGCGGCCGGTGGCGCAGAAATCGCCCTGGTATTTGGCCGTGAAGACTCCGGCCTGACCAACGAAGAGCTGCAGCGATGTCACTACCACGTGCACATCCCCTCAGACCCCGAGTTCAGTTCGCTGAACCTCGGCGCGGCGGTGCAGGTGCTGACGTATGAAGTGCGCATGGCCTGGCTGGCGGCTGCCGGTCAGCCCAGCAAGATGGAAAAGGAGGAGGTTGCATCGACCAAAAGTGGCGAGCTCGCCACCATGGACGAGCTGGAGCGATTCTATGAGCACCTGGAGCAAACCCTGGTGGCCATCGAATTCCTCGATCCTGAAAAACCACGGCACTTGATGGCGCGCCTGCGTCGCCTTTTCGGACGCAGCTCGGTCAGCCGGGCAGAAATGAATATATTGCGTGGCATCCTCACGGAAACCCAGAAAGCGGCCCGTGGCGAGCTCCTTAAGCGGAAGGATTAAAAATGTTCGAGCGTTTGCGAGAAGATATCCAGAGTGTTTTCCACCGTGACCCGGCGGCGCGCAACGCCTTTGAAGTGCTGACCTGCTACCCGGGCATGCACGCGATCTGGATTCACCGCTTGTCCGGCGCCCTGTGGGGCATGGGCTGGAAGTGGCTGGCGCGCCTGGTGTCGAACTTCGGGCGCTGGTTGACCGGGATCGAAATCCATCCGGGCGCCAAGGTCGGTCGTCGCTTCTTTATCGACCACGGCATGGGCATCGTGATTGGCGAGACGGCCGAAATTGGCGATGACGTGACGCTCTATCAGGGCGTGACCCTGGGCGGTACCACCTGGAATAAAGGCAAGCGCCACCCGACGCTGGGTGATGGCGTAGTGGTGGGGGCGGGCGCCAAGGTGCTCGGCCCGTTCACTGTAGGCGCGGGGGCCAAGGTGGGTTCCAATGCCGTGGTCACCAAGGCAGTGCCGCCGGGTGCCACAGTGGTGGGCATTCCCGGACGGATCATCGTCAAGCCGGAAGTTGGCGACGAGCAGGAAGCCAAGCGCAAGGCCATGGCCGAGAAGATCGGTTTCGACGCTTACGGTGTCAGCGAAGACATGCCCGACCCGGTGGCTCGCGCCATTGGTCAACTGCTTGATCACCTGCAAGCGGTTGATGGCAAGTTGGACGGGATGTGCGGCGCGCTGAAGGACCTGGGCAGTCCTTACTGCGCAAAAGAGCTGCCTGAGTTGCGCGAAGAAGACTTCGCCCAGATCAAGGACGAAGCCGCCACCAAGGCCGGCTGAGTTCTCGTCACCACCACAGATCCCCTGTGGGAGGGGGCTTGCCACCGATAGCAGAGTGTCAGTCACCATAGTTTTGGCTGATCCACCGCTATCGGGGGCAAGCCCCCTCCCACATTTTGATCTTCATTGGTCTGGGAATTCCTGCCCTGTCCTGTTCCTGCTGTTCGCTTGCGCCCCGTCCTGCTATGATTCGCGCGCCCTTTTTACGGGTAATCCTGACTAAAGTACTAGGTCTTATAGTTGACTTAAATACTCGGGAATCGCATACTTGCTCCCATTCTGAAACACCTTGGTACTTGTCCATGAGACTGACTACAAAAGGCCGATACGCGGTGACTGCCATGCTCGACCTGGCTTTGCACGCGCAAACTGGGCCGGTGTCCCTGGCCGATATCTCCGAGCGCCAAGGCATTTCCCTGTCTTACCTCGAGCAGCTGTTCGCCAAATTGCGCCGTAGCAACCTGGTGTCCAGCGTTCGGGGCCCGGGTGGTGGATATCAGTTGTCCCGCGACATGCAGGGCATCCAGGTGGCCCAGGTGATCGACGCGGTCAACGAATCCGTCGATGCCACCAAATGCCAGGGCCTGGGTGACTGCCACGCCGGCGACACCTGCCTGACGCACCACTTGTGGTGTGACTTGAGCCTGCAGATCCATGAGTTTTTGAGTGGTATCAGCTTGGCTGATCTTGTGACTCGCCGTGAGGTGCAAGAAGTAGCCCAGCGTCAGGACCAGCGCCGTTGCAACACCAAGGCGCCGCGTCTGGACAAGATCGAAGCGTCCGCCGTCGAGTGACAGCCGCAGAGCTAACGGCACGCCAGCCAGCCTGATTTAGGAGAAAGTCCATGAAATTGCCGATTTACCTTGATTACTCAGCGACCACCCCGGTTGATCCGCGTGTCGCGCAAAAAATGAGCGAATGCCTGCTGGTTGACGGAAACTTCGGCAACCCGGCCTCCCGCTCCCACGTATTCGGCTGGAAAGCCGAGGAAGCGGTCGAGAACGCGCGTCGCCAGGTCGCCGACCTGGTGGGTGCTGACCCGCGCGAAATCGTCTGGACCTCCGGTGCCACCGAGTCCGACAACCTGGCGATCAAGGGCGCGGCGCATTTCTACGCGACCAAGGGCAAGCACCTGATCACCACCAAGATTGAGCACAAGGCTGTCCTCGACACCATGCGCCAACTGGAGCGTGAAGGTTTTGAGGTCACCTACCTCGAGCCGACCACCGACGGTATCGTCACCCCGGCCATGATCGAAGCCGCGCTGCGTGATGACACTATCCTGGTGTCCGTGATTCACGTGAACAACGAAATCGGCACCATCAACGACATCGAAGCAATCGGCGAACTGACCCGTTCCAAGGGTATTCTGCTGCACGTCGACGCCGCTCAGTCCACCGGCAAGGTCGAGATCGACCTGTCCAAGCTGAAAGTCGACCTGATGTCGTTCTCGGCCCACAAGACCTACGGCCCTAAAGGCATCGGCGCACTGTACGTGAGCCGTAAGCCACGCGTGCGTATCGAAGCCGCCATGCATGGTGGCGGCCACGAGCGCGGCATGCGTTCCGGCACCCTGGCGACTCACCAGATCGTCGGTATGGGCGAAGCCTTCCGCGTAGCCAAGGAAGACATGGCTGCCGAAAACGTGCGCATCAAGGCGTTGAGCGATCGCTTCTACAAGCAGGTCGAGAACCTTGAAGAGCTGTACATCAATGGCAGCATGACTGCACGTGTACCGCACAACCTGAATTTGAGCTTCAACTACGTCGAAGGCGAGTCGCTGATCATGGCGCTCAAGGACCTGGCGGTATCGTCCGGTTCGGCCTGCACCTCGGCGTCCCTTGAGCCTTCGTATGTATTGCGCGCCCTGGGCCGTAACGACGAACTGGCACACAGCTCGATCCGCTTTACCTTCGGCCGCTTCACCACTGAAGAGCAAGTCGACTACGCCGCGCAGAAAGTCTGCGAAGCCGTCAACAAGCTGCGCGTTCTGTCGCCGCTGTGGGACATGTACAAAGACGGTGTCGATATCTCCAAGATCGAGTGGGCGGCACACTAAATATAGAAGCCGCCACCCAAGCTCTGTAGGAACGTGGCGGAAAACGCAGACGTTTCTACAGGGTTCCAGAGCGGCCCTGATGAGTGAGGAATCAGTACCATGGCTTACAGCGAAAAGGTCATCGACCACTACGAAAACCCGCGCAACGTCGGCAAGATGGACGCGCAAGATCCTGATGTTGGCACTGGCATGGTTGGCGCTCCGGCGTGCGGCGATGTGATGCGTCTGCAGATCAAGGTCAACGACGCTGGCGTTATCGAAGACGCCAAGTTCAAGACTTACGGCTGCGGTTCGGCTATCGCCTCCAGTTCCCTGGCGACCGAATGGATGAAAGGCAAGACCCTGGATGAGGCTGTCACCATCAGCAACACCCAGCTGGCCGAAGAACTGGCCCTGCCGCCAGTTAAAATTCACTGCTCGGTACTCGCGGAAGACGCCATCAAGGCGGCCGTTCGCGACTACAAGCAGAAGAAAGGCTTGATCTAAGCATTTGGCGACGAGTAAGGAGTCAACGATGGCTATCAGCATGACAGAAGCGGCTGCGCAGCACATTCGCCGCTCCCTGAATGGGCGCGGTAAAGGTGAGGGGATTCGTCTGGGTGTTCGCACCACGGGCTGTTCCGGCCTTGCCTACGTGCTGGAGTTTGTCGACGAGGTGGTGGCGGAAGACCAGGTGTTCGAAAGTCACGGCGAGAAAGTGATCATCGACCCGAAAAGCCTGACCTACCTGGACGGCACCGAGCTCGATTTCGTCAAGGAAGGGTTGAACGAAGGCTTCAAGTTCAACAACCCCAACGTACGCGGTGAATGTGGCTGCGGCGAAAGCTTCAACATCTGAGGCTTCTTGTGGGTACTCCTTGTCATTTCGCTTTATTCGAGCTGCAACCGAGCTTTCGGCTGGACCTCGAGCAGCTTGCCACGCGCTACCGAGAATTGGCGCGCGGCGTGCATCCGGACCGCTTCGCTGACGCTTCCGAGCGTGAGCAACGCCTGGCGCTGGAGCGGTCAGCCAGCCTCAACGAAGCCTATCAGACGCTCAAGAGTCCGCCCAAGCGCGCGCGTTACCTGCTCGCGATGAACGGTGGCGAGCTGCCGCTTGAGGTCACGGTGCACGATCCGGACTTCCTGCTGCAGCAGATGCAGTGGCGCGAAGAGCTCGAAGACTTGCAGGACGAAGCCGATGTGGCCGGAGTCGCGGTGTTCAAGCGTCGTCTGAAAACCGCCCAGGATGAGCTCAACGAAAGCTTCGCGGCCTGTTGGGATGATGCAGCGCAGCGCGAGCAGGCCGAGCGCCTGATGCGGCGCATGCAGTTTCTCGACAAGCTCACCTACGAAGTGCGCCAGCTAGAAGAGCGCCTCGACGATTAACCCAGTGCTGCCCGTGATGCACGCCTGATAGACAGATAAGACCTGATTACCATGGCTCTACTGCAAATCGCCGAACCCGGCCAAAGCCCTCAACCGCACCAGCGTCGCCTGGCGGTCGGGATTGACCTGGGCACCACCAATTCCCTGGTCGCTGCCGTGCGCAGCGGCCTGTCCGAGCCGTTGCCCGACGCCGACGGTCAGGTGATCCTGCCATCCGCCGTGCGTTATCACGCCGACCGCATCGAAGTGGGCGAGTCTGCCAAGCTGGCGGCGTCTACCGACCCATTGAACACCGTGTTGTCGGTCAAGCGCTTGATGGGTCGTGGGTTGTCCGACGTCAAGCAATTGGGTGACCAGCTGCCGTACCGCTTTGTCGGCGGCGAATCCCACATGCCATTCATCGACACCGTCCAAGGCCCGAAAAGCCCGGTGGAAGTGTCAGCCGATATCCTCAAGGTGCTGCGCCAGCGTGCGGAAACGACCTTGGGTGGCGAACTGGTCGGTGCGGTGATCACGGTTCCGGCCTATTTCGATGACGCTCAGCGCCAAGCCACCAAAGATGCGGCAAAGCTTGCCGGCCTGAATGTGCTGCGCTTGCTCAATGAACCGACCGCTGCTGCCGTGGCTTATGGTCTGGATCAGCATGCCGAAGGCCTGGTCGCGATTTACGACCTGGGCGGCGGCACCTTTGATATTTCGATCCTGCGCCTGACCGGCGGTGTCTTTGAAGTGCTGGCGACCGGCGGCGACAGTGCCCTGGGCGGCGACGACTTCGACCATGCCATCGCAGGCTGGATCATCAGCAGTGCGGGCTTGTCTGCCGACCTGGACCCAGGTGCGCAGCGCAACCTGCTGCAAACCGCCTGTGCTGCCAAGGAAGCGCTGACGGATGCTGCAACCGTTGAAGTTTCCTACGGCACCTGGTCGGCCCAGCTGACCCGTGAAGCCTTCCATGCGTTGATCGAGCCGATGGTTGCCCGCAGCCTGAAAGCCTGTCGCCGCGCCGTGCGTGATTCCGGTATTGAGCTGGAAGAGGTCGGTGCTGTGGTCATGGTGGGCGGCTCCACCCGCGTTCCGCGCGTTCGTGAAGCCGTGGCCGAAGCCTTTGGGCGCCAGCCGCTGACTGAAATCGACCCGGATCAAGTGGTGGCCATCGGTGCCGCGATCCAGGCCGATACCCTGGCTGGCAACAAGCGCGATGGCGGCGAATTGCTGTTGCTCGACGTGATCCCGTTGTCCCTGGGGCTGGAAACCATGGGCGGCCTGATGGAGAAGGTGATTCCGCGCAACACCACCATCCCTGTCGCGCGTGCCCAGGACTTCACCACCTATAAAGACGGCCAGACGGCCATGATGATTCATGTGCTGCAAGGCGAGCGCGAGCTGATCAGCGACTGTCGCTCCCTGGCGCGCTTCGAATTGCGCGGTATCCCAGCCATGGTTGCGGGTGCGGCGAAGATTCGCGTGACCTTCCAGGTCGACGCCGATGGCCTGCTCAGCGTGGCTGCCCGTGAACTGGGTTCGGGCGTCGAGGCCAGTATCCAGGTCAAGCCGTCCTATGGGCTGACTGACGGTGAAATCGCCAAGATGCTCAAGGACTCGTTCCAGTATGCCGGCGATGACAAGGTCGCCCGCGTGCTGCGTGAGCAGCAAGTCGACGCCCAGCGCCTGCTCGAAGCGGTGCAGGGCGCGCTTGATGCCGACGGCGAGCGCCTGTTGGACGCCGAAGAGCGCATGGTCATTGACCTGCAGATGCAGGAACTGGCCGAGCTCATGAAGGGCAACGATGGTTATGCCATCGAGCAACAGACCAAGCGCCTGTCACAAGTCACCGATGCCTTTGCCGCCCGCCGTATGGACCAGACGGTAAAAGCCGCCCTGGCGGGTCGCAACCTGAATGAAATTGAGGAATAACTGATGCCGCAGGTCATTTTTCTGCCACACGCCGAGCATTGCCCGGACGGTATGGTTGTTGAGGCTGAGACCGGCAAGTCCATCCTCGAAGTTGCCCATGACAACCATATCGAGATCGAAAGCGCCTGCGGCGGTGTGTGTGCCTGCACCACCTGCCACTGCATCATCCGCGAGGGCTTCAACTCCCTCGAGGAAGCGGACGAACTGGAAGAGGATTTTCTCGACCGCGCCTGGGGCCTGGAGGCGACTTCTCGCCTAAGCTGTCAGGCAAAGGTCGGCACTGAAGACATCACGGTCGAAATCCCGAAATATTCGCTCAACCATGCGGCCGAAGCGCCGCATTGATTCAAGGAACTGTCATGAGCCTGAAATGGGTTGATGTACAAGAAATCGCTATACAACTTGCCGAAGCTCACCCTGAGGTCAATCCTCTGACAGTGAACTTCGTCAAGCTGCGCAACCTCGTAATGGCACTGCCGGATTTCGACGACATCCCTGATCGGGGTGGCGAAAAGGTCCTGGAGGCGATTCAAGGCCTGTGGATCGAAGAAGCAGACTGAGCCGCCTTTTTACGCAGTTAGGCAATACCCAATAACCCGCGTATAATTCGCGGGTTTAATTTTTCGTAAATTACCGTTTCTGGAGTTACACCATGGCTGTTCAACGTACTTTCTCCATCATCAAGCCTGACGCTGTTGCAAAAAACGTCATCGGCGAGATCACCACTCGTTTCGAAAAAGCCGGCCTGAAGGTTGTAGCTTCGAAACTCAAGCAACTGTCCAAGGCTGAAGCTGAAGGCTTCTACGCTGAGCACAGCGCTCGTGGCTTCTTCGGCGACCTGGTTGCCTTCATGATCTCCGGTCCTGTTGTTGTTCAGGTTCTGGAAGGCGAAAACGCTATCGCTCTGAACCGTGAGCTGATGGGCGCTACCAACCCTAAAGAAGCGGCTGCCGGCACCATCCGTGCTGACTTCGCTGAGTCCATCGACGCCAACGCTGTACACGGTTCGGACTCCGAAGCCGCTGCTGCTCGCGAAATCTCGTACTTCTTCGCCGCTACTGAAGTAACCGCTCGCTAAGCATCGGCTTAAAGAGTGAGGGTGAATCCATGACTACATCGACTGTTAAAACCAACCTGCTGGGTCTGACTCAGCCGGAAATGGAGAAATTCTTCGACTCAATCGGGGAGAAGCGTTTCCGTGCCGGTCAGGTAATGAAATGGATTCACCACTTTGGCGTCGACGATTTCGACGCCATGACGAACGTCAGCAAGGCCCTGCGCGACAAGCTCAAGGCCATTGCCGAGGTCCGTGGTCCCGAAGTGGTCAGCGAGGACATCTCCAGCGACGGCACCCGTAAGTGGGTGGTGCGCGTGGCGTCCGGCAGCTGCGTCGAGACCGTGTACATTCCCCAGGGCAAGCGCGGCACCTTGTGCGTTTCGTCCCAGGCAGGCTGTGCCCTGGACTGCAGTTTCTGCTCCACCGGCAAGCAAGGCTTCAACAGCAACCTCACCGCCGCCGAAGTCATCGGCCAGGTGTGGATTGCCAACAAATCCTTTGGCAGCGTCCCGGCGACCGTCGACCGTGCCATCACCAACGTGGTGATGATGGGCATGGGTGAGCCGCTGCTGAACTTCGACAACGTGATTGCGGCCATGCACCTGATGATGGACGACCTGGGCTACGGCATCTCCAAGCGCCGTGTGACCCTGTCGACCTCCGGCGTGGTACCGATGATCGATGAGTTGGCCAAGCACATCGACGTTTCCCTGGCGTTGTCGCTGCACGCACCGAATGACGCATTGCGTAACCAATTGGTGCCGATCAACAAGAAGTATCCGCTTAAGATGCTGCTCGAATCCTGCCAGCGTTATATGGCCACCCTGGGTGAGAAGCGCGTGCTGACCATCGAGTACACCATGCTCAAGGACATCAACGACAAGGTCGAGCATGCCGTGGAGATGATCGAGCTGCTCAAGAACACCCCATGCAAGATCAACCTGATTCCGTTCAACCCGTTTCCGCATTCTGGCTACGAGCGGCCGAGCAACAACGCCATCCGCCGTTTCCAGGATCAACTGCACCAGGCCGGCTACAACGTCACTGTCCGCACGACCCGCGGCGAAGACATCGACGCCGCCTGTGGCCAATTGGTAGGGCAGGTGCTGGATCGCACCCGTCGCAGTGAGCGCTACATCGCCGTGCGTGAGTTGAGCGCCGCCGACGATGGCCCGCAAAGCGCTGCAAACCGAACCTGAGAGAGGACCTCTATGCCCTTGCGCCTTGCGCTGCTGTTGCTTGTTACCGGTCTGGCGACCGGTTGTGTTTCATCGGGCCACGAGAGCCCGTTGCAAACCGGCAAGGGTCGTGAAGCGGCGCGAGTGGCCTATGTGCAACTGGGCCTGGGCTATCTGCAACAAGGCATGAGCGAGCAGGCCAAGGTGCCCTTGAAGAAAGCCCTGGAACTGGATGCCGACGATGCTGATGCCAATGCCGCGCTGGCGCTGGTGTTCAAGGCGCAGGCCGAGCCCGAGTTGGCTGATCGGTATTTCATCAAGGCGCTGGCGTCCCGTCCTGGTGACGCGCGTTTACTGAATAACTACGGCAGTTTCCTGTTCGAGCAGAAACGTTATGAACAGGCCGCCGGTTATTTCCGGCAAGCCAGCACCGATACCCTTTATCCTGAGCGCTCGCGCGTTTTCGAGAACCTGGGGGTGGCTTCGATCCACCTGGGCCAACGCGAACTTGCGCGCCAGCAGCTGGAAAAAGCCCTGCTCCTGAACGCTCGCCAGCCACGCGCGTTGCTTGAAATGGCTGAGTTGTCTTACGAAGATAGGCATTATGTGCCGGCACGCGACTATTACGAGCGTTTCAGCCAGCTCAGCGGGCACAATGCACGTAGCTTGTTACTTGGTGTGCGTCTGGCGACGGTTCATGAAGAACCGGCCACAGCCGCACGTTTTGGCCAGCAACTCGAACGACTCTATCCCGGTACGCCGGAATATCAGCAATACCTGTCGGAGCAATGATGAAAGCCGCGCACCCGGAAGTTGTAGCAGCTAATCGCGTCAACCCAGGCGAGACCTTGCGTCAGGCCCGCGAAAGCAATGGTTGGTCGCTGGCCGAAGTGGCGCTCAAGCTCAATTTGACCACCACCTCCCTGGCCAACCTGGAGGCTGGCGCGTTCGACAAGCTGCCTGGGCACACCTTTGCCCGCGGCTATATCCGCGCCTATGCCAAATTGCTGGGGATCGACCAGACCGTGCTGGTCCAGGCGTTCGACGAGTTCACCGGCACCGACTCCCAGGGCAGCAATGTCCATGGCCTCGGCCGTATCGAAGAGCCCACGCGGGTTTCCCACACGATCTTGCGCATTGTCAGCCTGTTGCTGCTGATTGCCGTGATCGGTGGTGGCTTTGTCTGGTGGCAAGACCAGACCACCCAGCGCAATAAAGACCTGACCAGCAATGCTCTGGAACACGTCGAAGTCGAAAGCGCCGACGGTACCACCCAGATTCATCCGCTGGATGAGCCGGAAGACCAGGCCGTTGCTGAAGGCCAGGCCGCGCCAGAAGCGCCGGCCACCGCTGAACAGCCTGCTCCGCAAGCCGGCAGCGCACCCGCCGCGACTGCGGCCGTGCCCGCTCCGGCTCCTGCAGCGCCAGTCGCCCAGGCCCCAGCAGCGGCCGCTCCGGTACAGGCTCCAGCGCCGGCCGCACCGACGGCGCCAGCCATCTCACCGCCCACCACCCCAGCGTTGATCGCCGGTGACGGGCGCGTACAGATCACCTTCGTCGCTGACTGCTGGACGCAAGTCACCGATGGCAATGGCAAAGTGCTGTTTAGCGGTCTCAAGCGTAAGGGAGATACTCTGGACCAGGGCGGCAAGCCTCCTTTGACGCTGCGTCTGGGCTTCGCCCGTGGCGCGCAAGTGGCCTATAACGGCCAGCCTGTGGACGTGGCGCCGTTCACCAGTGGCGAGACAGCTCGCCTCAAGTTGGGACAATAGTCATGCACGGCGAATCTCCAATCAAACGTCGCGTATCGCGCAAGATCTGGGTCGGCTCGGTGCCGGTGGGCGGCGATGCCCCCATCGCGGTGCAGAGCATGACCAACAGCGACACCAATGACGTGGCCGCCACCGTTGCCCAGATCAATCGTCTGGAAGCGGCTGGCGTGGACATCGTGCGGGTTTCCGTACCGGACATGGACGCCGCCGAAGCGTTCGGCCGCATCAAGCAATTGGTCAAGGTGCCCCTGGTTGCCGACATTCACTTCGACTACAAGATCGCGCTGCGCGTAGCCGAACTGGGTGTGGACTGCCTGCGCATCAACCCGGGCAACATCGGTCGCGAAGACCGTGTGCGCGCTGTGGTCGATGCGGCCCGTGATCGCGGGATTCCGATCCGCATCGGCGTCAACGCCGGCTCGCTGGAAAAAGACCTGCAAAAGAAATACGGCGAGCCTACCCCGGCGGCGCTGGTCGAGTCGGCACTGCGCCACGTTGAACACCTGGAACGCCTGAATTTTCAGGACTTCAAGGTCAGCGTAAAGGCTTCCGACGTGTTCATGGCCGTAGAAGCCTACCGCCTGCTGGCCAAGGAAATCGTGCAGCCGTTGCACCTGGGTATCACTGAAGCGGGCGGTTTACGCTCAGGCACAGTGAAATCTGCGGTGGGTCTCGGTATGCTGCTCGCCGAAGGGATTGGCGATACCATCCGCATCTCCCTGGCGGCAGACCCCGTAGAGGAAGTGAAGGTCGGCTACGACATTCTCAAATCCCTGCGTTTGCGTTCCCGTGGCATCAACTTCATTGCCTGCCCGAGCTGTTCGCGGCAGAACTTCGACGTGGTGAAAACCATGAACGACCTGGAGTTGCGCCTGGAAGACCTGCTGGTGCCGCTTGATGTCGCGGTGATCGGTTGCGTGGTCAACGGTCCGGGCGAGGCCAAAGAGGCGCATGTGGGTTTGACCGGCGGTACCCCGAATCTGATTTACATCGACGGCAAACCGTCGCAGAAATTGACGAATGACAATCTGGTGGATGAGCTGGAAAAGCTGATCCGCGAGAAAGCGGCCGAAAAGGTCGCCGCTGACGCAGCGCTGATCGCTCGCGGCTGATTGAACGAATTTAAGGATTTGATGTGAGCAAGTCTCTGCAAGCCATTCGTGGCATGAACGACATCCTGCCGGAGCAGACGCCACTGTGGCGTTACTTCGAGAGCACTGTCGCGCGCCTGCTGGATAACTACGGTTACAAGCAGATTCGCATGCCGATCGTCGAGTTCACCGAGCTGTTCAAGCGCTCCATCGGTGAAGTGACCGACATCGTCGAAAAAGAGATGTACACCTTTGAAGACCGTAACGGCGACTCCCTGACCCTGCGTCCGGAAGGTACCGCCGCGTGCGTTCGCGCTGTGCTGGAGCATGGCATCACCGGTGGCGGCCAGACCCAGAAGTTGTGGTACATCGGCCCGATGTTCCGCCACGAGCGTCCGCAGAAAGGTCGTTATCGCCAGTTCCACCAGATCGGTTGCGAAGTCTTCAACCTGGACGGGCCGGACATTGACGCCGAACTGATCGTGCTGACCTGGCGCCTGTGGGGCGAGCTGGGCATCCGCGACGCGGTCAAGCTCGAACTCAACAGCCTGGGCACCAGCGAGTCCCGTGGCCGCTACCGGGTCGCCCTTGTCGAGTACCTGTCTGCTCACCTGGATAAACTGGACGAAGACAGCCAGCGTCGCCTGAAGACCAACCCGCTGCGCGTGCTGGATACCAAGAACGCCGACACCCAGGCTGTACTGGTCGACGCGCCGAAAATGGCCGACTACCTGGACGAAGAATCCCGCACGCACTTCGAGGGCCTCAAGGCTCGCCTGGATGCAGCGGGTATTCCGTATGTGATCAACCCCAAGCTGGTACGCGGCCTCGATTACTACAGCAAGACCGTGTTCGAGTGGGTCACCGACAAACTCGGCGCCCAGGGCACGGTATGTGCCGGTGGTCGTTATGACGGCCTGGTCGAGCAGATGGGCGGCAAGCCCACTGCGGGCGTGGGTTTCGCCATGGGCATCGAGCGGCTGATCCTGCTGCTGGAAACCCTGGAGCAGGTGCCGCAAGAGATTTCCCGTCAGGTGGACGTGTATCTTTGTGCGTTTGGCGAGGCCGCCGAACTGGCTGCCTTGGCCCTGAGCGAAAAAGTGCGTGACCAACTGCCGAACCTGCGCCTGCAGATCAATGCCGGTGCGGGTAGCTTCAAGAGCCAGTTCAAGAAGGCCGACAAGAGCGGCGCGTTGTATGCGTTGATCCTCGGCGATGACGAGTTGGCCCAGCAAGTGATAGGTTTCAAACCCCTGCGTGGCCAGGGCGAACAACAGAACATTGCCTTTGATGCGCTCGCTGCGCACCTGGCCACCTGCGTCGTGCAGGGTTGAAGCTGTCGAACAGCCGAATTTAGCGATTAAGGAGTATTGGGGTGTCGAGTACTGATGATGAGCAACTGGCCGAGTTCAAGGACTGGTGGCAGCGTAACGGCAAGCCCCTGGTTACTGGCGGTCTGCTGGCTTTAGTGGTGGTGTTCGGCTGGCAAGCCTGGACCAAGTATCAGGCCAACCAGTCCCAGGGCGCCTCGATCGTTTATCAGCAATTGCTGGAAACTACCCTGACGCCGGACGGCAAGCCGGACCCTGCTCAAGTGGCAGACCTGGCCGGCAAGCTGAAGAACGAATTTGGCGGCACTACCTACGCCCAGTACGGCAGCCTGTTCGTCGCGAAAGTCGCGGTCGACACCGGCAAGCTGGATGATGCAGCCACCGAGCTCAAGGCCATCGCCGACAAGCCGACCAACCCGACCCTGGGTGAAATCGCACGTCAGCGCCTGGCACAGGTATTGGCGGCACAGAACAAGGCTGACGAAGCACTCAAACTGCTCGACGGCGATGCTGACAAGGCATTTGTAGCCACTCGCGAAGAGCTCAAGGGCGACCTGTTGGTCCAATTGGGTCGTACCGACGAAGCCAATGCTGCGTACCAAAAAGCCAAGGCGGCGCTGTCTGATGAAGCGGCGGTCGGTGGCTTACAAATCAAGCTGGACGACTTGGCCAAAGGGGATGCGTGACGTGATCCGTTGGAAACATGCAGCATTGCTGGCTCTGGCCGTTCTGGCCGCGGGTTGCAGCAGCAACAGTAAAAAAGAACTGCCGCCTGCGGAGCTGACCAGCTTCAAGGAAGAAGTGGTCCTGCAGAAGCAGTGGAGCCGCTCCATCGGTGACGGTCAGGGCGAAACCTACAACATGCTGGTACCGGCGATCGACGGTGACAACATTGTGGCGGCTGACGTAACCGGCATCGTGACCTCCATGGATCGCATGAACGGTGACGTGAAGTGGAAGAAAGACCTGGAATTGCCAGTTTCCGGCGCCGTAGGCGTGGGTTACGGCATGGTCATGCTCGGCACCCTCAAGGGTGAGGTCGTGGCCCTGGATTCCAGCACCGGTGAAGAGAAATGGCGCGCTCGCGTGACCAGTGAAGTCCTCGCACCGCCTGCCACCAACGGCGATATCGTCGTGGTGCAGACCCAGGATGACCGTGTGATCGGTCTGGACGCCGCCACCGGCAACCAGCGCTGGTTGTACGACAGCACCCCAGCGGTGCTGACCTTGCGCGGTACCAGTGGTCCGATTGTGACCAACAATCTGGCCGTTGCCGGGCTGTCGACCGGTAAAGTGGTCGCCCTGAATACCCAGAACGGCGTGCCGGTCTGGGAAGCCCGCGTGGCAATCCCGCAAGGTCGTTCCGAGCTGGATCGCGTGGTGGACATCGACGGCGGCCTGTTGCTGTCCGGCGAGACCCTCTACGTCGCCACCTACCAGGGCCGTGTTGCGGCGCTGGATCTGCAGAGCGGTCGGGTCAACTGGCAGCGTGATGCTTCCAGCTACGCCGGTGTCGCCCAAGGGTTTGGCAGCGTCTACGTAAGCCTGGCGTCCGGCACCGTTGAAAGTGTCGACGAGCGTTCCACCACTGCGCTGTGGAGCAACGATTCCCTGGCTCGCCGCCAACTGTCGGCACCGGAAGTCTTCTCCAGCTACGTAGCGGTCGGTGACTTCGAAGGTTACCTGCACCTGCTGAGCCAGGTGGACGGTCGCTTTGTAGGTCGCGAGCGTATTGACAGCGACGGCCTGCGTGCGCGTCCGCTGGTGGTAGGTAACATGCTTTATGTGTATGGCAACAGCGGCAAGCTGGAAGCCCTGACCATCAAGTAAGAACGATGCCTGGGGACTAAACTCCCCAGGCAGCTTCAACCTGTAGGAGCGAGCGTCATGTGGTGAGGGAGCTTGCTCCCGCTGGAGTGCGAAGCGCTCCCAAACCTGTCAAACAGGTGCATCTGATGCATCTCGGTCGAATGGTTTTGGGGCTGCTACGCAGCCCAGCGGGAGCAAGCTCCCTCGCCACGACAAGCTCGCTCCTACAGTCGAGCACCAGCCGCTGCCCCGCAGCGGCTTTTGTATTTTCTGAAATAACGAAGTGGAGAGCCGCATGGTTCCCGTAATCGCCCTGGTGGGCCGACCTAACGTCGGCAAGTCCACCTTGTTCAACCGCCTGACCAGGACTCGCGACGCCATCGTCGGCGACTTGTCCGGTCTTACCCGTGATCGCCAATACGGTGAGGCAAAGTGGCAAGGGCGCTCCTACATTATTGTCGACACCGGTGGTATCTCCGGTGACGAACATGGCATGGACGAAAAGATGGCCGAGCAGTCGCTGCTGGCCATTGAAGAAGCCGATGTCGTGTTGTTCCTGGTGGACGCCCGTGCGGGCTACACCGCTGCCGACCAGATGATTGGCGAGCACCTGCGCAAGCGCAACAAGCGTTCCTACCTGATCGCCAACAAGATCGACAACATCGATCCTGAGCAGGCCCGCGCCGAATTCAGCCCGATGGGCCTGGGCGACGCGATCCCGATCGCCGGTGCCCACGGTCGCGGCATCACCCAGATGCTGGAAATTGCCCTGAGCAGTTTCCCCAGGGATGACGCCGAAGAAGAAGAGGGTGAAGAAGAGATCGTCGCCGAAGGCGAGGAAGCCAAGCGCATTCCTGGCCCGAGCGAAAAAGACGGGATCAAGATCGCCATCATCGGCCGCCCTAACGTCGGCAAGTCGACCCTGGTCAACCGCATGCTCGGTGAAGACCGGGTCATCGTCTACGACCAACCCGGCACCACGCGCGACAGCATCTACATCCCGTTCGAGCGCAACGACGAGAAGTACACGCTGATCGACACCGCCGGTGTGCGCAAGCGCGGCAAGATCCACGAGGAAGTTGAAAAATTCTCCGTGGTGAAAACCCTGCAGGCGATCAAAGACGCCAACGTGGTGATCTTCGTGATGGACGCCCGCGAAGGCGTGGTTGACCACGACCTGAACCTGCTGGGCTTCGCCCTGGAAGCCGGTCGTGCCCTGGTGATCGCGATCAACAAGTGGGACGGCATGACGCCAAGCGAGCGCGATTTCGTCAAGATCGAGCTGCAGCGTCGCCTGTTCTTCGTTGAGTTCGCCGATATCCACTTTATCTCGGCACTGCACGGCACTGGCGTGGGCAACCTCTACGCGTCGGTACAGAACTCGTTCAAGTCGGCGGTTACCCGCTGGCCGACCAACCGTCTAACCCAGATCCTGGAAGACGCGGTTGGCGAGCACGCGCCGCCGATGGTCAACAACCGCCGCATCAAACTGCGTTACGCCCACTTGGGTGGTGCCAACCCGCCGATTATCGTGATCCACGGTAACCAGATCGAGAAGGTGCCCAAGTCCTATGTGCGTTACCTTGAAAACACCTACCGCCGTGTCTTGAAACTGGTCGGCACGCCGATCCGTATCGAGTTCAAGGGTGGTGAGAACCCATACGAAGGCAACAAGAACACACTGACCGACCGTCAGGTGAACAAGAAGCGTCGTTTGATGACTCACCACAAGAAGGCCGACAAGAAGCGCAGGGATAAGAAGTAGCAGCGGCAAGTTCCAAGCGACAAGCTGCAAGCTGAAGCAGGTTTGCTTGCGGCTTGCGGCTGACAGCTTGCAGCTCAAACCGCCAGGCACAAAAAAGGGCTCATTCAGAGCCCTTTTTTGTGCCTGGCGGTTTGCCCCTTGACCTCCTTGCAGCTTGCAGCTTAAAACTTGGGCTCACCCGAAGGGGGCTCCCATGATCACCAGCAAGCTGCCGAATGTCGGCACCACCATCTTCACCAGCATGTCGCAGTTGGCGGCCGAAACCGGCGCAATCAACCTGTCCCAGGGTTTTCCTGACTTCAATGGCCCTCAAGACTTGCTCGACGCAGTGGGTCGGCACGTCGCCAACGGCCATAACCAATACGCACCGATGAGCGGTTTGCCCGCGCTGCGTCAGCAAGTGGTGGCGAAGATTGCCCACAGCTACGGTGTCAGCGTCGATGCCGACCTTGAGGTCACCATTACGCCCGGCGCTACCCAGGGCATTTTCTGCGCTATCCAGGCTGTTATCCGCAGCGGTGACGAGGTGATCATCTTCGACCCTTGCTACGACAGCTACGCGCCCTCGGTAGAGCTGGCCGGCGGGCGCTGCGTGCATGTGCAGTTAGGCTTGCAGGATTTCAGCCTGGACTTCGAGCGCATCGAGGCCGCGCTGTCGCCACGCACGCGCATGATCGTGCTCAATACCCCGCACAATCCCAGCGGCGCGCTGGTCAGTCGTGAGGAGCTGGACCAACTGGCCGAGCTGATTCGCGGGCGCGATATCTATCTGCTCAGCGATGAAGTGTACGAACACCTGGTGTTCGACGGCGTGCCCCACGTCAGCGTGCTCGCCCACGAGGAGCTGTACCCGCGTGCGTTCGTGGTCAGCTCGTTCGGCAAGACTTATCACGTCACGGGCTGGAAAACCGGCTATGTGGTTGCGCCGCCAGCCCTCACTGCCGAGCTGCGCAAAGTGCATCAGTACGTCAGTTTCTGTGGCGTGACGCCCTTGCAGTACGCGCTGGCCGATTTCATGGCAGAGCACCCGGAGCACGTGGGTGCGCTGCCGGCGTTCTACCAAGCCAAGCGCGACCTGTTCTGCCGGTTGCTGGCGCCGTCGCGGTTCAGCTTCAGCCCGTCGGCGGGGACTTACTTTCAATTGGTGGATTATTCCCGGATTCGCCCGGACCTGGATGATGTCGCCATGTCCGAATGGATGACTCGCGAACACGGCGTGGCGTCGATTCCCATCTCTGTGTTCTACCGCGACCCGCCCCAAGGCCAGCGCCTGGTGCGCCTGTGCTTTGCCAAACGCGAGGAGACGCTGCAACAAGCGGCGGAAAAACTATGCGGGATCTGAGTGCTTTGCCTGACCTGAACATTGCCTTGGTCCAGACCACCCTGGCGTGGCACGACCGCCAGGCCAATCTCGAACATTTCGAGCTGCTGTTGGAGCAGGCCAAGGGCGCCGACCTGATCGTATTGCCGGAGATGTTCACCACTGGTTTTTCCATGGAATCAGCTTCGCTTGCCGAACCGGAAAACGGCCCGACTCACCGTTGGCTCAAGGCCCAGGCCGCGAAATACAACGCCGTGATCACGGGCAGCGTCATCATCCAGGCAGCGGACGGCAGTCACCGTAACCGCCTGCTGTGGGCGCGGCCGGACGCCGAGGTGTTGCATTACGACAAGCGCCACCTGTTCCGCATGGCCGGTGAGCACGATCACTACACCCCCGGCGAACGTCAGGTGCAGTTCGAGTTGAACGGTTGGCGTATTCGTCCGTTGATTTGCTACGACTTGCGCTTCCCGGTGTGGAGCCGTGATGCCCAGGACACTGATCTTTTGCTGTATACCGCCAACTGGCCGGGCGCACGGCGTCAGCATTGGAATCGACTGTTGCCTGCGCGGGCCATCGAGAACCTGTGCTATGTAGCCGCCGTGAACCGGGTGGGCACGGATGGGAAGGGTTTTGCCTATACCGGGGACAGCCAGGTGCTGGACTTCCAGGGCGAGACCTTGCTGAGTGCGGGGGAGGCGGATGGGGTGTTTCAGGTGAGGCTGGATGCGGCTGAACTGGCGGCGTATCGCACCCGTTTTCCGGCGAACCTGGATGCCGATAGCTTTCAATTTACCTGACGTACCGTCATCGGGGGCAAGCCCCCTCCCACATTTGGAATGCATACCCCTGTGGGAGGGGGCTTGCCCCCGATGAGGCCGCTAGCAACACCACAGTAAAAAGGCCCCTGGATTCTCACCCAGGGGCCTTTTGCATTGCGCCGATAACGCTTAGGCCGCTTTCGCTTCCTGCTGGCTCAACGAGCGGTTCAGCGCACTGAACAGCGCCTTGAAGCTGGCGGTGGTGATGTTTTCATCGATGCCCACTCCGTGTACCGGGCGTTCGCCGTTCACGCGCAGCTCGATGTACGCCGCCGCTTTAGCGTTGGTGCCAGCGCCGATTGCATGTTCGTTGTAGTCCATGATCTCTACGCCAATCGGCAAGCCCGCCACCAGCGCTTCCAGCGCGCCGTTGCCTTTGCCTTTCCAGTGCAGGTTGGTTTCGCCCTGGCCTTTGCCGGAAACTTCCACTTCCACGTAGCTGTTGCCGTTTTCTTCCTGCAGGCGATGGCTGACCAGCGCGTACGGGGTGTTGGCCTGCAGGTATTCGCGTTGCAGCAAGGCGTAGATCTGCGGTGCGGTCATTTCCAGGCCGACGCGGTCGGTTTCAGCCTGCACCACCTGGCTGAATTCGATCTGCATGCGGCGTGGCAAGCTGATGTCGTATTCCTGCTCCAGCAGGTAGGCAATACCGCCTTTGCCCGACTGGCTGTTCACGCGGATCACCGCCTCGTAGCTGCGGCC
This sequence comes from Pseudomonas sp. MUP55, assembly GCF_034043515.1. NCBI lineage: Bacteria > Pseudomonadati > Pseudomonadota > Gammaproteobacteria > Pseudomonadales > Pseudomonadaceae > Pseudomonas > Pseudomonas sp. MUP55. Next base: position 4,819,214 of record NZ_CP138214.1, on the reverse strand, counting down.
GATGTCTGCCGGGTCGATCGGCAAGTACGGCACTTCCCACAGGGCGTCGTCTTTCTGCTGGGAGAAGCCCTTGCGGATGGCATCCTGGTGCGAGCCGGAGAACGCGGTATGCACCAGGTCGCCAACGTACGGATGGCGAGGGTGCACCTGGATCTGGTTGCACTCCTCGACGACTTTGCGCACGCCGTCGATATCGGAGAAGTCCAGCTGCGGGTCGAGGCCCTGGGTGTACATGTTCAGTGCCACGGTCACCAGGTCGACGTTACCGGTGCGCTCGCCGTTGCCGAACAGGCAGCCTTCGACACGATCAGCCCCGGCCATCAGGCCCAGCTCGGTGGCGGCCACGCCCGTGCCACGGTCGTTGTGGGTGTGCAGGCTGATGATCACGCTGTCACGGCGGTTGATATGGCGACCGAACCACTCGATCTGGTCGGCATAGATATTCGGCGTGGCGCATTCCACAGTGGCCGGCAGGTTGAGGATCATCTTGTGCTCGGGCGTCGGGTTCCATACCTCGATCACCGCGTCACAGACTTCCTTGGCAAATTCCAGCTCGGTGGCGCTGAAGGTCTCCGGGGAGTATTCGAAGGTCCACTGGGTTTCCGGCTGCTGGGCTGCGTATTTGACGAACAACTTGGCCGCGTTCACTGCGATTGCCTTGATGCCGTCCTTGTCCTGGTTGAACACAATACGGCGGAATGACGGCGAGGTGGCGTTGTACAGGTGCACGATGGCCTTTTTGGCGCCACGCAGGGATTCGAAGGTACGGGCGATCAAGTCTTCACGGCCCTGGGTCAGCACCTGGATGGTGGTGTCCTCGGGGATGTGGTTGTCTTCGATCAGGGTGCGTACGAAATCAAAATCGGTTTGCGACGCGGCCGGGAAAGACGCTTCGATCTCCTTCACACCGACGGCGACCAGGGTCTTCCAGAAGCGCAGCTTCTTCGCGGCATCCATCGGTTCGATCAGCGACTGGTTGCCATCACGCAGGTCAGAGCTGCACCAGATCGGCGCGGTGGTGATGGTGTTGGACGGCCAGGTGCGGTCCGGGATATCGATGGTCGGAAACGCACGGTATTTCGAAGACGGGTCTTTGAGCATGCTCATCGCAAAATCCTTTGTCATAGGGCCGAGAAAAGGCGGCCTGCCGAATCACTGTTGTTGGGGACGACGCTTGGGCGAGACAGATCGATTCAGCTTGGCAGTCGTGCGCTGACAAGGCACAGGCTGCGGTGCTGACGGCGCTGAATGAGGGTGTGAGAGGTTTTCATAAGCTCAACCCTAACCGTCGGGGTAGAGGATGGCAAGCAGCCGCTAAAAATTGAGAGAACTTCTGCTATTCACGTAGGAAACGAGATTTTATGACCGTTAATTAGGCTGTGATTGGCTTTAATTGCGCAGCCTTCCCCGGCCGCGCAATCGATCTGCTCAGGGCTGGAAAGCGCCGATGAAGATCGCCGGATCCACTCGCGCATCGTTCAGGCTGACGTTCCAGTGCATGTGCGGCCCGGTTGCCCGACCGGTCGAGCCGACCTTGCCCACCGCCGTGCCGCGTGCGAGTTGGTCGCCCACCTTCACATCAATCTTCGACATGTGGCAGAACATGCTGATAAAGCCCTGACCATGGTCGACAAACACCGTGTTGCCATTGAAAAAGTAGTTGCCGGTAAGGATCACCTTGCCGGCAGCAGGCGTCTTGATTGGCGTACCGGCCGGCACCGCGAAGTCCAGGCCCGAGTGCGGGTTGCGCTCCTCGCCATTGAAGAAGCGGCGCACGCCGAATTTGCTCGACAGCGGCCCGTTCACCGGCTTGTCCAGCACCAGATTGCTCGGCACGTTCGGGCTGAAGCTGCGGTAAGCCTTGAGCTGCACGGCCAGTTCGCCCTCGATGCGCTTCAACTGCGCCGGGTCGGGGTTGACCTGGCTTTTGTTTTTAAGCGTGATACGCTGTTCCGGGTATTTCTTGTAATCCACCACAAACGGCAGAACGCGTGCGCCGCTGCTGATGCGTTCGTTGCCCGGCTTGACCGTCAGCGGGATGCCGACAATCGCCAGCCAATTGCTCTGCTCCTTGACCACCAGCACCGGCCGGCCGAGGTAGACCGCCTTGGGCGCCGTTGCGGCAGGTCCCAGGTCGACCACTGCCACGCCACCAGGCACCGGCTTGTTCAGCGTGCGCGTGATGTAGCTGTCGGCGTGGGCATTGAAGCTCAGGCAAGCGAGCATCAACAAACTGAGAAAGCGTGGCATCAGTCAATCCAGTAGCGAAAGGGTGACAGGCGTCAGGTGGTTGTCTTCCACCCGCACTTGCAGTTGGCCCTCACCGAGGCGCGCGGTCAGGCGCTGGCCGGTATGGGTTTGCGCGGCGCTGCGAATGGCCTGGCCGCGTTCGTCCAGCAAAATGCTGTAGCCCCGGCCGAGGGTGGCCAGCGGGCTGACCACCTGCAGTGTCTGGACCTGGCTTTGCAGTTGCAGGCGCCGCGCCTTGAGGCCTTCACGCATGGCGCGGGGCAGGCGCTCGGCAAGGCTGTCCAGGCGCTGGCGCAGCAGCGCCAGTTGGCGGCCCGGGTGCTGGCCGGCGAGGCGGGTTTCCAGGCGGATCAAGCGTTCGCGACGGGTGTTGAGGCTGCGCTCGAAGGCGCGGCGCAGGCGCATGTCCAGGTCGTCCAGGCGCTGGGCCTGCTGGCGCAGACGCTCACCGGGGTGACGCAGGCGGCGGGCCATGCCTTCCAGGCGCAGGCGGCTGTGGCTCAGACGATTGCGCATCAGCATCACCAGGCGGCGATGCAGGTTTTCCACCTGGCGCACCAGGTGGCTGGCATCCGGTGCCAGCAGTTCAGCGGCGGCCGATGGGGTAGGGGCGCGCACGTCGGCGACGAAGTCGCTGATCGATACATCGGTTTCATGCCCGACCGCACTGACGATGGGCGTGACGCAGGCGTCTATCGCGCGGGCCACGGCTTCTTCGTTGAAGCACCAGAGGTCTTCGAGTGAGCCGCCGCCACGGGCCAGGATCAACGCGTCGAAGCCACGGGCGTCGGCCAGTTTCAACGCCCGCACAATCTGCGGGATGGCTTCGCGGCCTTGCACGGCGGTCGGAATCAACGTCAGTTCGATGTTCGGCGCGCGGCGGCCGAACACGCTGATGATGTCGCGAATCACCGCGCCGGTTGGCGAGCTGATAATGCCGATGCGACGGGGGTGCGCCGGCAGGGGCGCCTTGCGCTCGGCACTGAACAGGCCTTCTGCGCTGAGCTTTTCCTTCAAGGCATCGAAGGCCAGGCGCAGCGCACCATCACCCGCTGGCTCCACGGTGTCGAGGATCAACTGGTAATCGCCACGGCCCTCGAACAACGAGACCTTGCCGCGCACCTTCACCGCCAGGCCATCCTTCAACGCCTGGCGCACCCGCGCAGCGTTGTTTCGAAACAACGCGCAACGCACTTGGGCGCCGCTGTCCTTGAGGGTGAAATACACATGGCCGGAGGCCGGGCGGGCGAGGTTGGAGATCTCGCCTTCAACCCAGATATTGGTGAACACGTCTTCGAGCAACACCCGCGCGCGGCCGTTGAGCTGGCTGACAGTCAGGACTTCGCGGTCCAGGCCCAGTCGGGCAAAAGGATCTTTAATCATGGGCCGCAGTTTATAGGCATTCGCGCAAGGTTTGGCAGAATTGCTCTACCAACGCGCTCGGCGCCTGGGCACAGGCCAGGGCCACGGTGCTGTGGCAATCCGGGTCGGCCAGCGGCAAGAAGTGCAGGGTGGCGGGCGCGATGTCCTGCATGGATTTTGGTAACAAGGCAATACCGAAACCGGCCTGGATCAGCTGCAATTGCGTGGTCTTGCGCGACATCACCCGTGCCGCCTTGGGGAAAAATCCGGCACGCATGCACAACTCTGCCGACAGATAACTCAGCCCGCCGCGCTGGGGGTGGGGCACTGAAATAAACGCTTCGTCCTTGAGCTGTGCCAATTCCACCGGTGTATCGCGGTATGCCAATGGGTGACCCGGCGGCACCGCCACTAACAGCGGCTCGCTGTATAAAGGCAGCACGCGCACGCCTTCGCGCTGGCGCAACACCGGCAGGCGCAGCAGTCCTGCTTCGAGGCGACCGTCGGCGATTTCCTCCAGCTGGGCTTCGGAGGACAGTTTGACGAGTCCATCGACACGCCGGGGCAGCATTGCAGCCAGGTACTGACGCCGCGCAGCAACGCGCCGCCCATCGGTACGGTGCTCGAATGGCTCAGGCGCAGGGTGCCGAGTTGGCCGTTGCCCACCTGAGTGGCCATTTCACTCGCCTTGTTCAGGTCGCTCAACAGATTGCGCGCCCGAGGGTAGAACGCCTCCCCGGCAGCTGTCAGGCGTGGCTGGCGTGCGGTGCGTTCGAACAGCGGGGTTTGCAGCTGGGACTCCAGCTCCTTGATCTGGCGGCTCAACGCAGATTGCGCCACGAACAGGCGTTCGGCGGCGGCACTGAAACTGCCGCTGTCGGCGATTTCGACGAAGTAACGCAGCTGGCGAGTGGAAATCACGGCTCATGCCTTTTTGAGATGGGTGACGGGCTTTGACGATATTAGTCGCAACACTCCGCCATGGCTAAAGTGAACGCCATGTCTATTTAGGGAATAGCCCATGAGCCTGGTTGAGTGGATGAGTCAGTGGCCGTTCGGCGCTGTGGACTGGCTGGTGATCGGCCTGGGTGTGGTGCTGGCCTATGTGGTGTTCGGCATTGCCGGGTTCGGTACGGCATTGGTCGCGGGGCCGATCCTGATCATTTTCATGCCGCTGTCGAAGATCATCCCGCTGCTCGTGCTGCTGGATTTTGTCGCGGCGTTTGGCAACCTGCTGCAGTCGCGACGAGACGTGAACACGTCAGAACTGCTGCGATTGCTGCCGTGCATGGCGATTGGCTGCACGCTGGGTGTGGTGTTTTTGCTCAACCTGCATTCGGACCTGTTGCTGTTACTGATGGGCCTGTTCATCAGTGCGTACGCGATCTACAGCCTGGCGGTGAAGGCGCGGCCCACGCAGTTGACGACGGGGTGGTCGGTCCCCATGGGTACGGTCGGCGGCCTGTTCGGTGCACTGTTCGGCAGTGGCGGCTTTTTATATGCGATTTATTTGAATAGCCGTTTGCCCAAGGACGCGGCGCGAGCCACGCAAAGCGCGCTGATCAGTTGCAGCACGGTGGTGCGCCTGAGCCTGTTTCTGATGGCCGGGGTGTATGCGGATTTACCCTTGTTGATGCTGGCGGTGTGCCTGTTGCCGGCGATGGCCCTGGGGCTGTGGGGCGGGCGCCGGTTGACCATGCGCATGTCCCGCGAGGCGTTTGTAAGGCTGGTGACCTGGTTGGTGCTGGCCAGCGGGATCGCATTGATTGGGCGGTATTTGAGTACTTGACCTGTGTGGGGCAGGGATTAAGCTGCCAGCCTTCAGGGCGCTATCGGGGGCAAGCCCCCTCCCACAGTTAACTGTGTTCACCATTCAAATGTGGGAGGGGGCTTGCCCCCGATAGCGTCAGCAGCCACACCGCAGGACTCTCATGAATTCCCAAAGCATCCTTGTCCCGAAAATCTCCACCTTGCCGGTCCACGAGCCCCGCGCGCGGGCAATCGTGCGCTGGCTGGTGCGCAAGAACATCATCAAGGAAGAACTGACCACCTGCGGCCGTACCGGCAACCGCATGGCCTACGCCCTGGCCGACGGCGCCCGTGCGGTGGTGCTGCACCCTGAGGCGCTGCCGTTCAACGAACCGGTCAATGGCCTGGAAATCATCTACAAACGCTGCATCTATACGCCGGCCAAAGGCTTTCTTGAAGAAGCGGGCTGCCCGCAATGCCGCAAGGAAGTCGGTGAAGCCCTGTTCGAAAGCCTGGAAGACTGGATGCCCGGCCACACCGACAACTTCACCTGCCCGCTGTGTGGGCATGAAGACGACATCAACGGCTTCCTGTTCCTGCAGGAGTGTGGGTTCTCCAACTTGGGGTTTATCTTCAACAACTGGGCGGAGGCGGGGTTCAAGCAAAGCTTCATCGATGAATTCGCCGACTGGCTGGACCAGAAGATCGCTTGGGTCAAAGTCGAGCTTTGAACCCTCGACCGATCGTTCCCACGCTCCGGCGTGGGAATGCATCCCGTGACGCTCTACGTCACTCCTGCGCAGGGTTCGAACCTTGCGTTGGGCCCGGACGCGGAGCGTCCATAGAGGCGTTACCACGCGCAGCGTGGGAACGATCAAGGCGGCGGGTTTTGCCCTTCTATCATTATTCCCAAATATGTCAGAGTTTTACATTGAGCCGGTGGGGGTGTCTGAGTATAATGGCGCGCTTCCATTTTCCCGCTCGGGAGCCCCCGCGATGCTGCGTATCAGCCAAGAAGCTCTGACATTCGACGACATTCTACTAGTGCCCGGTTATTCCGAGGTGCTTCCTAACGAAGTCAGTCTCAAGACCCGCCTAACCCGTGGCATCGAGCTGAATATTCCCCTGGTTTCCGCTGCCATGGACACCGTCACCGAAGCCCGTCTGGCCATCGCCATGGCTCAGGAAGGCGGCATCGGCATCATCCACAAGAACATGACCATCGAGCAGCAAGCTGCCGAAGTGCGCAAGGTCAAGCGTTACGAAGCCGGTGTGGTGAAAGATCCCATCACCATCGAAGCTGACGCCACTGTGCGCGATCTGTTCGAACTGACCCGCATGCACAACATCTCCGGCGTTCCGGTACTGCACGATGGCGACCTGGTCGGCATCGTCACTTCCCGTGACGTGCGTTTCGAGAACCGTCTTGAAATCACCGTCCGCGAAGTGATGACGCCCAAAGAGCGTCTGGTCACCGTCAACGAAGGCGCCGACAAGAACGATGTGCGCGAACTGCTGCACAAGCACCGCATCGAGCGCGTGCTGATCGTCGACGAAAAATTCGCCCTCAAAGGCATGATGACCGTCAACGACATCGAAAAAGCCAAGGCTTACCCGCTGGCCAGCAAGGATGACCAAGGTCGTCTGCGCGTGGGCGCCGCCGTCGGTACCGGTAAAGACACCGGTGACCGCGTTTCGGCCCTGGTGGCTGCAGGTGTTGACGTGGTGGTGGTCGACACCGCTCACGGTCACTCCAAAGGCGTGATCGATCGCGTTCGCTGGGTCAAGCAGAACTTCCCTGAAGTGCAGGTGATCGGTGGCAACATCGCCACGGGCGCTGCCGCCAAGGCCCTGGCCGAAGCGGGCGCGGACGCAGTCAAGGTCGGTATCGGCCCAGGCTCGATCTGCACCACGCGTATCGTCGCCGGTGTCGGCGTGCCGCAAATCAGCGCCATCGCCAACGTCGCCGCTGCCCTTGAAGGCACTGGCGTTCCGTTGATCGCCGACGGCGGCATCCGTTTCTCCGGTGACCTGTCCAAGGCCATCGTTGCCGGTGCTTCCTGCGTGATGATGGGCTCGATGTTCGCCGGTACCGAAGAGGCACCGGGTGAGATCGAACTGTTCCAGGGCCGTTCCTACAAGGCTTACCGTGGCATGGGTTCGCTGGGCGCCATGTCCCAGGCGCAGGGTTCGTCCGACCGCTACTTCCAGGACTCCTCGGCAGGCGCCGAGAAGCTCGTTCCGGAAGGTATCGAAGGCCGTGTGCCGTACAAAGGCACCCTGAGCGCGATCATCCATCAACTGATGGGTGGCCTGCGTTCCTCGATGGGCTACACCGGCAGCGCCGACATCGAAGAAATGCGCACCAAGCCAGAGTTCGTACGGATCACCGGCGCCGGCATGGCTGAATCCCATGTCCACGACGTGCAGATCACCAAGGAAGCGCCAAACTACCGCGTAGGTTGAGGCTTCCAGCAAAACGTTAAGTAACCGGGGCTGTTCTTTCAGCCCCGAGTTGTTTCTGATTCATTAGACGAGACTGACCTCATGGCCCTCGACATTCACGCCCACCGCATCCTGATCCTCGACTTCGGTTCCCAGTACACCCAACTGATCGCCCGCCGCGTGCGTGAAATCGGCGTGTACTGCGAACTGCACCCGTTCGACATGGATGACGAAGCGATCCGCGAATTCGCACCCAAAGGCGTCATCCTGGCCGGTGGCCCCGAGTCCGTGCACGAAGCCAACAGCCCGCGCTGCCCGCAAGCGGTGTTCGACCTGGGCGTGCCGGTCTTCGGCATCTGCTACGGCATGCAGACCATGGCCGAGCAACTGGGCGGCAAGGTTGAAGGCTCCGAGCTGCGCGAATTCGGTTATGCGCGGGTCGACGTGGTCGGCAAGAGCCGCCTGCTGGACGGCATCGAAGACCACATCGACGCCGACGGCCTGTTCGGCCTCGACGTATGGATGAGCCACGGTGACAAGGTCACCAAGATGCCGGAAGACTTCCACATCCTGGCCAGCACCCCGAGCTGCCCGATCGCCGGCATGTTCAGCGACGAGCGTCGTTACTACGGCGTGCAGTTCCACCCGGAAGTGACCCACACCAAGCAAGGCGGGCGCATCCTGTCGCGCTTCATCCTCGACATCTGCGAGTGTGAAGCGCTGTGGACCCCGTCCAAAATCGCTGAAGACGCCATCGCTCAAGTGCGTGCCCAAGTCGGCACCGATAACGTCCTGCTCGGCCTGTCCGGCGGCGTTGACTCCTCGGTGGTTGCTGCCCTGCTGCACAAGGCTATCGGCGACCAACTGACCTGCGTCTTCGTCGACAACGGCCTGCTGCGCCTGCACGAAGGTGAGCAAGTGATGGCCATGTTCGCCGAGAACATGGGCGTCAAGGTGATCCGCGCCAACGCCGAGGAGCAGTTCCTCAACAACCTGGCCGGCGAGTCCGACCCGGAGAAGAAGCGCAAGATTATCGGCCGCACCTTCATCGACGTGTTCGATGCCCAGTCCAACAAACTGGACAACATCAAGTACCTCGCCCAGGGCACCATCTACCCCGACGTGATCGAGTCGGCCGGCGCCAAGAGCGGCAAGGCCCACGTGATCAAGTCCCACCACAACGTGGGTGGCCTGCCTGAGGAAATGAACCTCAAGCTGGTAGAACCGCTGCGCGAACTGTTCAAGGACGAAGTCCGCCGTCTGGGCCTGGAACTGGGCCTGCCGTACGACATGGTCTACCGCCACCCATTCCCGGGCCCGGGCCTGGGTGTGCGCATCCTGGGTGAAGTGAAGAAGGAATACGCCGACCTGCTGCGTCGCGCCGACCACATCTTCATCGAAGAACTGCGCAAGGCCGACTGGTACCACAAAGTCAGCCAGGCGTTCGTGGTGTTCCAGCCGGTGAAATCCGTAGGCGTCGTAGGCGATGGCCGTCGCTACGCGTGGGTCGTGGCCCTGCGCGCGGTGGAAACCATCGACTTCATGACCGCCCGCTGGGCACACCTGCCGTACGAACTGCTGGAGACCGTCAGCGGCCGTATCATCAATGAAATCGAAGGCATTTCGCGCGTGACGTATGACGTGTCGAGCAAGCCGCCGGCGACGATTGAGTGGGAATGATCCTACGTCCGGCACTGCCCGGCACAATCTAGCAAGAAATACCCTGGAGCCCGCGTAATTGCGGGCTTTTGGCTTTTTAGGTCTGGCAAGTTCAGGTAGTGTTCTGCATCGCCAAGCACGGTGTTTATGTGGCATGGTACGGGGTATCAACTGTCTTCAATGCCATGTGTGGCGCTTAATACCATGTCGATTAGCTTAGGCGCTTCATGGTATCAAGTAGTGCGGAAGGCCCGGTTTTACTGGGGTTAGGCGCCGTTTTTCTGCGCTTCTCTACGCATGGTATTTTTTCATGGAAATAGTGGAAGCCATGCTCACTGATACCAAGCTTCGAAATCTCAAACCCCAAGACAAGCTCTACAAGGTGATTGACCGAGATGGCTTGTACGTGGCGGTTACACCGGCCGGCTCAATCTCCTTTCGCTACAACTACTCCATCAATGGCCGGCAGGAGACCGTCACCTTCGGTCGTTATGGCTTGGGCGGGATCACCCTGGCAGAGGCACGTGAGCGGCTAGGGGAGGCGAAGAAGATGATCGCCGCAGGTAAGTCGCCAGCTAAGGAGAAGGCGCGTGCGAAGGCGCGCACGAAGGGTGCTGAGACCTTTGATGATTGGGCTGAAAAATGGCTGCGCGGCTATCAGATGGCGGACTCGACACGAGATATGCGCCGCTCAGTCTATGAGCGCGAGTTGAAACCACAGTTTGGCAACCAGAAGCTGGCAGAAATAAACCACGAGGACCTGCGAACGTTAACAGACGCGATAGTCGAGCGGGGGGCACCCGCAACTGCGGTTCACTCACGTGAGATCGTCATGCAGGTGTTCCGATGGGCCATTGAGCGTGGTCAGAAGGTTGAAAACCCGGCAGATCTGGTACGGCCTGCCAGCATCGCGAAATTTGAGCCACGCGACCGTGCGTTGACGCCTGATGAAATCGCGCTGATGTACCAGTACATGGACAGAATCGGTACCGCTACTTCGGTCCGCGCAGCGGCCAAACTTCTCTTGCTGACGATGGTACGCAAGAGCGAACTGACCAACGCGACGTGGAGTGAGATCAATTTCAGCGAGGCGCTATGGACGATTCCCAAAGAGAGGATGAAGCGTCGTAACTCTCATTTGGTGTTTCTGTCCCAGCAGGCATTGGATTTCTTCATCGCGTTGAAAACCTTGGCAGGAGGTTCAGACTACGTTCTGCCGTCACGCTACGACTCCGATTTACCAATGAGTGCGGCCACGATCAATCAGGTACTGACGCTCACCTATCGCCTTGCTCAAAAGGAAGGTGTGCCACTAGGCAAGTTCGGTCCCCACGACCTGCGGCGCACGGCCAGCACGCTGTTGCATGAGGCGGGCTACAACTCCGACTGGATCGAGAAGTGCCTCGCGCACGAGCAGAAAGGTGTGCGCGCCGTCTACAACAAAGCCGAGTACCGGGATCAGCGCCGTGCGATGTTGCAGGATTGGGCGGACATGATTGACGAGTGGACGCTTAAAAAACCTCGTGTAGCGGATTGATTCTGAGCCTCTTGGCCAAACAGAACACGCGTGTTTGTGGCGAAATACCCACTTCGGTGGGTTTTTTTTCGTCCCGAAATAGGCGTTTTAGGGACACTTTTTTTCTACCGAATTTCGTTAATAAAACTGCCGATAAAACAAGACATTGCGTGGCTGCGTCTGTCCCGAAACTAGACGTTAGTCGGACAGTTAACTTATTGATTTTGATGGGAAAATTCAGGAAATTTGCTGGAAAATACAGGAAATGTGGGGCAATAATCGAACCTCGAGTGATGACGGAATGAGGTATTCGGTGTGGAAAAAGAATCGAGAAAAGAGAGCAAAATACTGATCAGCAAGAAACAGTTGCTGGCAATGATTCCGCTATGCGAGCGCACGATCTACAACTTTGAAAAGCAGGGAAAATTCCCTCGCCGGATTGCGCTCAGTAGCCGCAAGGTCGTGTGGGATCTGTGCGAGGTCGAAGAATGGATTGATGCATGCAAGGGCAGTGGCCCGGCTCCCCGACCAGGAATGGGGGCCTGAATTGTGGCGATTGACTTGCGGGCTGCGTTCGAGAACGAGCCTCCCATTCTAGACTTCATTTGGCCGGGTTTTCTTGCTGGAACAGTAGGAGCGTTGGTAGCCCCAGGAGCCACAGGCAAGAGCTTTTGGGCATTGGAAGCTGCAATGGCCATCGCATGCAGCGTTGCGGGCGGGGATCTTGTAGGGCTTGCCCCAGCATGTGCTGGCCGCGTCGTCTACTTTGCAGGAGAAGACCCAGAAGCCGCACTGGTGCGCCGGATTCATGCCATCGGTCGGCACCTGAATCAGCAGGCACGTGAATCCATCGCAATAAACCTTACCCTCGAGCCAATAATGGGTAAGCGGCTGAACGTAATGGATGATCGGCATCTTGCCCGGATCACCGATTTTTGCGCCGGTGCCCGGTTGATCGTACTGGACACACTCAGCAGGATTCACGACCGTGACGAGAATAGCAACGGTGACATGGCGCGGCTTGTCGCTACGCTTGAGCACGTTGCTGCCAACACGGGAGCATCGGTGTTGTACCTTCATCATGTCAGCAAGGGTAGCGCCCGCGATGGGCAAACCGATCAGCAGCAGGCAGCGCGTGGTGCATCAGCTCTTATCGATAACGCCCGTTGGTGCGGCTTCGTGGCCAAGATGACCGAGGACGAAGCAAAGCGACTAAGTGACCGCACCTATGAGCGACAGCCTATTGGCAATGACAGGCGCAGTTTTTTTGTCCGTTTTGGTGTTAGCAAACAGAACTACGATGCCACCCCGCTCGATCAGTGGTACCAGCGTCAGGAAGGCGGCGTTCTTGTGCCGGTTGAACTGGCGGAAGTGAGGAAAGGGAGCCCTCTGCAAGTCGCAAACGGAGGTGACGATGAGCGGTGGTAACTCCGTGGTCCCCACCAGTACTATCGCACAGGCCAGAGTGATGCTTTATCAGCCTAGCCAGCGCCCGCGGCTGCGCGAAGGTGATTGGGCAGAGACATCATTTGGACGCTGCCGCGTGGCAGGTCGGTTAGGGCAGAGACACGCGGATGTATTGGAAGCGGTCCTGTACTGCGCAGAACGTCGGCGGCCTGTCTCCGATGGTGGCGTAGAACTTCTGGTAGATCCTGCGCGAGTGAGAAAGACACTTTCCGATAGCCGCTACAGCTTCTCACAGCTCGAAAAGCTGCTAGCCGAACTTCGGGCTGCAACGATCACAATTGAAACGCCGCAATTTGATTTTCCCATCATCGGCGGGTTGATTGACCACGTTATCCCTTCACCTATGACACGTCCCGATCCTCTGTCAGGAGGAGAGCGCAACCTATGGCGGGTGCGGCTCGGAATTGCACTGATGATGCTCCTTGAACATGATCTGAGCCTTTACTACGACCCGGCCCCCATAGCCCGGCTCCAGCACGGCATCAGCCAAGCAGTAGCTCGGCACGTTTTGAGCCACAAAGTAGTGCCAGCAGGCGGTTGGTATCTGGACACCGTTATTGGGGCGGTTGCTGGACAAGTCTCAAGTCAAAACATGCGCAATGCGCGAAAGAGGATCAAGGATGATGCTGAAGACCTACGGCGGATTGGGCTTATGCTTGATGGTGATCGCATCACGAAGGCGGTGCTCTCAACCCCTGGAGCGTTTCACACCCGCCCGATGGCGTGCCACACACGCCCGGAAACGTTTCACACACGCCCGGTGCGTGCCACACCCGCCCGGAACTAGCAGGATATTCAGGATATTCAGTCCCTGCGCGGCGCAGCCCGCGCTTTAGGCGCGGTCCGGCCTCGCCGGTCGGCCTACGGCCGCTGGACACCAAAAAGGAAGAACTAGGAGCCTCCAGACCCTTTTTGGCTTGCCAGAAGGCCGCAGAAGCCGTCAAAAATGCTTTTTAAGGGCGCGGTGATTTCTGTGGGTGCACATAGCCAAAAAATCGTTCAGAGCGCAGCGCATCGCCCTACAGGGGGCACGGACGGAGTTGAGACAAGTGCGTGCGTATTACTAATGGCGAAGCCCGTTTGGTTGTCCGGCATAGTCGGGATTAGCCCCGTAATGAAATATCGCGAGTAGCACGCAAAGCCTGTACGTCAACGTGACCAGGAGAGGCTGCGTTTGGAAAGCAAAACCCCGCACAGAGGCGGGGTTTTGCGGGTCAGATCAGCAATCACCGCTTGCCGGGCGTCTCTTGCTTCTGTGCTTCCTGTACAGCCTGGATGGCCATCAACGCCTGCTGATTCAGGGCTGCGTTATTCTTGCTCCCTAGCAAAGGTAGGCGATTCATAGCCTGTGCCCCGGCAAACATGCGATAGGAAGCCGACAAGGCGAGCGGGCTTACTCGAAGCTGCAAGGCCGTGTACTGGCGATCCAGCCTATCGAGTTGCGGCCCGTAGCCCTTGCTACGTAGCCATCGGCCGAGCGCCCACATGCCGATGGCGAACGTCGATGCGAATACTACGAATCCAGCGAACATCAGTATGTCCATCATGGTTATTTCTCCGAGGTGTCTTTGTTTGAGGCCGTGCCGGGCACATTGAGCGAGGCTAGTCGACTTGTAGCGAGGCTTGCATCCGAGGCTGGACGGATGACGTTAGACTCCGCCTCTGTGGGTTCCGTGGCCGATTCTGCCCCATTGGCCTGAGTGGTCGAGTTGGTATCGTCGGGAACTGGTGGCGGAGATCCTGCACCTAGAGACAAGGCGTGCGCATTCTCCATACCCGGCACTGCCATCGAGGCCATCACGCCGAGCATCTTTGCTCCGCCATTGGTCGACTGCGAAAGCGCGTTACCGGCGCTGACAAATCCCCCATTTGGTGTTGCCTGCGGGTCTTTGTCGTCGTTGCCCTGAGCAGCCTTTCCAGCCTGTCTGGCGGCCTGCTGCACGCCGCTGCTGGGCTGCGTAGGTGAAGGTGAAGGTGATTGTGCCGAATTAGCAGTGCTGCCGCCTACACGCGAACCGGCCGAACTTGCACCCTTAGCGGCGGCCCCGCCACCGGTACTGGTGCCAACGCCTGCGGATGACGCCATGCCTCCGGCAGAGGTCGTCGCGCCACCGGCCGAGGTAGCACCGGCGGCCATGCTGGAGTTGAGCGAGCCCGCAAGACCGCCAGCGGTACCGGCCGCGCCTGCACTTGTCCCGCCCGCGCCAATCGCCGCTGCCGCTGCCGCTGGAGCTGCGGCACCTGCTGTTGAGATGGTTGCAATAGCCGCCGCTGCACCAGCGGCTCCAGCCGCCGCCATACCACCGATTGCCGATCCGCCGCCCATAGACGTGCCACTAATCATCCCGCCGATCAATTCGGGGATAGTTTTAGTCAGATAAGCGCATACAAGAGCCAAGCCTGCCAATGTCATCAAAGACGCTTCGTCGTTGGTATACGCTGCTAACCACGACTTCGCTGACGTGACGATAATTCCTACGATCAACGTTAGGACGAACAGCTTAGCGCCAACTGCAATAACGAAGCGGAGCGGAGCTATAGCAAAGTCGCGTGTCCACTGTGAACCACCAAAACCAAAGAACAGTACGGAGGCGTTGATGATGACATACGACTCTACTAGCGTCACAAACATGAATGCCGCGATGAACGCGAAACATAATAAAACTAAACAGCCAACAATCGCGATGAGGATCGCTTTACCCGGAGAGAATACAGAGATTCCCTCTACAATAGTGCGTGAGAAATCGACAGCCACTGCGAACATATCACCCGGCTGAATAGCTTGACCCAAACCGCTAGCCGTGCCCGCCGCTTCCCGGAAACTATTAACTACTGCTGTCGCCCACGGAACGGAATGCTCAATAATGGCGTAGAAAAAGCCGACTGCCATGAAGAAGCGGATTAACTCACCGGCAATCTCGCCTAAGTCAGTTTGTTTCATGACTAGAGGCATGAACGTCCATACCAGCTGAATTAGTGCAAGGGAGCTCAGTAATGTTAGTGCATAGCCCTGGAGCCGTGGTGACCATTCACTTGCGGCGTTATATAGCATCCGCAAAAGGCCATTCATTTCATTGCCCTGAGTTATATCTCCTGCTGCCGCAGCATTGCCGACCGAAAACAATAGCGTCGCACCGATGAATGCGAGAAGTGCTGAACGTTGCATAGTTAGAAATCCTCAGATGGACCCCAGTCGTTTTTCCGGGTTTCAAATTTTTTATCGGCATCTGTCGGCGTATGCCGTTCAGCAGTCACGCATTCAGCACTGACGGACACAACGACACCGGACACAAAAGCACCACTAAGAGCAGAAGCGATGCACAACACAGCAATAAAAATCTTAGAAATAAACATGGTTAGAAATCCTCCGAAGCTCCCCAGTTATTTTTCCTAGCCTCGAATTGTTGTTCCGCAGCTTCGCTAGCGGCCTTCCGGTCTCCTTGCTGGGCCATGTAGTTGCCCTGCATATTGATTTGGGTGGCCATCAGATCGCGCAGTTTTTGCAGTTGCTGCACGTTCTGGGAAGCAATTTCGTTGCCCGCCTGAATAGCTTGCATGCGGCCTACGGCTGACTGCGAACGGAACACCATGCGATTAAGCTGAGTGTCTTCAGACTCGAACGTGCTGGTATTGAGATTTGCCGCCTCAAGTGCTGTCTTTACGTTGTCGCTGCCTTGTTTAGACCACTTCTGATAACGATCCCGTGCCGGGAATTGTGCCGAGTTTGCTGCTTGATTCAGGTAGGACTCGAAGCCAGGAAAAGCCGTGTTGAACTGCGAATCCATATTCTGGATTTGGCGGCCCAAGACCTGCGAGCGGTTGTAGATGTTGACCACGCTTTTCAAGTCAGCCGCGATGCTGCCGAACATCGAATCGGGCAAGCCCGTGCCCTGCGTGACCATGTTTTGGTACTGCTGAATTTGCGTTTGCAGTTGCTCGGCGGTGTTCAGCGCCGTGTTGACCTGCTCGGCGTACTCGAACATCTGTTGATAGAACGTCGAGCAGTTAGAGCAGTAGATGGCGTAAGCCGGGGCAGGTGTCATATAGAGAACTACACCAAGGCTTGTGGTTGCCATTGCCACAGCTAGCGCCGCGCCTCGGCCGAATATCCGAGCGACATAAACTGACGTTTTTTGCGATTCTATTTCCATACCGAATACCTAATTTTGTAGTAGCTTGAGGTTTGATTATTCTCCGATATGGCGTTGTTTTGAATATGCGGATAATAGTCTATCCGCATAGATTGCAATAAGTTGCGTCCGGAAACTGTCCGTTAATCAACCCTTTTAATGATGGCAAATCTCTGGCTTGTCTAGGTTTTTTCTTTTGTAAGGAAGAAGAGTTGGCTGTCCGGTTTGATGCGTTTTGCGGACGAAAAAAGCCCACTGAAGTGAGCTTTTTATAAGTTGGTGCGCGGCGTCAGTGGGCTGCGTAATAAGGATTATGAGTGCGATAGAGGCAACGCTCAGTTTCAGGGATGTGCAGCGTCTCAAGGTGCCACTCTTCGAGTGAAGAAGCTAGCTCGGCCGCGATGCGCTGGGCCTCCGCAATGCGCTTACTAGATTGCCCACTGGCTCGGCCGAGGCAGGCTTGCAGTTCATTGAGTTGAGTGGCCAAAGCGCTGATGCGGTGAGCTGTCTTCATAATCAATTCCTCTTGCTTATCCTTTCCACGATTCTGTCGAATTCTTCCCGGATGTGATCGTCCGCGAGATCAAGATTAACTAATCCTGATTTTATTGCAATTCTTGCAATTCTTTCTGCTGCCTCATTGTCTAGTTTTGCAAGCCTTGCCTTAGCCATCTCTAGTTCAGAACAGGCGTCAGCTCGACGCTCAGAAAGGGTTTTTCTAGCCATTTTTCATGCTCCTTTTGGTGCCATTTCGGCCTTGATCTATTGTGGGTAGCGGAGATTCTAGCGACCGCTGGAGTTGTTAGCCATATCAGGATCGGCGTCGCTACGAGCTAAGCGTGGCCGCGGTAAGTTGGCCGGCGCTCATACTTTCTCCGCTCTGTTTGATTCATTCATTTAAATTTAGTCGATTAAGTTAACTCAAAGCAATTTTAGGCAATTCCTTACCTAAATTAATGCAACTCTAGGCAACTTAGTGAGAATTAACGCAACTCAAGGAAATTTAAGGCAACTGACTTTGCCGAAACGACTATTAGCAATAAATTTCTTTTAATTGCACCCAGGCAGACGGCAAGATGTGTGTTGTACGGGTGCGGGCAAGCCCGCACCCTCCCAACACCTACCCTTATTCGCCTGCGGCTCAACGTATCTTGCTCTGCGAGGCGTACAGCCGCTGCCGCGTCTAAGAACAAAAACACAGCAACGGCAGGAGCACCCATGACAGGTGGCACCAAAGAAAAAACAACGACTCGCCGACGCGGCAAGCCAATCGAGGTTTGGGTCACTGACGAGGAAAAGGCGGTGATCACGAATAAGGCCAAAGAAGCTGGCATGTCCCGATCTGGCTACCTTCGCGCCATAGGCATGAACACGCCCATTCGGTCGGTCGTTGACCTGATCGCCGTGGGTGATTTGGCCAAGGTGAGTGGCGACCTCGGGCGGGTTGCTGGTCTGTTAAAACTCTGGCTTGCAGAGAAGCGTGGAGAAGGCGCGAACGTCATTGAAGTGGAAAGTGTGATGATGGAGTTTCGGAGGTTGCAGGTGGCCGTAGGAATGAAGATGGGAGCGATTGTCAAAGCTCACAGGTAAGTCTTAGCTCTGAACCGCTTTTGGATTGTGCAATCCACAAAGACTGATAGCCGGTTGGCTGCCCCTCGGACTGTTTTGAGAACGATGCCGTCGCTCAATTGCTCAACGTATGCTATTGGTTGGCTTGCGCTCGCAGGTCACTAGGCGATAGGGGAGGACCAGATGAAAGATCGACCGCACAGTGAAGCAATGTCCGAGCAGCTTCGTGCTGACCCAGCATATGCGGCTGAACTACTTGCCGACGTGTTACGCGAAGGCAGCCCAGCAGAACTGGCTATTTTGTTACAACAGCTAACCCTCGCGTTTGGAGCGCACAAGTAGAACCAGCACGCCTAATGTCGGCGAATCGTTGCATCCAGTTTTCCCCCAGATCTGATTCTGTACTTGAGGATCTGCTCGCTTAGCCGCCGCATCGTGTGTGTGCTGACAGCAGTTGATAGGAGCGAAATTTTTAATGGACGATACTGCGGCATGAACTATGACTTTAGAAATCTCTCATCGGCGGACTTTGAGGACCTGGTCCGGGACCTCATCGGAAAAGAAGAAGGACTTCGCTTCGAGGCATTCTGTGCAGGGCCAGATGGCGGCATTGACGGTCGGCACGCGCAGTCCAGCGGTAACGTCATCCTTCAGGCGAAGCATTACGAAGGTTCGCCATTCAGCAAACTGACTGCCGCGATGAAGCGTGAGCGCTTGTCAATCGATAAGCTGGCTCCCACCCGATATATTCTTGCGACCTCTTGTAAGTTCACTCCGCTTGGCAAGGGCAAACTCGCCCCGCTCATAGGGCCAAGCCTGAAGTCTGAAGCGGATATTTTTGGTCCGGAGGACATTAACGGTCTTCTCCGGAAGTACCCAGACATCCTCAAGTCGCATATCAAACTGTGGCTCTCCGGGGCGGGTGTTTTGGAGCGTGTCGTACGTGCGGCGGCCCATACCTTCGCAGCGTTCACGCAGGAGGACATCGAACAAAAGGTTCGCGTTTATGCATCGAACCCCAGCTTCGACGAATCACTAGCTACGCTAGAAAAACATCGGCTTCTCATCATCTCCGGTCCGCCTGGTGTCGGCAAAACGACACTGGCCGAGATGCTTTGCTACACCTTCCTGAGCGAGCAGTGGGAGCTCGTTCCCATCCGCAGTCTGGAGGACGGCTTCGCTGCGATTACCGACAGCAAAAAGCAGGTATTCCTTTTCGACGACTTCTTAGGAAAGGTCGCCCTCGACCGACAAGCTCTAGCGCACAAGGATTCAGATTTAGCGCGGTTTATGAGCCGCGTACGACGCTCACCGAACGCCCGTTTTATTCTGACGACGAGGGGCTACATATTTGAGGAAGCCCGGAGAGTCTCCGAACATCTAGGCGACCAGCGTCTCGATGTGACGAAGTACGTGCTCGATGTTGGCATCTATACCCGCCGAATCAAGGCGCGGATTCTCTACAACCATCTCCTAGTACTAGAGACACCGCAGTCGCATATCCGGGCTCTATTGGAAAGCAATAAGCTCTCGGAAATTGTTGATCACAAGAACTATAACCCACGTGTTATTGAGGCGATGACGGATGCATTTCGCATCGGTGATATCGAATCCGCTTACTATCCCGCCGCCTTTATCGATGCTTTAAACAATCCCAGCCAGATTTGGGACACTGCTTTCCGGACGCACATTGATCATCGTTGCAGGCACCTTCTGATGGCGATGTTTTTCCTTACGGAGTATGGGGTTCCCCTTGCCATCCTTCGCTCATCTTTCGAGAGCCTACATACCGCTATGAGCACAGCCTACGGCCTGGAACATGGGCCTAAGGATTTCGAAGAAGCACTTCGCATTCTTGAAGGTAGCTTCATAAACATCGTCAACATCAGCGGGCCAACGGTCTCTTTTCTCAATCCCTCACTCAAGGACTATCTCTCAGCCTACCTATTGGACACGGACCTCCTCATTCGCATTGCTCCCGCAGCAGCCTCCATCGATTGGCTGTCGAGCCTGTGGGACTTCGTGCATCCGAACGGACTCAGCGAAACCGAGCAAGCGAAGATCGCCAGAGCCTCCGTTGGCATGTTGGAGATGATAGAAACCCGTCCGCACTGGAGACCCCGAGCTGGTGACGCCCGCTCTCTCGAATACAATGACGCCACGAACTCCAAGCGGCTCCGAATGCTGATGGATTGGTGGCTGCTCACTGACGAGCAGCGGTTTGCCGACAGTATCATCTCGATCGCCCGCAATCCCCAGCAAGGCTTCGATGCATGGTCGGACGGGGAAGCTCTGATCGCCTTCTTTTCTTTGCTGAGCGACAGGAGCTGTAGCCGGCCGTTCATTTACGAAGCCGAATTATTAGCGCTAATCGAAAATATCCTCAGGGAAACAATACGCTGGAGTTCAAGTGACATGCTCTCCACGCTTGTCGATGCGGTGGACGCAGCGAATGGGCTGCCCGCCAGCATCACCCTTGCCTTGCAGGCGGCTGTGCTCAAAGAATTTGAGGAGAACACCATCCGTATCAGCGAGGATGATAGCGAGTCCTCCCTATCAGATCGGATCGATGCCCTGAAAAAGTTTGCCCCCCGTTTTGGGGTGCCGGACGCTGTGTTGAGTAGCGCCATTTCAGCTATTGAGGATCGTATAGGCGAGATTCAAGACCAAAGCAGTCACGCTTCCTCTCCGAGTATCTCGTCATCGAACAGGCGTGATCGGGAAAAATTTGACGACACTGCCCTCCGAGACCTTTTCACCACTCTCCTTGATCGGTAGGTTAGTCGAAGCCATGAAGGTGGTCGAAAAGTATATTCTTTCTCACCACCATTACATGTGCAAGATGTTAGCTGATTTATTCCCGAAAGTAGTGGCGGATAAATTGCTCTACAGCGTTCGCAGAGATTGTCGCTGCGTATTGTTGATGCTGATCATCTTTTTTCTTGTCGCCATTATCGCAAACCGATTTCAATGAAATAAAGTCTGCACCTGTAAGAGTTGATGATACTGCGGCATAAACCCCATAAGTTTCCATGTCTAGGCCTGTAACATTACGATGTTGGATCGTACGTATCCGCTCTGATACTCGGACATCAGCGAGTACGGATGAGCCTGTAGCCATAGGTCCTAATACGAGCTTTGGAAGCTGCAATTTATGCTCTCTAGCATAGTCGGAAAAAGATTTCCAAAAGGGCTCGTCCCTCTTCAGCAGAAATAGTTTGTTTCTTAATTCATCATCGATGTTGATGTGGTGGGGGGAAGATTCAAATGCTTCTTCGCCATTCTTGTCTATATATTTACCGCTCTGCCAGTCCCAAGAAACTTCTGCCGCAACCACATCTCCTATCCCGGCTTTACTTGCAATTCCGGCGCAGATACCAGCCATAATCACAATCTTCGGATTAAGAATCAATGATGCTTTAGTAGTCAATGTTGAAGCTGCAACGGCCCCCATTCTCGCGCAAAAAGCTGCCCCGATTTTTATAGTACTCCCAGCAACGCTCAGGGATGCATAGCGTATTAGGTGTGTACGATCCAGCGGTTCAAAGGGGCCCCAATCTAATTTAAGATTTTCAATGGCGCTGTACTCGGGATGAGGAAGTGCAGTTATTATAAAAACGTCGCAGGTGTTACGCTGCTCGCGTTGCGTTTTGTCGTTAAGAATCCAAACGGCTATACGGTGTAATGCATTGAGGCAGTCTTCATCGTTTTCCGAATAGGGGAGGATGCCCCAAGGCCGACAGCTGAAAAAATCATAAGCTGCATCGGTCAGGTCCGTAGCAGCACTTATAGGTAAAGAATAAAGCGGTCTTTTTTCCGCTGGTATAATGTCGTCAATGCTGTTGAAAAAATCTATACAATTTCTTTCGTCCTTTTCACTACCTAATTCGCCAGGTACGACCACGTCGGCTATTAACAAGTCATAGCGTGGGCGATCTTCAATTAGCTCTAGTGCTTGGCTCGTGCAGATAGCAACGTCCAGACGCCCAAATAGACCTTTATCTTTGAGCAGGGCAAGGAGTTTCCCTTTTTTTGCCGGGTCGTCTTCTAGCAAAAGTATGTCAAGAGGCATTTTTTTTCTCTAAAATTGATCTAAGATTAGATTCGATGCGAAGCTCCCAGTCAGAGAATGCTGAATCAAAATATACGGTATCTAAAAAGGTGTTAGGGAAGTCCTTTTTCAGCTGTTTTGATAGCTCTGTTAGCCCCAAGCTTTTCGATCCCTCGCTGAATACTGGATACGATGTCACTACTAGAGTAGGAATCTCCATTTCATAGCGTTCAAGGGTTTCGAAGACCTCAATGCCTCCAAAAGGTCTAGGAGTACCACCACGTTCTCTCGATTCGATGTCATACGTAGGTAAAGACATATCAGCAATTATAAAATCGGGTACATATTCTTCCAGTGCATCTATCGCAGATCTAACCGAATATGCTTTGCGAAGTGTCACATATGGAATTACTCGCTCCACGACACCCTGTATGCTAGTAAGTTTTGATTCGCTATCCTCTACAATCAAAATCTTGAAATTAGGCATTATATTCTACCTCGATAATTTTCGAAGCTTCACGGGATGGAGGATCTTCGGCCCGAGATGGTGGACTACCTAAGTATAGAAGCTGAAACTCCAAGCGAAATAAATCTTTTCCCTCGAAGCCAAAAGATATGTTGGTGTCTTTGTACTGCATTACTATCGTCGCAAGCTTACTAATCCCAGAGTCTCGGTTTTGCTTAGCTCTTTCGCCGTAAGCGCGCTTTTTAATATCTTGCCTTAGTGAGTTTAGTTTAGTCTCTTTTTCTGGTGTGATTGTATTTTCGGCAATGTCATTAGTAATGGTAAAGTGAAGAAGTGAGGTTGCAGCATCAAGGTCGACTTTTATTGATACTTGATTTCTGGTTTTTACGCCTGAGTGCTCGTATATATTAACTAACGCCAGGTAGAGTGCGTCTTGTATAATAGAGAATCCATGAAGATCTAAAAATAGGTCCTCTGGTACGCTTGCTTCAATTTTTGGATTGAATTTCGTATGTTGACCACTGACAAAGGCTACTGCTACGTCCACTATGTATTTTAGTGTGTAACTTTCATCTAGTTCTATGTTGGGGACTCTGATCCAGCTTGCAATAACTGAGGCCCTGCGATGTAACTCCTCCGACTGGTGGACAATACTGGATAATAGTTCTACATCGTCAATGCCATTGCTTCGGAGCTCATTGGTTAGTTTTGAAAAGGCAGATTGAAGATTTTTTTTGATTTCATGATCGATGGCGGGACGGGCTATCTCGCATCTCCCGGTTATATCGTACCAAAACATTCCGATGCATTCTTTAAGGAACTGGTCGGCAGAGTTGCATGCTTGTGCAACAGCGCGGAGTAGCATTAAAAATGAGGTGGGAATAACTAAATCAAATACCCCGCGAGGCTTGTTTTTAGATTTTACATAAAAATACTCATCGCGCAGTACGCCAATTATCGAGTCGATCGATTCCGAAAAACGCGAAAAAGCTGCTTTCAGGATCTTTCTTCTTTTAGGATCAAGCTTTGCCGCTAACGCGTCCAGTCTAGCAGAAAGCTGATAGTCTGCTCCTGGTTTTGGTCTTTGGCATATTAATTCCACAGGCTCAAGTACACCGCGTAGTTCACTTGCAATTGTACCGTGCCTTATGCGCCTTCCAATTAATATATCTAATCCGGAAACTGGATCCCACAGGAATTTCTCTCTTATAGAGCCTACTAGTTCCCCTAAAAGATCATCCGCCTCGTTTTTTGGAACTTGAAAATTCTTAGCAGATGGCGAACGAAAACTTTTTATCACCTCTTGAAGGTCTTCGGATTCACCGACCCCGCTCTCAACTAATTTTTTATAGCGTTGAAAGTCTGCGGAGACTTCAGCGCTAAGCGCATTCATAATTGACTGCTCGTCTACATACACCTTGCTGTCATCAAGGACTTCTAATCCATCATCGACATGAAGACTATCTTCGATATGAATAGCTTCTTGGATGTATAGCTCTTCCATTGGCGGCTTCAGCTTTGCCAATGCTTTGAGTAGATCGCTCCTAGTCTGTCTTGACTTCTTAGAACTCGTCATGCCAGGTAATAGTTCAATTGTTACCAGATTGCAGGTGTTTGCACACAGATGAGCAATTAGTTCGATAGGGTGATCAGATTCCAGCAGGCGTTGTGGTAGATCAACGATTGATTTACAGCTATAAGCTTTCATCAGATCTTCAATTGCATATCTTTTGTAAGTTCTGTATGTGCGCTCGTCTACGATTTTTAACAAGTGATCGAGTGTAATCGCAACGTGTAGGAGTTCGCCACTCCTTCTAACGGTTGACCATTTATAGCCGTAATACATATCCACTATTGGGAGCGCGGCAATTATCTTGGCGTTATATATTCCCGACTTGGCGCAAATTTCAACGGCTGTAGCATGATCTCCACTAGTAAAGTAGCGGTTGCTTGCTATAACGCCGACACAATCCTGTGTAAGACGATTATGAATTCTTGAGATTTCAGGTTTGATATTTGTGTACAGTGCATCATAAATTTGTTGGAGTTCCGCTCCCAGTTTATCGTGATCCTGCATCAAGTACTTGGCTTCGTTCTGAAGTGCGAACGACATTGTGGAGGGAGGCGAGGATATAGGTGAGATACAGCTTTCAAATATTTTTGGCAGTGTCGGGAGCGACACCAAGTCTCCTACTTCGATACATTCAGATATCCAACTGAAATTCAGACAGAATTTTGCTAGTTCCTCGGCATGTAGATCACTGTTCTGCGATGATATTTGTGATGCTAGTCCGCGTGCAAATATCTCATCAAATAAAGAAAGAGGTTTTGCTGGCTCGGAACCAAAAGAAATTTGTATTGCGGATTTTGCGTAGCTAGCAGTTTTAGCGTTGTAGCTAATGGTTTCTGAGGTGCTGTCGCCTATAGGTAGAAGGTTAAGTCTGCTCAATATTGGACTTAGCACATCTATTGCTCTGCTGGCCCTGCTGCGTACTGCTACCGTATAATTGCTCTGATTGCACAGTATTTTTTTACATGCTTTGATAAGCGTAAATAAGAGATCAATAGGAGTGGTAAATTGCTCAGCGGCAAGAATTAGTCTCAAGTCTTGGTCGGATGATCCCAGATTTCCGTGCAGTCTATACTTGGAATACACTCTCATTGCTTCGCTCAGGTCTGCATCATCAACTCTTCTAGTTGTGTTGGATCGATAGCGAGCTGAGTTTTGAGCGGGTTCATTTCGCACACCAAAAAAATACAGATAAAATCTAGTCAAACCATACGCTGATACTGAGAGCTCCGCGCTTCGAGTTTTCATAGGCTCTAGGCCATCTGTCTTTTGGAGCAAAGCAAGGCTTGTCTCCAGCGACCAGTAAGACACTCCTTCCACGCTCTCAAAGTCTTTCAGGTAGGTAGCAGCAGTTCCCCAGTCTGAGTCCCGTATTGCAGATGAAATTTTACAGGCTACATCAGCGAATGCTTCTAATTTTCCCGAAAAACGTGCTGTTTTAGACAGCGCAGTGTCTATTTCTGAAGCAAGATCGAGGGAGTCGATCTCAGCAGGGAATATACCTATTGAACTAAGCTCGACTCCGAGAGACGATTGAACTGCTCCCGTGGCGCCCAATTGTAGAGCCAGCCATTCAAAAAACTCGTTGAGCAACGTTTGACTGAGTTTAGCTTTGGCCATTGATATTGCTTTGTTGATTTGCTTTTGACAATACTGAGCCTGTTTTCCTGCATCACGCGCTCGTTCTGGTGTGCTTGGTTCTTTGAGCTTTGCGAGAGCTCCTCGAACAAGATTTTGGACATCAACTAAGTTTATGTTTGTCGTTTTTCTCATTTTCATGCTGTGGTCCTTTTTGGCACAAAAGCGGATTTTCTTGTCATAATGCCAAAATGATATTACTATTGCAAACTGTTTTTGATTTGCTTCTGGGTATCAAGTGTTGTGTGCTTGTACTTTAGTTAAAGTAATTTTAATTGTCGAGGTGGATATGGATGATGTTATAAAGTTTGAGCGTTCGATGGAACACGCTTGGAAGTACTTCGAACTGCATGCGCAACAGCGAATGACAGTGTTCAATTTCTTTTTAGCGATCTCTGGTCTTGTTGCTGCCGGAATAGGGGTTGGCTTGCAGCAGGGCGGAAAATTTTCAGCTCTGGTTTCACTTTTAGGTTGTTTCTTAAGTTTAGTGGCATTTATATTCTGGAAGCTCGACCAACGAGTGTCTTTTATAATAAAGCATGCGGAAGCGACCTTGTGCTATTTGGAGGGTGTCGGGCTTTCCTCAGAGGTATCTATATTCACTAAGGAAAGAAACAACGCTGCTGGTCTTGGAGGCGAATCGGCGTGGACTTACGGAAAGTGCTTCAGGCTATCCTTTTTAGCGGTGGGTTTGATTGGTGTTGCCTTTGTAGTAACTCCTTACTTTGTTAGCTTTGCTTGTAAACCTTAAAATAGTAATTGATCTATTTATGTTCTTGTCCACAGGCTAAGCTTGTAGCGAGCTGGTGGAGCGACTTTCTTGCGCCTGTGCGGATGAAGCATTGAGTCGAATACCGTACGGGCTTCGTTTCAGTTGGTCGGTCGCGGGCGCGTAGTTAGGGCTTTCGCTGGATGGTCTCACCCGCATAGCTGTGAAGTCTTAGTTATGGCATTCTTCATGGTATTCCATGCAGTTATGACTTTTAGCTGCCTGTTATAGCGGCTTTTGCTGGTAGTTTATAATAGAGTGGGAATGATGGTCGTCCGGTACTGACCGCCACCGCTAGAAAAGTATCCTGAAGCCCGCGTAATTGCGGGCTTTTGGTTTTTTGGGGCTCCCTTTGCTCGCCGATGCTCGCGGTGGAGAAAACGCAACTGCCCAGCGCTGCTAGCGCCGACATCCCTGCGGTGCCGTACAACGCCAACACATGGGTCAAGGTGTGTGAAGTTTGCGCAACCTGTGAGCGCAAGACTATGGGCGTTCACAAAAAGACGTCGCCGCTAACCGATCGCGCAGCGAGTTCATGGGGAGTCGCCGACTTGGTAGCCTGCCGGGGCAGAGTCTCTTTTTCAATCAATACCAAAGGCTGGCGCAGGTATTAGAGAAACTGTGAGCGAATCAAATCCGTATCGAACGGTGTTATCCCTTGATCCGGCGCAAACACCGCCTGTGCCTGCTGCGGTGACTCGACTCGTTCTCCCCGTGCCCGAACGTGTAAATCGAACAGGGTTGCCAAATCCGGTTTTGGTGTATGTATCAAAGCTTGCAGCATCAACGATACCCCGCTGAGGTTGTTCTGGACGTTGTTCCATCGCACAGATGAAGTGAGCCCCAGGTCGGCCCAAATCATGCGTCGTTCCTGCAAATCCATCACGAACGGCAGACAAATCTTTGTATCGGATGCGATATCGATACGGTCGAGCACGGAGCGCGGCTCGAATACTTCACCCGATGCTGTATCGGAGCGTGCCATCCAGCCAGCGAAGCATTCTGGAAGGTCGCAGTACGGCTGCTCGGTGAACGAGTTGATAGACGTGACGACATAGCGGATACCCTTCCCGACGAGAACATCAATGTCGAGGTCGAT
The DNA here is from genome assembly GCF_034043515.1 of Pseudomonas sp. MUP55. Lineage (NCBI taxonomy): Bacteria > Pseudomonadati > Pseudomonadota > Gammaproteobacteria > Pseudomonadales > Pseudomonadaceae > Pseudomonas > Pseudomonas sp. MUP55. Next base: position 4,791,474 of record NZ_CP138214.1, on the reverse strand, counting down.
GAACTCCGAAGCCCCGTTAGGCGCGTCGACGATGTCGCCGCTGTGACAGCCGCCGAAATCCCTGAGGTTGTAGTACGCGACCGCTTCGTTGAATACGAAGTTGGCGTCGAAAAAAGCGGCGGACAAGTCGATATCGGTACGCTCACTGCCATTCTTCCACCACAGAAACAGGCGAATGAAACGTGTGTCGGGCATAGGTAACCGACTGCCTCGTACAAGCGTCCGTAGCGACTTCGATGAGGACCGCTGCGCAAGCGGCACCCTGTATTCGCTTAATGCTGGATCGACGAAACAGCGGCCCAGAGGGGGTAGCGACGCAAAACGTGTGACGAGAGCGGCTTGGCAGATTCTGGCCGCACGAGCCAACACGTCGGGCGCGATTAGTTCGCGCCGATCCTTGATGCCATAGACCTTTGCGAATGCACCTTTCGGTGTGAAGGCTCGCAGGGGGAGAGGGCGCGGCGCACGTAAGTGGGTCAGCAACTGCAGCAGGACAGGTGAGGATACTTGTGTGGCGACCGCCTCGAACGCGTCGAGAACTGATTCTGGTTCCGTCGTGCGCCGCAGGGTAACGTCCAGCCTTCTTGCGAACTCACCAGGATGGCTTTGCAGGAGAGGCGTGAGCGTATCGATGTGACGCTGGGCAAGCAATGTTTCGACCTGTGATCCAAATGAGTCTGGCGCTTCGTTACGACGTGCTGCCGTAATGGCAACTAGCGCTCGTGGGTACTTATCCGCGTAGTCGCCGGGGTGCAGCACTTCAGCCAGGCGTTTCCATCGCTCAGCATGTCGCATCACGTCTTCTAGAGCGTTGGGTATGGGGTCAAGCAGACGCAATAGGAGACGGCGCATTGAGCGCTTCATCGGTTTGAAACGTGTCGAAGCTGTCGCCAGTGACACGTCTCCGCCATGCAGCGCGACCGCAAGTCGTAGCACGTCGGTCGCCGTTTCGACGTTTCGCTTTAGAAATGCGTCCACGCGCACATCGCCAGCTACATGCAGGATAAGTGCGCCGCCAACCTGTGCACGGATCTCCCGGAACGGGACGGCCTCAGGCAGCAGACGGAACACGTCGCTTTTGTAAGCTCGAATAAACCAGACGACATCGGCAGCGTCCGCTTCGGAGAGCGAGGTGCGCGATGAAACCAGCGGCTCGAGCAGTGACTCAAACTCAGCGACGCTTCCCGGTTCGATAACGCGGGATATCAAGCTGCCTTCAAGCATCGCAGGCCGAGTGTGTTCTGTCGTTGGCAGACGCCAGAGCGTGAGGTAATGCATGACGGCATTAAGGTACAGGTCTGCCTCTGAGGCGGTCAGAACCTGCTCTGGAAAGTCGGGGTAAAACGGCCTGTGGTGTACATGACCACCTGTTTCCCGCCGCAGCACGCCAACAATTTCGCGAAGCCAGTACTTGAGTTCTGTCGCTGACAACCTGCCGATTTGTTCAATCAGAGGCTCTGACAGTACGCATCGGAACGCCGCCACTTCCCGTACGGCCGACGCGACTTGAGCGCGCGTAGCACCGCCAGTGCCCATCGGGACAAGAATTTTGCTACGGCGACGTAGGAATAGATCCTGATTCATGCCTGATTTTCTCCTTGGTCGCCGTGATGGGTGAGCTGCAGCATCGTTCTACAGCTGATGTAAAAACGCCTGCAGGAAGCAGGCGCGGTGTGGAGAGCGAAACCCCTAATTCATAAGAGGTTAGAAGGAAGGTGTTCCATAGCCACGAAGGCATCCTACGTCAGGTCGGACCTTTTTGTCAGGCCGCAGCGTGGCTCAACGGTAACAAGCTGCTTCGTCGTTCGTCGTCATCGATCAACCCGGCATTGACGTGCGATGCGCGACTTGACGGAGCGATCTTGCGTCAGCGCCGGGCAATATCCGAAAAGTAAAACTTATCCAACGTATGCCGCGACTCGGTGTACTCAAACTGCCGCCCATCCTGCAAAAACGTCTGGTTGCTCACCACGATCACATGGCTCTGGCCTTCTAGGTCCAGATGCGCCTGGTCGTCCTTGCTGCGGGGCAGGGCTTCGATGGTGCGTTGGGCGTAGCTGATCTGCAGTTGCAAGGTCCCTTCGATGAACGCGTAGATCGACTGCCTGGCGATGTCCGGATCCAGCCCGGGGATCAGTTCGGCGACGAAGTGGTTGATGTCCAGGATCACCCGTTTGCCGCCGATGCGGCGTACGCGCTTGATGCGCGTGATCAGCGTGCCGGGCTCGGCCTCGATGTGCTGCAGCAATGCGCCTTCCAACGGCAGTTGGGTGAACTCGACCACTTCGGTGTGGATGTCATCGCCCAGGTCGGCGTGGGTTTCATGGAAGCTCACGATGCCACCCAACTGAAACTCAATCGGGTTCGGCGACAACACAAAGGTGCCCTTGCCGTGGATTTTTTGCGCGAAACCGCGTTCCTGTAGCTGTTCGATGGCCCGACGCACCGTGCCTCGGCTGGCCTGGTAGCTGTCCATCAGTTCGGTTTCGGAGGGAAGGCGCGTGCCGCGCTGCAGGCGTTCAGTGGTGATGCTGGCAAGCAGATCCGTATAGATCTGGTTGTATTTGCTCATGGGTTGGCTCTATGCCCGGCTTAAGAAGGGAACGGCGCTGTCAAGGCAGGAACCTTAGTGGCACGGGTGGGGTTTGTCCATTCGCCACTGGCGCTGTCGACAGGAATGTTCAGCGATTGACCGCGAAGATAAACAAATTGTAACTCGTACAGACGAGTTGTTGATTTAACTCGTACAGACGAGTACGTTTGCCTTCTCGGCGTGCTGCCAAGACTGCCACCCATAACAACAATCACAGTGGAAACGAGCATGAGCCACGACTATTCAAACATTGCCCGCGAGATTCTTGAGAACCTCGGGGGCCGCGACAACCTTGAGCAAGCGGCTCACTGCGTGACGCGCCTGCGCCTGGCGCTCAAGGACCCGAGCCTGGTCAATGCCAGCGCGTTGAACCAGGTCGATCTGGTCAAGGGTTCGTTCTTTACCGGCGGGCTTTTCCAGGTGGTGATCGGCCCCGGCGAAGTGGAAAAGGTCTACGCCGCCCTGCGCGAACAGACCGGCCTGGCCGCCGCCACCATCGCCGACGTCAAGAAGAAGGGCGCCGACAAGACCAACGCCCTGCAGCGCCTGGTGCGGGTGTTTTCCGATGTGTTCATGCCCATCCTGCCGGCGCTGATCATTGCCGGCTTGTTGATGGGCATCAACAACCTGATGGGCGCCAAGGGCATGTTCATCGAGGGTCAGACGCTGCTGGAGGCCTACCCGAACCTGGACGGCGTGTGGAGCCTGATCAACCTGATGGCCAACACCTCGTTCGTGTTCCTGCCGGCACTGGTGGGTTGGTCGGCGGCCAAGCGCTTTGGCGGCAGTGAAATCCTCGGCATCGTGCTCGGCCTGATGCTGGTGCACCCGGACCTGCTCAACGCCTGGAACTACGGCAAGGCCGTGGCGGGGCTCGACGGCCAGAGCCTGCCGTACTTCGATATCTTCGGCTGGTTCAGGATCGAGAAAGTCGGCTACCAGGGCCAGATTCTGCCGATTCTGATGGCGGCCTACGTGATGAGCGTCATCGAGAAATGGCTGCGGGCGCACGTGCCAAACGCCATTCAGCTGCTGGTGGTGCCGATCACCACCATCGTTGTCACCGGCGTGCTGGCCCTGGCGGTGATCGGCCCGGTGACCCGTCACCTCGGCATCCTGATCACCGAAGGCCTGGTCACGCTGTTCGACCTGGCGCCGATGGTCGGCGGGCTGATTTTCGGCCTGCTGTATGCGCCGCTGGTAATCACCGGCATGCACCACATGTTCCTCGCCGTGGACCTGCAACTGATCTCCACCCAGGGCGGCACCTTTATCTGGCCGATGATCGTCATGTCCAACCTGGCCCAGGGCAGCGCCGCGCTTGCGGTGTTCTACACCACGCGGAACGCGCGGGATAAAAGCATGGCCTCGACATCGGCGATTTCCGCTTACTTCGGCATCACTGAACCGGCGATGTTCGGGGTCAACCTGCGCTTCAAGTTTCCCTTCTACGCCGCGTTGGTCGGCTCGGCCCTGGGCAGCATTTTCCTCTCGATGAGCAAGGTCAAGGCCTCGGCCATCGGGGTCGGTGGCTTGCCCGGATTTATCTCGATCGTGCCGCAGTTCATCCCCAGTTTTGTGGTCGGGATGGTCATCGCGATTGTGGTGCCGTTCGGCCTGACGTGTGCGTTGAACATGAAAATTGTGCGGCCCGGTTATCGCGTCGCCTGAGCTACCGCTATCGGGAGCAAGCCCCCTCCCACATTTGGAATGCATTCCCCTGTGGGAGGGGGCTTGCTCCCGATGAGGCCTTCAAGGCCTGCACAAAACTATTTAAAGGAACCGCCCATGCAAACCTGGCAACACTCGGTGATCTACCAGATCTACCCCAAAAGCTTCCACAGCCACGCGGGTAATGCCACCGGTGACCTGCTGGGCATCGTGGACAAGCTCGACTACCTGCATTGGCTGGGTATCGACTGCCTGTGGATCACCCCATTCTTGCGCTCACCGCAACGCGACAATGGCTACGACATCAGCGACTACTACGCCATCGACCCCAGTTACGGGACCATGGCCGATTGCGACCTGCTGATCAGCGAAGCGGCCAAGCGCGGCATCAGGTTGATGCTCGACATCGTGGTCAACCACACCTCCATTGAGCACGAGTGGTTCCAGCAGGCGCGCAGCAGCCTCGACAACCCCTACCGCGACTTCTACATCTGGCGCGACCAGCCGAACAACTGGGAATCCAAGTTCGGCGGTTCGGCCTGGGAGTACGAGGCGCAAACCGGGCAGTACTACCTGCACCTGTTCGACCACACCCAGGCCGACCTCAACTGGGACAACCCCAAGGTGCGCGCCGAAGTATTCAAGATGATGCGCTTCTGGCGCGACAAGGACGTGGGCGGTTTCCGCCTGGATGTGATCAACCTGATCTCCAAGCCGGCTGATTTCCCCGACGACAACACCGACGGCCGACGCTTCTACACCGACGGCCCGAACGTGCACGAATACCTGCAGGAAATGCACCGCGAAGTCTTCGAAGGCCATGACCTGATCAATGTCGGCGAAATGTCCTCCACCAGCCTGGAACACTGCATCCGCTACTCGAATCCGGCGTCGAAAGAACTGTCGATGACCTTCAATTTTCATCATTTGAAAGTCGACTACCCGAACCTGCAGAAGTGGGTGAAAGCCGATTTCGACTTCCTGCAACTCAAGCAAATCTTTTCCGACTGGCAAGTGGGCATGCAGGCAGGCGGCGGCTGGAACGCGCTGTTCTGGTGTAACCACGACCAGCCACGGGTGGTCTCGCGCTTTGGTGATGACGGCGAGCATCGCGTGGTCTCGGCCAAGATGCTCGCCACGGCGTTGCACTTCCTCCAGGGCACGCCCTATGTGTACCAGGGCGAAGAACTGGGCATGACCAATCCGGGGTTCGACAAGATCGACCAATACCGCGATGTGGAGACCTTGAACATCTTCCGTCTCAAGCGCGATGCCGGTGAGTCCGAGGCGTCCAGCATGGCGGCGATCATGCAGAAGTCTCGCGACAACGGCCGCACACCGATGCAGTGGAACGGCCAGGCCAATGCCGGTTTCAGCCGGGGTGAACCGTGGATCGGTATCCCGGCCAACGCGGCGCAGATCAACGTTGAGCGCCAACGCAATGATCCCGATTCGGTGCTGCATCACTACCGAGCGCTGATCGCCTTGCGTCGCCACGAACCCCTGATCCAGGAAGGTGTTTACCGCCCGCTGCTGCAGGACCACCGCCAGGTCTGGGCTTATGTGCGCGAAGGGCGCGGCGAACGTTTGCTGGTAGTCAGCAACTTCTACGGCACGCCGTGCCAAATCCAGTTGCCCGACCACGTCATCAATGCCGCGAGCGAACAACGCCTGCTGATCAGCAACTACCCCGACTGCCCGCTGCGTACTAGCAAAGTGGTGTTGCGCCCTTATGAATCCTTCGTGCTGCACCTGACTGGTTGAAATGCCGCCTGTAGGAGCGAGCTTGCTCGCGAAGATCGTCAACGATAACGCGCCCTTCCAGGCGCAGCGTGGAGGCTGGAAGTTCTTCGCGAGCAAGGGCTAGCCGCCCGCCTCGCTCCTACAGGTGATCGCGTCACACAAGACAGTAAGAAAAACAATAAAAAAATTGGAGTGGTTCATGAAGACAACAATAAAGCTGGGCCTCGTTGCATCCTGCCTGAGCCTGCCGTTTGGCGCCCAAGCCCTGGAGTTTGCTGGTTACCTGCGCAGCGGCGCCGGCACTTCCACCGGCAGCGGCAAGCAGCAGTGTTTCCAGTTGCCTGGGGCGCAAACCAAATACCGCCTGGGCAACGAATGCGAGCAGTACGCTGAACTTGAATTGCGCCAGGACCTGCTGACGTTCGACGATGGTTCGGTGCTCAGCGTCGACGCCATGGCTTCCCTCTATAACAAGTACGACCGCGCCCTGAAATTCCAGGGCGAGGACAACGGCTCGGCGCGCATGCCGCAGATGTACGCGCAATGGTCCAACCTGCCGAGCCTCAATGGTGGTTCGCTGTGGGCCGGGCGGCGTTACTACAAGCGAAACGACATCCATATTTCCGACTTCTACTACTGGAACCAGAGCGCCACGGGCGGTGGTATCGAGGACGTGCTGATTGGCGACCTCAAGTACAGCTACGCCATTTCCCGCAAGGACAACCTGTACCAGAAGGAATACGCCACGCGTCATGACTTCAACGTTGCGGGCTTCAAGACCAACCCCGGCGGCGAACTGGAACTGGGCTTGAGCTACATCGAAAAAGCCGGCGGACGGGACACCAACAGTGGTTGGGCGATCACTGCGCAGCACGTACAGAAACCGTTCCTGGGCGGCAAGAACAAATTCGCCCTGCAGTACGGCGAAGGCCCCGGCACTGGCCTGGGCTACACCGGCAATACCTTGCTGGACAAAAGCAGCAAGAGTTACCGCGCGGTGGAGTTTTTCGACTGGCAGGTGACCCCGCGTTTCGGCGGGCAGGCCGAGGCGGTGTACCAGAAGGATATTCGCCCGGGCAGCCAGGACCAGACCTGGATATCGCTTGGCGTGCGTCCGGCGTATGCCATCAGCGAGCAGTTCAAACTGGTCGCCGAGCTTGGGCATGATCAGGTCGATGCCACGGGTGGCACACGCAAGCTGAGCAAATTTACCTTCGCTCCGACTTGGTCGCCCAAAGGCCCGGATTTCTGGGCGCGGCCGGAGGTGCGGTTGTACTACACCTATGCCACCTGGAACGAAGCGGCCAAGCGCGCGGCGAACGAACTGGCGGCGGGCTCGGCGTTGTCCGATACCGGCGCGTATGGCACGGCGCGGCATGGCTCGAATATCGGTGTGCAAGTCGAATACTGGTGGAAATAAGTGCGGCAGGGGCCAGGCCCCTCCCACGGTCAATTCCTGTCACCCATGATTTTTACAGAACACGACAACAGGTGAAGCCATGAACCCTTCTCAACCCCTGGAATTGCTGGCACCCCTGTCCGGGATGCTGCTGGCGTTGGATCAGGTTCCAGACCCGGTATTCTCCAGCCGCATGATCGGCGATGGCCTGTGCATCGACCCCACCTCGCAAACCCTCTGCGCGCCGTTGGCCGGAACCATCAGCAATATTCAGGACACCGGGCATGCGGTCAGTGTCACCGACGACAACGGCGTGCAGGTGCTGATGCATATCGGCCTGGACACCGTGAATCTGGCAGGCAAGGGCTTCACCCGTCTGGTCGAAGAGGGCCAGCGCGTGACGGCCGGGCAGCCGTTGATCGAGTTCGACGCCGACTATGTGGCGCTCAATGCCCGCAGTTTGCTGACCTTGATGCTGGTGGTCAGTGGCGAACCGTTCAGCGTGTTGGCGAGCGGTTTGGTAGAGCCCGGCCAGCCGCTGCTGCAGTTGGCCCCACGTGAAGCGGTTGAGGTGCCGGACGAGGAGGACGGCGATGCGCTGTTTTCCAAGCCGCTGACCTTGCTCAACGCCAACGGCTTGCATGCGCGCCCGGCAGCGGTGCTCGCTCAGGCGGCGAAGGGGTTCAATGCCAGCATTTACCTGCACAAGCAAACCCAGAGCGCCAACGCCAAATCCCTGGTAGCGATCATGGCCCTGCAAACGGTGCAGGGCGACACACTGCAAGTGAGCGCGGCCGGGCAGGATGCCGAGATGGCGATCAATACGCTGGTGGCCCTGCTGGCTGAGGGCTGTGGCGAGACGGTGAGCAGGGAGGTTGAGCCGGTCGCAAGCGTGCCGTCGGCCACCTTGCTCAAAGGTGTCTGCGCATCACCGGGGTCGGCGTTCGGGCAGGTCGTCCAGGTGGTCGAGCCTGAGCTGACGATCACCGAAGCCGGCACCGGTGAAGCGGCTGAACGCGCCGCCCTGGAGCGTGGCCTGCTGGCTGCAACCCACGCACTGCAAGCCCTGCAGGACAAGGCGGGCGGCAGTGCCCAGGCTGAGATTTTTCGCGCTCATCAAGAATTGCTCGAAGACCCTACCTTGCTCGAACAGGCCCATCGTTTGCTGGCGCAGGGCAAGAGCGCGGCGTTTGCCTGGAACAGTGCCACGGCCACGACGGCCGAACTGTTCCAGGGCTTGGGCAATGCGCTGATCGCCGAGCGGGCGGCCGACTTGGCCGATGTGGGCCAGCGTGTGTTGAAACTGATCCTGGGCGTTCCGGACAGCGTATGGGATTTACCGGATCGCGCGATTCTGATCGCCGAGCAATTGACGCCTTCGCAGACCGCCAGCCTGGATACGCGCAAGGTGCTGGGGTTTGTCACCGTCGGCGGCGGCGCCACCAGCCACGTCGCGATCCTCGCGCGGGCGTTGGGCCTGCCGGCCATATGCGGCGTTTCGGCCCAGGTAATCGGGTTGGCCAACGGTAAACAGGTGCTGCTCGACGCCGACAAAGGCGAGCTGCACCTGGAGCCGAATCTGGCCGAGATCGAACAACTGGACGCCGCCCGCAAGCAGCAGGCGCTGCGCCATCAGCGCGACGTGGCGCAGGCCTCGCAGCCGGCTACCACCCGCGACGGTCATCACATCGAGGTCACGGCCAATGTCGCCTCGTTGCAGGAAGTCGAGCAATCCCTGACCCTGGGCGGCGAAGGCGTCGGCCTGTTGCGTTCGGAGTTTCTCTACCTGGACCGCAACCGCGCGCCGAGCCCCGACGAGCAAGCGGCGACCTATAGTGCTATCGCCCGCGCCCTGGGCAGCGAGCGTAACCTGGTGGTGCGCACCCTGGATGTCGGCGGCGACAAACCGCTGGCCTATGTGCCGATGGAAGCCGAGACCAATCCGTTCCTGGGCTTGCGGGGTATCCGCCTGTGCCTGGAGCGGCCGCAGCTGTTGCGCGAACAACTGCGGGCCATCCTTGCCAGTGCCGGGCTGGCGCGACTGCACATCATGTTGCCAATGGTCAGCTTGCTGTCGGAGTTGCACCTGGCGCGCAAGATGCTGGAAGAAGAGGCGCGGGCGCTCGGACTCAGCGAGATGCCCAAGTTGGGCATCATGATTGAAGTGCCGTCCGCCGCGTTGATGGCGGATGTGTTCGCGCCCCATGTGGATTTCTTTTCCATCGGCACCAATGACCTGACCCAATACACCCTGGCCATGGACCGCGACCACCCGCGCCTGGCCAGCCAGGCCGACAGCTTTCACCCGGCGGTGCTGCGCCTGATTGCCACCACGGTCAAGGCCGCCCATGCCCACGGCAAGTGGGTGGGCGTATGCGGTGCGCTGGCTTCCGAAACCCTGGCGGTGCCGATGTTGATCGGGCTGGGGGTGGATGAACTGTCGGTCAGCGTACCGTTGATCCCCAGCATCAAGGCCACCGTACGTGAACTGGACTTGGCCGACTGCCAGGTCATCGCCCGCCAGGTACTGAGCCTGGAAGAAGCCGGCCAAGTGCGCGAGGCCCTGCGCCTGTACCACGCCGCTACCGTTGAAACCTCATCTGTCGGGGAGCACTGAGCATGTTCGAGAAATTGCAGCGGGCGTTCTGGAAAGCCCTGACGCCGGATTTGATTGCCGAGCCCGCAGAGGCTCCGACGCAGGGGCTGTTGTCGGCCGACGTGGTGAGTGCGCTGGGCGGCGCGGATAACCTCACATCGCAGCAGCGTGTGGCGCTGACGCGGGTGCGGGTGCAGTTGCAGGATGCAGCGCGGTTGGATGCGGTGGCGTTGAAGGCGGCGGGTGTGCCGGCGGTGATGGTATTGGCGGGCGGGGTAGTGCATCTGATCACCGGCCTTTGAAGCCAAGTAGAGATCAAAATGTGGGAGGGGGCTTGCCCCCGATTGCGGTGTGTCAGCCAGCCTATCAGTAGCTGACACACTGCTATCGGGGGCAAGCCCCCTCCCACATTGGTATTACAGTGGTCTTAGAGCTGCGGGCTATCTTCGGGCGGTTTGGTCTTGTCCACACCCGGCACATGCAGGTTGCCTTCCACCACCTGGTTACCTTCCAGCTGAGGCTGGGTCACCCAGGTCAGAATGTCGTAGTAGCGCCGGATGTTCGCCACAAAATGCACCGGCTCGCCACCCCTGGCATAACCGTAGCGCGTTTTGCTGTACCACTGCTTCTGCGACAGGCGCGGCAGCATTTTCTTTACATCCAGCCACTTGTTCGGGTTCAGGCCTTCCTTCTTGGCCAAAAGACGCGCGTCGTCCAGGTGGCCGGTGCCGACGTTGTAGGCGGCAAGGGCGAACCAGGTGCGGTCGGGCTCGGCGATCTTGTCGTCCAGCTCGTCCTTGATCTTGGCCAGGTACTTGGCGCCGCCCATGATGCTTTGCCTGGCATCCAGGCGGTTGGACACGCCCATCGCCTGGGCGGTGTTCTGGGTCAGCATCATCAGGCCGCGCACGCCGGTCTTGGAGGTGACCGCCGGTTGCCACAGCGATTCCTGATAGCCGATGGCCGCCAATAGCCGCCAATCGACCTTTTCTTCCTTGGCGTAGGTGCGAAAGTGTTTCTCGTACTTGGGCAGGCGCTGCTGCAAATGCTGGGCGAAGGTATAGGCGCCGACGTACCCCAGTACATCGACGTGCCCGTAATAGCGATCTTTCAGACGCTGAAGGGTGCCGTTCTTCTCGACCTTGTCCAGGTAACCATTGATCTCGTTGAGCAGGCTGTTGTCTTCGCCTGCGGCCACGGCCCAGCTCTGGTTGCTGGCATTGCCCAGGTCGAAGGCTACCCGCACATTGGGGAAGTACACCTGGTTCATGGCGACTTCGTTGGAATCCACCAGGGTCAGGTCGATCTGCCCTTCGTCGACCATGCGCAGCAGGTCGACCACCTCGACGGCATCGGATTCCTCGTATTCGATCGCCGGATTCTGCTTTTTAAGCTGCGCCAACTGCTCGGCGTGGGTGCTGCCCTTGAGCACCATGATCTTCTTGCCCACCAGGTCCGCCGCGTTGGTCGGCCGCGACTGGCCGTTGCGGTAGATGATCTGCGGGGTGACTTCGAGGTAGGGGTGGGAGAAGCGCACTTGCTGCTGGCGCTGCTCGCTGCTGACCAGGCCGGCGGCGGCCAGCACCGGACCGTTGGGTTTGCCCAGTTGGCCGAACAGGTCATCGAGATTGTCGGCGGTTTCGATTTCCAGCTTTACGCCCAGGTCATCGGCAAAGCGCTTGACCAGCTCGTATTCGAAACCGGTTTCACCGTTGCGGTCCTGGAAATACGTGGCCGGGCTGTTGCGAGTAACCACCCGCAATACGCCATCCTCCTTGATTCGCTCAAGCGTGCTGGGTTTATCAACACAGGCGCTGAGCATCAGGAAGAGTCCGGTTGCGATGAGCCATTTGGCGCAGCGCGGGCGCAAAGCAGTTGGGGAGAACATCTGCGCAGTATACGCAAACGGCCCACGGCGCCATATCTCGACAGCATGGGACTTGTCTGCTAGCGCCTCGAAAACTGTGCTGCAGCCCACAGAAACGGGGCCTGGCGCGTGATGGTGACGGTTAAAATATCTGCGCCGAATCCCCGGTAATGCATTCCAGAAGGGCCCTGATCCGGCCAACTGACGTCCGGCAGCGGCCACCGGTAGCGTTTCGGGTGCCGTTGGCGAAGGTTTACGCTAGAATGCACGGCCTCAAAGCACACCCCCTTCCGAGGCTGTCCCGAAGATGTTGATCCTGCGCGGCGCTCCTGCCCTTTCTGCCTTTCGCCACAGCAAACTCCTTGAGCAACTGAGCCAGAAGGTTCCAGCTGTTACAGGCCTGTATGCTGAATTTGCTCACTTCGCCGACGTAACCGGCGTCTTGACCGCCGACGAACAGCAAGTGCTGGCACGCCTTCTGAAGTACGGCCCAAGCGTTCCCGTTCAAGAGCCTGCGGGCCGCTTGTTCCTGGTTCTGCCACGGTTCGGCACCATCTCGCCCTGGTCGAGCAAGGCCAGCGACATCGCCCGCAACTGCGGCCTTTCGAGCATCCAGCGCCTGGAGCGGGGTATCGCTTTCTACGTCGCCGGGCAGTTCAGCGAGGCCGAAGCCGAACTGATCGCCAGCAGCCTGCACGACCGCATGACCCAGATCATCGTCAGCCAGCTGGAACAGGCTGCCGGCCTGTTCAGCCACGCCGAGCCCAAGCCGCTGACCGCGATCGACGTGCTCGGCGGTGGCCGCGCCGCCCTCGAAAAGGCCAACACCGAACTGGGCCTGGCCCTGGCCGAAGACGAGATCGACTACCTGGTCAACGCCTTCAACGGCTTGAAGCGCAACCCGCACGACATCGAACTGATGATGTTCGCCCAGGCCAACTCCGAGCACTGCCGTCACAAGATCTTCAACGCCAGTTGGGACATCGACGGCGAAAGCCAGGAAAAAAGCCTGTTCGGCATGATCAAGAACACCTACGTGATGCACAGCGAAGGCGTTCTGTCGGCTTATAAGGACAACGCTTCGGTCATCGTCGGCTCCGTCGCCGGCCGTTTCTTCCCGGACCCTGAAACCCGCCAGTACGGTGCGGTGCAGGAACCGGTGCACATCCTGATGAAGGTCGAGACCCACAACCACCCGACCGCGATTGCCCCGTTCCCCGGCGCTGCCACCGGTTCCGGCGGCGAAATCCGCGACGAAGGCGCGACCGGCCGTGGCGCCAAGCCAAAAGCGGGCCTCACCGGCTTCACCGTGTCCAACCTGCAGATCCCGGGATTCGAACAGCCCTGGGAAGTGCCGTACGGCAAGCCCGAGCGCATCGTTACCGCGCTGGACATCATGATCGAAGGCCCGCTGGGCGGCGCCGCGTTCAACAACGAATTCGGGCGTCCGGCCCTGACCGGCTACTTCCGTACCTTCGAGCAGTCCATCACCACCCCGCGCGGTGATGAAGTGCGCGGCTACCACAAGCCGATCATGCTGGCCGGCGGCATGGGCAACATCCGTGAAGAACACGTCAAGAAAGGCGAGATCCTGGTCGGCTCCAAGCTGATCGTCCTCGGCGGCCCGGCGATGCTCATCGGCCTGGGCGGCGGCGCGGCTTCCTCCATGGCCACCGGCACCAGCTCGGCTGACCTGGACTTCGCTTCCGTGCAGCGCGAAAACCCTGAAATGGAGCGTCGCTGCCAGGAAGTCATCGACCGTTGCTGGCAGTTGGGTGACAAGAACCCGATCAGCTTCATCCACGACGTCGGTGCCGGTGGCTTGTCCAACGCCTTCCCGGAACTGGTCAACGATGGCGACCGTGGTGGCCGTTTCGAACTGCGCAACATTCCAAACGACGAGCCGGGCATGGCCCCGCACGAAATCTGGAGCAACGAATCCCAGGAGCGTTACGTACTGGCGGTCGGCCCTGAAGACTTTGCGCGCTTCCAGGCCATCTGCGAGCGCGAGCGTTGCCCGTTTGCCGTGGTCGGCGAGGCTACAGCCGAACCCCAACTGACCGTTACCGACAGCCACTTCGGCAACAGCCCGGTGGACATGCCGCTCGAAGTGCTGTTGGGCAAAGCCCCGCGCATGCACCGTTCGGCGGTACGTGAAACCGAGCTGGGCGATGACTTCGACCCAAGCACGCTGGACCTGGCCAACAGCATCGAACGCGTGCTGCACCACCCGGCCGTGGCGAGCAAAAGCTTCCTGATCACCATCGGCGACCGCACCATCACCGGCCTGGTGGCCCGTGACCAAATGGTGGGCCCATGGCAGGTGCCGGTGGCCGACGTTGCCGTCACCGCCACCAGCTTCGACGTCTACACCGGTGAAGCCATGGCCATGGGCGAGCGCACGCCGCTGGCCCTGCTGGACGCTCCGGCGTCGGGCCGCATGGCCATTGGTGAAACCCTCACCAACATCGCCGCCTCGCGCATCGGCAAACTGTCCGACATTAAACTGTCGGCCAACTGGATGTCCGCTGCCGGCCACCCTGGCGAAGACGCGCGCCTGTACGACACCGTCAAGGCTGTCGGCATGGAGCTGTGCCCGGAACTGGGTATCACCATTCCGGTGGGCAAGGACTCCATGTCCATGGCCACCCGTTGGAACGAAGACGGCACCGACAAGAGCGTCACCTCGCCACTGTCGCTGATCGTCACCGGTTTCGCACCGGTCACCGACATTCGCCAGACCCTGACCCCGCAACTGCGCATGGACAAGGGCACCACCGACCTGATCCTGATCGACCTGGGCCGTGGCCAGAACCGCATGGGCGCCTCGATCCTCGCGCAAACCCACGGCAAGCTCGGCAAACAGGCGCCGGACGTCGACGACGCTGAAGACCTGAAGGCCTTCTTCGCCGTGATCCAGGGCCTCAACGCCGACGGCCACCTGCTGGCTTACCACGACCGTTCCGACGGTGGTTTGCTGACCAGCGTTGTCGAGATGGCGTTTGCCGGTCACTGCGGCCTGAACATCGTGCTCGACAGCGTTGCCGAGGATGCTGGCGAAATCAACGGCATCCTGTTCAACGAAGAGTTGGGTGCGGTGATCCAGGTGCGTCAGGACGCCACTCCGGACGTGCTTGCACAGTTCAGCGCCGCTGGCCTGGCCGAGTGCGTGGCGGTGATCGGTCAGCCGATCAACAACGGCGAAGTGAATATCTCGTTCAACGGTGACACGGTATTTACCGGTCAGCGCCGCCTGCTGCAACGCCAGTGGGCCGAGACCAGCTACCAGATCCAGCGTCTGCGCGACAACGTCGACTGCGCCGAGCAGGAATTCGACGTCATCCTGGAAGAAGACAACCCGGGCCTGAGCACCATGCTCAGCTTCGACGTCAACCAGGACGTCGCTGCGCCCTACATCAAGAAAGGCATTCGCCCACAGGTTGCCGTACTGCGTGAGCAGGGCGTCAACGGCCAGGTGGAAATGGCGGCGGCGTTCGACCGCGCCGGCTTCAATGCGATCGACGTGCACATGAGCGACATCCTCGCCGGTCGCGTTGACCTCAACGAGTTCAAAGGCCTGGTGGCCTGCGGTGGTTTCTCCTACGGCGACGTACTGGGTGCCGGTGAAGGCTGGGCCAAGTCGGCGCTGTTCAACAGCCGTGCCCGCGATGCGTTCCAGGGCTTCTTCGAGCGCAACGACAGCTTCACCCTGGGTGTGTGCAACGGTTGCCAGATGATGTCCAACCTCAGCGAACTGATCCCGGGCAGCGAGTTCTGGCCGCACTTTGTGCGTAACCGTTCCGAGCAGTTCGAAGCCCGCGTCGCCATGGTGCAGGTGCAGGAATCCAATTCGATCTTCCTGCAAGGCATGGCCGGTTCGCGCATGCCGATCGCCATCGCCCACGGTGAAGGCCATGCCGAGTTCGCCAGCGAAGAAGCACTGCTCGAAGCCGACCTGTCCGGCACCGTGGCCCTGCGCTTTGTGGATAACCACGGCAAGGTCACCGAGACCTACCCGGCCAACCCGAACGGCTCGCCGCGCGGGATCACCGGCCTCACCAGCCGCGACGGCCGCGTGACCATCATGATGCCGCACCCGGAGCGCGTGTTCCGTGCTGTGCAGAACTCGTGGCGCCCGGAAGAGTGGAACGAAGACGGCGCCTGGATGCGCATGTTCCGCAACGCGCGCGTGTGGGTGAACTAAGGCGTGTACAAGCTCGCCTTCTTCGTACCCGACAGCCACGTGGAGACGGTGAAAACCGCCGTCTTCACAGCCGGCGGCGGGCGCATCGGCAGCTACGACAGCTGTGCCTGGCAAGTGCTGGGCCAGGGCCAATTCCGCGCGCTGGACGGCAGCCAGCCGTTTATCGGGCAGGTGGGCCAGGTTGAAGTGGTTGAAGAATGGAAGGTTGAGCTGGTGGTGGCGGATGAGTTGATCGTGGCTGTGGTGGCCGCGCTCAAACTCAGCCATCCGTACGAAACACCGGCGTATGAGGTGTGGCAGCTGGCGGATTTTTGATGCGCTGGCTGTAAACACAAGAAACCCGCTGGGCCAGTTTGGCCAGCGGGTTTTTTGTTGGCCGTCAGGGCCTCATCGGGGGCAAGCCCCCTCCCACAGTTGACCGAGTTCCAGCTTTGGAATGCAGTCCAATGTGGGAGGGGGCTTGCCCCCGATGGCGTCCATACAGGCGCCTCAGACCTTTCCGACAAACCTTTCAGGTTGTCCCTCGGAACTCGCACACCTAACCTTCGCCAGTCGCTGCCAATTCAGCGACCGGGACTGCAAGCCCGCCGAAATAATGTTAGAAGCTCGGAAGCGCCGCTATAATCGTGGCGCTTTTCATGGTCATCGTGTTCTGGTGGCTGTGCGCGGGAGACCTTTGGGTCTGCCGAGGTGCTTCTGACTCGGTCTTGCAGACCCGCGCACAGCTGCCACCCATCATCTGCAAGTGATGCTGGCAGCTCCTATTCTTCAGGAGTTTTACCATGATCAAAGACAGCCCAAACCCCCCGTCCGATCAGCTATTCAGCGTCCGACTCAGTATCGATAACGAAACCTTACTCGCCAATGCCTCGCAGGACATTGCTTCGGTGCAGGCGCTAACAAGTCATCTGGCATTTCAAGTCGCTGGCGCACAGCGTGATGTTGTTTTGGCGATTTGCCGGATGTTGGAGGGTATTCAGTTAATGGTGGATCGGGTGTTGGACTTGAACGAGGTGCCCGAACTTAACTCTTCCAGCGCCAGTTAAAACCCATTCGGGAGCAAGCCCACACACATTTTAGATCCGTGCCGGACTTGGCAATGCGGTCAACTGTGGGAGGGGGCTTGCCCCCGATGAGGCCAGCAAAGCCACTACTTCTCTAAACCCTGGCGCCGACCTCGCGTCACTTTTACGCAACGGCGGGACGCGGAGCGTCCGGGGCGGCATTCCCACGCAGAGCGTGGGAACGATCGGTCAGGCGTTGATTGGGCGAGAGACCAGCCGCTCCAGTGCTTCACCGAGCCCAGACGCCGTGTCGCCAATCAACAGGTGCCAAACCCCGCTGTCCAGCTGGCTTACACCCTGGCAACCCAGCGCGGTCAGGTCCGCTTCGGACAACCCCGAGTCGTCCGCCAATTCCACCCGCAAACGGGTCATCGCCACCGCTTCCAGCTGGCGCACATTCGCGCGACCACCCAACGCGCTCAGCCATTTCCCGGCCTCCTGCACATCCACCGCCACCGGCTTATCCACAGGCGCCACCGCCGCAGGCGCACGGGCGACAAACGAAGGCATGGCCAGGCGGATCTCATCGGCAATGCTATCGGCCATCGGCCCGACCACCACCTGCAGGCTTCCGCCATTGCCAGGACGAACCACCGCCATGGCGCCCAACGCTTTCAATTCACTGTCGATGGCCTTGTTGCGATCCACCATGTCCAGGCGCAGACGTGTGGTGCAAGCCCCCACACTCAGCAGATTTTGCGCACCGCCCAACGCCTGGATATAAGCGGTTGCCCGCTGGTTATCCGTCATCACCTCGGCCTGTGCCACCTGGATATCTTCCCGACCCGGCGTCTTCAGGTTGAAGCGGCGGATGCAGTAGGTGAAGACCGAGTAGTAGATCAGCGCGTAAGCCAGGCCAACCGGGAACACCAGCCAGCCATTGGTGGACTTGCCCCAACCCAGCACCATGTCGATAAACCCACCGGAGAAGGTAAACCCGAGGTGGATATTCAACATATTGGTGACGGCCATCGACAGGCCCGTCAGCACAGCGTGGATCAGGTACAGAAACGGCGCGAGGAACATGAACGCAAATTCAATCGGCTCCGTCACCCCGGTCAAAAACGAAGTCAGCGCCATCGACAGAAAAATCCCGCCCATCACTTTGCGCCGCTCCGGCAGGGCGTTGCGGTACATGGCCAGGCACGCGGCCGGCAGGCCGAACAGCATCACCGGGAACATGCCGGTCATGAACTGGCCGCCTTTGGGATCGCCGGCGAAGTAGCGGGTCAGGTCGCCGGTGACCACCGCGCCCGTTACCGGGTCGGTAAAGCTGCCAAACACAAACCACGCCATGTTGTTGAGGATGTGGTGCAGGCCGGTGACGATCAGCAGGCGGTTGAACACGCCAAACACGAACGCGCCCAGGCTGCCGCTTTCCATCAGCAACACGCCGAAGCTGTTGATGCCGTGCTGGATCGGGGGCCAGATCAGGCCGAAGATTACCCCCAGGCCCACCGCGGAAAACCCTGTGACAATCGGCACGAAGCGCCGCCCGCCGAAGAACGCCAGGTACTCCGGCAGCTTGATGTCCTTGAAGCGGTTGTACAGCCCGCCGGCCATCAGCCCGCTGGCAATACCGGCGAGCATGCCCATGTTGATGGACGTGTCCATCACCTTGAGCGTGGAGATCATCACCAGGTAGCCGATTGCCCCGGCCAGGCCTGCGGTACCGTTATTGTCGCGGGCAAAGCCGACGGCGATGCCGATGGCGAAGATCAGCGCCAGGTTGGCGAAGATCGCCTGCCCGGCATCATGCATCACCGCGATGTTGAGCAGGTCGGTGTCGCCCAGCCGCAGCAACAGGCCGGCGATCGGCAGGATCGCAATCGGCAGCATCAGGGCGCGGCCCAGGCGTTGCAGGCCTTCGATGAAATGTTGGTACATGGCGTGTCTCCCTATTCTTGTTGTTTTCAGCTCAGCGGCCAGTGGTGTTGACAGGCTTGGCGAACGGCCTTGGCGCTGCTCAGGTTGAGCAGGCCCTGGCTCAGTTGCCGGCATTGCGCCGCGTCCAGGTGGCGGACGCGGTCCTTGATTTCGCCGATCTGCGGCGGGCTCACCGACAGCTCGCTGACGCCCAGGCCGACCAGCACGGGCGTGGCCAAGGGGTCGGAGGCCAGGGCGCCACACACGCCGACCCAGCGCCCGTGTTTTGCCGCGCCGGCGCAGGTCTGGGCGATCAGCCGCAGCAAGGCCGGGTGCAGCGCATCGACGCGTGCGGCGAGGCCCGCGTGGTCGCGGTCCATGGCCAGGGTGTACTGCGACAGGTCATTGGTGCCGATG
Source organism: Pseudomonas sp. MUP55 (assembly GCF_034043515.1). Taxonomy (NCBI): domain Bacteria; kingdom Pseudomonadati; phylum Pseudomonadota; class Gammaproteobacteria; order Pseudomonadales; family Pseudomonadaceae; genus Pseudomonas; species Pseudomonas sp. MUP55. The sequence goes on along the minus strand of NZ_CP138214.1, from coordinate 4,772,054 downwards.
GACAGGAAGTCCGCATGCTCGGCCAGTTGTTCCGCCATCAGCGCGGCGGCGGGCACTTCGATCATCACCCCCAGTTCGGGGCGCTGGGCCAGCCCCAGCTCCGTGCACAATTGCTCCAGGCGCTGGCGGATCTGCAGCAGTTCATCCACTTCGCTGACCATCGGCAGCAGGATGCGGCAACGCTGCAGCGGGCTGACCTGCAACAGGGCGCGCAGTTGCTGGTCGAGCAGTTCCGGGCGTACCTGGGCCATGCGGATACCGCGCAGGCCCAGCACCGGGTTGGCTTCGACGGGCAGCGGCAGGTAGTCCAGTTGCTTGTCGCCGCCCACGTCGATGGTGCGGATGATCACGGACTTGTCGCCCATGGCATCCAGCACGGCTTGGTAGGCCTGGCGCTGTTCCTGTTCGTCCGGCGCGGTGCGGCGGTCGACGAAGAGAAACTCGGTGCGCAACAGGCCGACGCCATCGGCGCCGTTTTCAAAGGCCAGCTGGGCTTCGGCGCTGGAGGCAACGTTGGCGGCGATTTCAATGCTCACGCCGTCGGTGGTGCATGCCGGCAATTGGGCCTGGGCCTGTTGCTGATGGCGGCGCACCTTCTGCGCGTCGCGAATCTGATGCACCTGGGCATGGCGCGCGTCGCTGGGGGCCAGCTCCAGGCGGCCATTGGCGGCGTCCAGCACCACGCGCTGGCCTTGGGGCACATCAAGCACCGCCGCGCCCAGCGCCACCACACAGGGCAAGCCTTTACCCCGCGCCAGAATGGCCACGTGAGACGTGGCGCCGCCTTCGGCCATGCAGATCCCCACGGCCTGCTGTTCGCTCAGTTGCAGCAGGTCGGAGGGGGTGAGTTCATGGGCGCTGACAATCGAGCCGGCGGGCAATTCGAAGTGCCAGGCTTCGCCCAGCAGCGCCCGCAGCACGCGCTGCTGCAGGTCGCGCAGATCATTGGCGCGTTCGGCAAACAAGGGCTTGCCCAGCGCCAGCAATACCGCGCACTGGGCCTGGATCGCATCACGCCAGGCGTGGGTCGCGGCGCTGCCCTGTGCAATGGCGCCGGCAGCCGCTTGCAGCAGGGCCGGGTCTTCCAGCAAGGCGAGGTGGGCGGCGAAGATCTCTTCTTCCTCGACGTGCTTGCGTTGGCGGGCCTGGTCCAGGGTGCTGCGGATTTCCCCGCGCACCTGCTCCAGTGCCGCGTCCAGACGTTGGGTTTGCTCGCTGGCCGAATGGTTGCCGGTGTCTTCGGGCAGCTCGACGCCAGTCAAGCGGAACAACGGTCCACACACCAGGCCGGGCGCTGCACAAACGCCTTGCAACACATCGGCCTCCACACTGGCGCGACGTGGCGCAGCCGCCGCCACGGGGGCGTGATGTTCTTCGCTGACCGCCACGGACAGCGCCGCGATCAACGCGTGCAAAGCCGCGTCGGCATCGCTGCCACGGCAGCTGACACGCACCTCGTCACCTTCGCCAATGCCCAATCCCATCAAACCAATCAGGCTGTCACAGGCTGCCGATTTGTCACCGAAATGCAGCTGCGACTGGCTGCTGAAACCCTGGGCGGTCTTGCGAATCAGCGCCGCGGGGCGCGCATGCAAACCGCCACGGTGGGTGATGCGTACGCTGGCGCGGGCTTCGGCGCTGGAGTTATCCACAGCCGCTTGAACAGGGGCGGCTGAACGCAACGCCACCTGCATCAATGGCTCCCCGACCTTGACCGTGCCGAGCGGGCAGGGCGTCAGTTCGAAACGGTCGCTGTTGGTCAGAATGATCAGGCTCACCAGGCTCTTGCACTGGCGCGCAATGCGGTCCAGATCAAATTGCACCAGCGCCTGGCCCTGGCTCACCCGTGTACCTTCCTTGACCAGCAGGGCAAAGCCTTCGCCATTGAGCTCAACGGTGTCGATACCGATGTGCATCAGTATCTCCGCGCCGTTGTCGGCACGCAGGGTCAGCGCATGCCCGGTGCGGGCGACGTGGATGATCACCCCATCACACGGCGCATGCAGGCAGTCGTTCAACGGATCGATGGCAATACCGTCGCCCATGGCGCCGCTGGCGAACACTTCGTCCGGGACATTGCCCAGGGCCAGCACCGGCCCAGTCAAGGGGGCGCTAAGGGTCAGTCGGTTATTGTTGTTGGACATGGGCACGGTACTCATCAGGAAAACACGGCACTCGACTCAGTGAGTGCGAGTGACTTTGCTCAGGTGACGTGGCTGATCGGGGTTCATCCCACGCGCCACCGCCAGGCCTGCGGCCATTACATAGAAGCTCTGGATCGCCAGGATCGGGTCCAGGCTTGGGTGTTCGGCGCGGCTTAAGGTCAGGTCGCGTTCGGCAATGTCGTCCGGCGCGGCCAGCAACACGCGGGCGCCGCGCTGGCGCATATCGGCGGCCAGGGTCAGCAGACCGGCCTGTTCGGCGCCACGTGGGGCGAACACCAGCAACGGGTAGTCTTCGTCGATCAAGGCCATCGGCCCATGGCGCACTTCGGCGCTGCTGAAGGCTTCGGCCTGGATCGCCGAGGTTTCCTTGAGCTTGAGCGCGGCTTCCTGGGCGATGGCAAAACCGGCGCCACGGCCGATCACCATCAGGCGCTGGCTGTCTTTGAGGGCCTCGATTGCGGTGTGCCAATCCTGTTTGGCAGCGTCGCGCAGGCCCTCGGGCAGCGCCTGGCAGGCGTGCAGCAGGTCGGCTTCCTGGTTCCAGTGGCCGACCAGCAACGCGCTGGCGCTGAGGGTGGCGATAAAGCTCTTGGTGGCGGCCACGCTCAGTTCCGGCCCGGCGCACAACGGCACGTGAAACTCGCAGGCAGCTTCCAGCGGCGACTCTTCGGCGTTGACCATCGAGATGCTCAAGGCCCCGCGCTTGCGCAGCAGGCGCAGGCTGTTGACCAGGTCCGGGCTTTGCCCCGACTGGGAGAAACCAAACGCAACCTGGCCGCTGACCTTCAACGGTGCCTGCAGCAGCGTCACCACCGACATCGGCAGCGACGCCACCGGAATCCCCACGTGTTGCATGGCCAGGTAGGCGAAATAGCTGGCGGCATGGTCCGAGCTGCCACGGGCGACGGTCATCGCCACTTGTGGCGGCTGGCGGCGCAGGCGACCGGCGACTTCTTCCAGCATCGGCTCCAGGCGTTGCAGTTGCGCCGCGACGGCGTCACAGGAGGCCAGGGCCTCTTCAAGCATTTTTGAAGTCAATGGTTTCTCCTTCGACCATTACGTCGGTGAGTGTCAGGGAGCGGTCCAGGCGCACGCAGTCGGCAAAGCTGCCGGGTTGCAGGCGGCCGCGTTCTTCCAGGCCCAGGTAATCCGCAGGAAATTGCGACAGGCGTTGTGAGGCTTCACTGATCGGCAGGCCGATCTTCACCAGGTTGCGCAGCGCCTGGTCCATGGTCAGGGTGCTGCCGGCCAGGGTGCCGTCGGCCAGGCGTACGCCGCCCAGGCACTTGGTCACGGTGTGGCTGCCCAGCTTGTATTCGCCATCGGGCATGCCGGCGGCGGCGGTGGAATCGGTGACGCAATACAGGCACGGGATCGAGCGCAGCGCCACGCGCATGGCGCCGGGGTGCACGTGCAGCAGGTCGGGGATCAACTCGGCGTATTTGGCGTGGGCCAGCGCAGCGCCGACGATGCCTGGCTCGCGGTGATGCAGCGGGCTCATGGCGTTGTACAAATGGGTAAAGCTGGTGGCGCCGGCGGCGAGGGCGGCCACGCCTTCTTCATAGCTGCCCAGGGTGTGGCCGATCTGCATGCGCACGCCGCGTTCGCTGAAGGCGCGGATCAGACCGTCATGGCCGGCAATTTCCGGGGCGATGGTGATCACCCGGATCGGCGCCAGGCGCAGGTAGGCTTCGACTTCGGCCATCAACGCGGTGTGGGCGAAGTTGGGTTGGGCGCCGAGTTTTCCGGGGTTGATGTAGGGGCCTTCCAGGTGGACGCCGAGCACGCGGGCACTGCCTGCAGGACGCTGCTCGCAAAAACTGCCGAGCTCGCCGAGCACACGGGAGATTTCATCCACCGGAGCGGTCATGGTCGTGGCCAGCAGCGAGGTGGTGCCAAAGCGCACGTGGGTGCGGGTGATGGTCTCGAAGGCCTCGGCGCCTTCCATGATGTCCGCACCGCCGCCGCCGTGCACGTGCAGGTCGATAAAGCCCGGCAGCAAATAGGGCAGGTCGTTGTCGGCCGGGTTGCACGGCGTGCCTTCAATGGCGACGACCTTGCCGTGCGCGTGCACCAGGCGGCCGCGCATCCAGCCGCTGGGCGTGAGGATATTGTCTTCGGACATGGGCAGTTCTCTAGATTCGCAGTTCGGCGGAATAATCATGGCGGCGCAGCTCTGCGACGAAGTCGTAGTAGTCGTTGCGGCAGTAGGTGTCGGTGATTTCAATCGGCGTGTTGTCGGCGGTGTAGCCCACGCGGGTCATCAGCAGCATGGCGGTGCCGGGGGCGATGCCCACCAGCTTGGCGAATTCGTCCGAGGCGTTGATCGCCTGTACATGCTGGAGCGCGCGGACGATGGGCTTGCCGATGCTTTCGAAGTATTCATACAACGAACTGCCCAGGGCCTGGGGCTGTGGCAGCACCGAGGCGGGGACGGCGGTCATTTCAATGGCCATGACCGTGTCGTCGGCTTTGCGCAGGCGCTTGAGGCGCGCCACTTTGTCATTGGTCGACAGGCACAGGCGGATCAGTTCTTCATGGGTTGGTGGGGTGATGTCGCGCTCCAGCCACTGGGAGCCCGGCACAAAGCCCTTCAGACGCAGCATCTCGCTGAACCCCGACAAGCGCGACAGCGGCTGTTCCAGGCGTGGCGTGATAAAGGTGCCGGAGCCCTGGCTGCGACGGATAAGGCCTTGTTCGAACAGGACTTCCAGCGCCTTGCGGGCAGTCACTCGAGAAATGCTCAACTGTTCGCTGAGTGCGCGTTCCGAGGGCAGGGCTTGCTCGGACGTCCACTGACCGGCATGGATCGCCGCTTCGAGCTTGCGCGCCAATTGCAGGTACAACGGCGTGGATTGTTTGTCGTCGGGGCGCAAGGCCTGGATGGGATTCATCTGTCAGGTTTCCGATGCATTATTGGAGTGTTGTCGCCCGGTATGGGCGGAAATTAATACCACTTAAATACCATGTCAATGCAACCAAAACGGTGCGCGCACTGGTTTCAGGGCGCCGTAACGGTGCCCTGTATCAAGTGGTATTAGAGAGGTCTTTATGGCGCGCAGAACGGCGCAGCCCGCGCGGTGAACTGGTATTCACCGGCAAGCGCTGCTCGGGGCAGGAAATATTTTCGAATTATTTTACGAGCGGTCGAGGATCACGGCCGAATCTCGATCAGCGTGCCGTCCTTGACCAGGCCCCAGACCTCACGCATGTCCACATTGCGCATGCCGATGCAGCCGTCGGTCCAGTCCAGGGTGTGGAACCACTGTTCCGGGTAGTCCTCGGTGTCCGGGGTGCCGTGGATCATGATCATGCTGCCCGGTTTCACCCCTTCGCGGCGGGCGCGGGCGGCGTCGCTGATGTTGGGGTAGGAAATGTGCATGGCCAGGTTGAAGCGCTCGCTGGTCTTGCGCCAGTCGATCCAGTAGAAGCCCTCCGGCGTGCGTCGGTCGCCCTCCATCAGCTTGTGGCCCTTGGGGTTCTTGCCCAGGGAAATACGATAGGTCTTGAGGGGCTTGCCGTCGTTGATCAGCTGCAGTTGGTGGGCGGATTTGAGCACCAGGACTTTTTCGACGGGTTTGCCGCCCAGTGTTTCCACCGTGGAGGCCGAGGACAGGGCAGCGAACGACAGACAGATAAGAGCAAGCAACCAACGCATTGAAACGATTTCCCTTTGGCGACGATTGGCCGGCTTGTTATTGGGCGGGCTTGGACAGCGGTGGCACGGACTCGCTGCGTACCGGGAACAGCTGTTGCCGGCGGTCGACGAAGAAGCATTCTAAGGTACGCCCGACCGTGCGGAAAGCCAGCTCGGACCAAGGGATATCGGCTTCAGCGAACAGTTTCACTTCCAGGCTTTCGATGCCGGCGGCGAAGTCCAGGTCGACCAGCTCGGCGCGATAGAAGATATGCACCTGGCTGATGTGCGGCACGTTGATCAGGGTGTAGATGCTCAGGTTGCGCACGCGGGCGCAGGCTTCTTCCAGCGTCTCGCGCATGGCGGCCTGTTCCACGGTTTCGCCGTTTTCCATAAAGCCTGCGGGCAGGGTCCAGTAACCCAGGCGCGGTTCGATGGCGCGGCGGCACAGCAGCACCTTGTCGCCCCACACGGGTACGGTACCCGCGACGATATTGGGGTTCTGATAGTGGATGGTCGAGCAGTGGTCGCAGACATAGCGCAGACGTGCGTCGCCTTCGGGAATGCGTTGGGTAACCGGTTTACCGCACTGGCTGCAGAAGTTCATGCTGGGGTTCCTGGAGAGTGGGCCTATCTTGGCGTGGCGGGCAGGGCCCTGCAAGTTGTCGTTTAGCGACATGCCAGCGGTTTTGGGCTTGGGCGCCTGCCCGCTTTGGTGCATGATGCAAGGTAGCCAACAGACCGAGATGACTCATGCTGGACGAGCTACTTCGCCGGGTAAGCAATCACACCCCTCATACCCTGGAGACCGACGGGCGTTTCCCCGAGGCCGCGGTGCTGGTACCGATTACCCGCAGTGACGAACCCGAGCTGATCCTGACCCTGCGCGCCAGCGGCCTGTCGACCCACGGTGGCGAAGTGGCCTTTCCCGGCGGGCGCCGCGACCCCGAAGACCCGGACCTGATCTTCACCGCCCTGCGCGAAGCCGAGGAAGAAATCGGCCTGCCGCCGGGGCTGGTCGAAGTGATCGGGCCGCTGAGCCCGCTGATCTCCCTGCACGGCATCCGCGTAACGCCTTACGTGGGCGTGATCCCGGATTACGTCGAATACCTGGCCAACGACGCCGAAATTGCCGCTGTCTTCAGCGTCCCGCTGGATTTCTTCCGCCAGGATCCCCGCGAGCACACCCACCGCATCGACTACCAGGGCCGCAGTTGGTATGTGCCAAGCTACAGGTTCGGCGAATACAAGATCTGGGGCCTGACGGCAATCATGATCGTGGAGCTGATCAATCTGCTCTATGACGATGCGCAGATCAGCCTGCACCAGCCACCCAAGAGCTTCATCAATATCTAAGCCATCGCTTGAATGGCGAGCCGTGAGGGAAAACCATGAAATACCGCTTGGGCGATGCCAGCGTCGAGACCCATCCACACAGCTGGGTGGCACCCAATGCCACGCTGGTGGGCAAGGTCAAGCTGGAGGAGGGCGCCAACGTGTGGTTCAACGCGGTGTTGCGTGGCGACAACGAGCTGATCCTGATCGGCAAGAACAGCAACGTGCAGGACGGCAGCGTGATGCACACCGACATGGGCTACCCACTGACCCTCGGCACCGGCGTGACCATCGGCCATAACGCCATGCTGCATGGCTGCACCGTCGACGACTACAGCCTGATTGGCATCAACGCGGTGATCCTCAATGGCGCCAAGATCGGCAAGCATTGCATCATCGGCGCCAACTCGCTGATCGGCGAAGGCAAGGAAATTCCCGACGGCTCGCTGGTGATGGGCTCGCCGGGCAAGGTGGTGCGCGAGCTGACCGAAGCGCAGAAGCGCATGCTCGAAGCCAGCGCCGCGCACTATGTGCATAACGCGCAGCGGTACGCGCGGGACCTGGTTGAGCAGGCAGAATGAGCGCGGTTGAACGTCCCGTCGCCTCGCCGTGCGTGAGCATTTGCGCGCTGGATGATGAGGATATCTGCACCGGATGCCAGCGTACCGTGGAAGAGATTACGCGCTGGAGCCGCATGAACAACGCCGAACGTCGGGTGGTGTTGGGGTTGTGTCATGAGCGGGCGGTGGCGAGTGGGTTGGTGTGGATGACACCCAAGAACTTGAGTGTTTGATAAACCGCTATCGGGAGCAAGCCCCCTCCCACATTTTGATCTGTGAACACATTCAAGTGTGGGAGGGGGCTTGCCCCCGATGAGGCCCTCCCAGACAACACATTTCCAAATCTTACCCACAGGTCCATCCTGCATGTTTTTCCTGATCGCCTACATCAGCAGCGTCGTGCTGATCAACTTCGCCTTTTCCACCGCCCCCCACCTGGACGTCATCTGGTCCGCCTGGGGCGGCCTGGTGTTTATCCTGCGCGACATGGTGCAAACCCGCTTCGGCCACGGCGCGATCATCGCCATGCTGGCCGCGCTGGTGCTGTCCTATATCACCTCCGATCCGTCCATCGCCCTGGCCAGCGCCACGGCCTTTGCGGTGTCCGAATGCATCGACTGGCTGGTGTTCAGCATTACCCGGCGTCCGCTGCACGATCGCCTGTGGATAAGTTCGGCGCTGAGCATTCCCCTCGACACCTTTATCTTCTTTGGCCTGATCGGTGCCCTGACGCCGGCCGTGGCGGGCACTGCGCTGGTGTCGAAGTTCGCCGGCGTCACCGTGGTGTGGCTGGTCATGGCCTGGCGCATCCGCCGGCGCACCGTCGCCAACTGAGGCCAATTTTCGCAGTTCATGTAAAATGCCGGCCTTTCTCCCCCTGATCCGCTCCCCTGAGGACCTGAGATGACCCGAATCGGAACTCCATTGTCGCCAACCGCGACCCGCGTTTTGCTGTGTGGCTGCGGTGAGCTGGGCAAGGAAGTGGTAATCGAACTGCAACGCCTGGGCGTTGAAGTGATTGCCGTGGATCGCTACGCCAACGCGCCGGCCATGCAGGTTGCGCACCGTAGCCATGTGATCAACATGCTCGATGGCGCCGCGTTGCGCGCCGTGATCGAGGCGGAGAAGCCGCACTTCATCGTGCCGGAAATCGAAGCCATCGCCACGGCGACCCTGGTCGAGCTGGAAGCCGAAGGCTTCACCGTGATCCCGACCGCGCGCGCCACCTCGCTGACCATGAATCGTGAAGGCATCCGTCGCCTGGCCGCCGAAGAGCTGGACCTGCCGACCTCGCCGTACCACTTCGCCGACACCTTCGAGGACTACAGCAAGGCCGTGCAGGACCTGGGCTTCCCTTGCGTGGTCAAGCCGGTGATGAGTTCCTCGGGCAAGGGCCAGAGCCTGCTGCGCAGCGCCGACGACGTGCGCAAAGCCTGGGATTACGCCCAGGAAGGCGGGCGCGCCGGCAAGGGGCGGGTGATCATCGAAGGCTTTATCGACTTCGACTACGAAATCACCCTGCTGACCGTGCGCCACATCGGCGGCACCACCTTCTGCGCGCCGGTCGGCCACCGTCAGGAGAAGGGCGACTACCAGGAATCCTGGCAGCCCCAGGCCATGAGCCCGATTGCCCTGGCCGAATCCGAGCGCGTCGCCAAAGCAGTGACCGAAGCCCTGGGTGGCCGTGGTCTGTTTGGCGTGGAGCTGTTCATCAAGGGTGATCAAGTGTGGTTCAGCGAAGTGTCGCCGCGCCCGCATGACACCGGCCTGGTAACCCTGATTTCCCAGGATTTATCGCAGTTCGCCCTGCACGCGCGCGCCATCCTCGGCCTGCCGATTCCATTGATCCGTCAGTTCGGGCCGTCGGCCTCGGCGGTGATTCTGGTGGAAGGGCAGTCGACCCAGACGGCGTTCGCCAACCTGGGCGCCGCATTGAGCGAGCCGGACACGGCGTTGCGTCTGTTTGGCAAGCCAGAAGTGAACGGCCAGCGCCGCATGGGCGTGGCGTTGGCGCGGGATGAGTCGATTGACGCAGCTCGGGCCAAGGCGACCCGTGCTTCCCAGGCTGTTGTGGTAGAGCTGTAAAAGCATCGGGGGCAAGCCCCCTCCCACACATTGAACTGTGAATACATTTCAAATGTGGGAGGGGGCTTGCCCCCGATAGCGGCCTGTCAGGCCACCCTGTTCAAATCATTATCCCGCGTCTCTTTCAGGCACAGCACAGCAATCAGGCTGAGCAACGCCGCCGCCGACACATACCCACCGACATAACTCAGCCCGCCCATCGCCACCAGCTTGGTCGCGAAGAACGGTGCCGCCGAGGCTCCTACGATACCGCCCAGGTTATACGCCGCTGAAGCACCGGTATAACGCACGCGGGTCGGGAACAGTTCCGGCAGCAGCGCACCCATCGGCGCGAAGGTCACGCCCATCAGAAACAACTCCAGCGCCAGGAACAGCGCCACGGCCCAGGTCGAACCGTGGGTGAGCAGCGGCTCCATGGTAAAGCCAGACAGAATCGCCAGGACCGCGCCGACAATCAGCACCGGCTTGCGCCCGTAGCGGTCGCTGGCCAACGCCGCCAAGGGTGTCGCCAGACCCATGAACAGCACCGCGAAGCACAACAGGCCGAGGAAGGTTTCGCGGCTGTAGCCGAGGGTCGACACGCCGTAGCTCAGGGAAAACGCCGTGGTGATATAAAACAGCGCATAGCACACTACCATCGACGCGGCGCCCAGCAGCACCGGCAGCCAGTGTTGGCTGAACAGCTCCACCAGTGGCACCTTCACCGGTTTTTCGTGGGCCACGGCATTGGCGAATACTGGCGTCTCGTGCAGCTTGAGCCGCGCATACAGGCCTACCATTACCAGCGCCGCGCTGAGGATGAACGGGATGCGCCAGCCCCAACTGCGGAACTGCTCGTCGTTCAGGCTCATGGCCAGGATCAGGAACAAGCCGTTGGCCGCCAGGAACCCAATCGAGGGACCCAGTTGCGGGAACATGCCGAACCAGGCGCGCTTGCCTTTGGGGGCGTTCTCGGTGGCCAGCAATGCCGCACCGCCCCATTCCCCGCCCAGTCCCAGGCCTTGGCCGAAGCGCAATACACACAACAGAATCGGCGCCCAGGCGCCAATGCTGTCGTAGCCGGGCAGCAAGCCGATCAGCGTGGTACACACGCCCATCAGCAGCAGGGAGGCCACCAGCGTCGACTTGCGGCCGATACGGTCGCCAAAGTGGCCGAACAGTGCCGAACCCAGCGGGCGTGCGATGAAGGCGATGCCGAAGGTCAGGAACGACGCCAGCATCTGCGCAGTACCGGACGTCTGCGGGAAGAACACCGGGCCGATGACCAGTGCCGCAGCCGTGGCGTAGATATAGAAATCGTAGAACTCGATGGCGGTGCCGACGATGCTCGCGGTCGCCACGCGGGCCGTCGAGTTGGTCGGGGCGGCGGTTGCGGCCTCGTTATACGTGGTGCTCATGGAGGTATCCCTGACGGTCATTGCGCGTTTGGACGCGGATTATTATTGGTCGAACACCCATGGATCAGGGTTATACGCGGGGCGGCTCGGGATGGGAGCAAACACCGGTCGGACATGGTGAAACGGTGCCTGGACACGCTGGGTGCGGGTAGCACGCGGTCGGGCGGGGCTTGGGTAAGCCGTCCGATTATAGGAAGGGCTTTGAACATACAACAAGTGGTTGGAGCGCCGCAGAACAAAGTGTGGGAGGGGGCTTGCCCCCGATGGCGGTGTATCAGCCAGCAAGTACAGTGACTGACACTCTGCCATCGGGGCAAGCCCCCTCCCACATTTGGAATAGGTGTTGTTCAGGAAGTCAGATGGCGACAGGCACGTGGCTGGTATGCCAGATCAGTACCTTGCTCACCCGGTTGTCCTCGGTCTCGAGGATTTCCAGGCGGTAGCGTCCAATTTTCAGGCATACCGCGCAGTCCGGGATGGTCTCCAGCGCTTCGGTCACCAGGCCATTGAGGGTCTTGGGGCCGTCGCTGGGCAGGTGCCAGCCCAGGCTCTTGTTCAGCTCGCGGATCGAGGCTGCGCCGTCGATGATGTAGCGGCCATCGGGCTGGGCTTCGATGTGCGGGTTATCCACAGCCTGATCGCTTTCGAATTCGCCGACGATTTCTTCCAGGATGTCTTCCAGGGTAACGATGCCCAGCACTTCGCCGTACTCGTCCACCACCATGCCCAGGCGTCGCTGCTGTTTATGGAAATTCAACAATTGCAGCTGCAAAGGCGTGCTTTCCGGCACGAAGTAGGGGGTGTGGCAGGCGGCCAGCAGCGCTTCCTTGGTCAGGCTGGCGTCGGGCAGCAGATGCTGGATCTGCCGCGTATTGAGCACCGCTTCGACCTGGTTGATATCGCTGTGGAACACCGGCAACCGCGTGCGCTGGGACGCGCGCAGTTGCTCGATAATGTCTTCGATCGGGTCATCCAGGTTGATGCCGTCCACTTCGCTGCGCGGCACCAGGATGTCGTTGACGGTGATGTTGTCCAGGGCATGGATGCCGGGCATGCCGGGGCTGTGCTCTTCGTCGGCGTCATGGTGCGGTTCGTCGTCGTGATCGGACAACGGTTCGTCGCTCTTTTTCACCATGCCAGGCTTGCGCGCGAACGGGCGCAGCAACATCAGGCTGATGCCATTGAGCAACCAGGCCGCGGGGTAGAGAATTTTCAGCGGCACCCCCAGCAGGGCATTGCCAAAGCCCAGTATTGGCTGCGGATAGCGAGTCGCCACGGCACGGGGCAGGTAGTCGGCGAGAATCAGCAGCAACCCGCAGGAGATCAGCCAGCCGAGCCATGGCCCGTTCTGCGCCCAGGCATAAATCGCCAGCAGCGTGCACAGGATGACGACGGCTGCGCGGCACAGGCTGTTGCACAGGATCAGGCTGTGGCGCGGGAAGCTCAGGCGTGCGGCGGCCTTGTCGCCCTGGCGGGTGCCGGGGCGCAGGGCCAGCAGGTGTTGTTGTGCGGCTTCGATGGCGGTAAACAGCGCTGCCCATAAAATCAGCAGGGCAATTACGGCGAGCATCGGCCCAAGGGGCAAGTTGTCCATGATCGCCGCCAGTCAGATATGCAGGATGTATTCGCGGACCAGCTTGCTGCCGAAATAGGCCAGCATCAGCAGGCAGAAACCGGCCAGGGTCCAGCGGATGGCCTTGTGTCCACGCCAGCCGAGGCGGTTGCGGCCCCACAGCAATACGCTGAACACCACCCAGGCCAGGCAGGCCAGCAGGGTTTTATGCACCAGATGCTGGGCGAACAGGTTCTCGACGAACAGCCAGCCGGAAATCAGCGACAGCGACAGCAAGGTCCAGCCGGCCCATAGAAAGCCGAACAGCAGACTTTCCATGGTTTGCAGCGGCGGGAAGTTCTTGATCAGCCCGGACGGGTGCTTGTGCTTGAGCTGGTGGTCCTGCAGCAGCACCAGCAGCGACTGGAACACCGCGATGGTGAACATGCCGTAGGCAAGGATCGACAGCAGGATGTGCGCAAGGATGCCCGGTTCTTCATCGATCACCTGAACGGTGCCGGTGGGCGCGAATTGCGCCAGCAGCACCGTGAGCATCCCCAGCGGGAACAGCAGGACGAGCAGGTTCTCGACCGGAATCCGGTAGCACGCCAGCAGTGTCAGCGCGATCACGGCGGCCGCGATCAGGCTGGCGGCGCTGAAAAAATCCAGGCCCAGGCCGACCGGGGTCATCAAATGGGTAAACAGGCTGGCGGCATGGGCCAGCAGGGCGAGCACGCCAAGGCCTGTCAGCAGACGTTTGTCCGCTTTGGCGCCTTGGGCCAGACGAGTGCCCTGATAGAGGGTCGCAGCGGCATACAAGATGGCGGCGGCGAGACTGGGTAGCAAACTGGGTGACAAAGGGAGCATAAATCCTGAGAGACAAGCCCGAAAGGCGCTGAGTTTGGCACACACCTGCGCTGCACGAAAGACTCCCGGGCCAGACAGCGGGTGTGCACGGGCGCAGTCTTCGCTATAATCCGCGACCTGCCCACGCCGCAGGCTCGCCGAGCGCTGTTTTTAATAGCGATTTACCACAGCCTGGGCTGCCATTACCTCGGTCTACCAATGCATTTCGTTGAATAGGGCCTGAAAGGATCGCGCATGTTTGAAAACTTGACTGACCGTCTCTCGCAGACGCTGCGCCACGTAACCGGCAAGGCCAAGCTGACCGAGGACAATATTAAAGACACCCTGCGTGAAGTGCGCATGGCGTTGCTGGAAGCCGACGTGGCTTTGCCGGTGGTGAAGGACTTCGTCAATTCGGTCAAGGAACGTGCGGTCGGCACTGAAGTGTCGCGCAGCCTGACCCCGGGCCAGGCGTTCGTGAAGATCGTCCAGGCCGAGCTCGAAAGCCTGATGGGCGCGGCCAACGAAGACCTGAACCTGAGCGCCGTGCCGCCGGCCGTCGTGCTGATGGCCGGTCTGCAAGGTGCGGGTAAGACCACCACCGCGGGCAAACTGGCGCGCTTCCTTAAAGAGCGCAAGAAGAAGTCGGTGATGGTGGTCTCGGCCGACGTCTACCGTCCGGCCGCTATCAAGCAGCTGGAAATGCTCGCCGGCGAAGTGGGCGTGACCTTCTTCCCGTCGGACCTGAGCCAGAAGCCGGTCGATATCGCCAACGCGGCTATTAAAGAAGCCAAGCTGAAATTCATCGACGTGGTCATCGTCGATACCGCCGGTCGCCTGCACATCGATGAAGAGATGATGGGCGAGATCAAGGCGCTGCATGCCGCGATCAACCCGGTAGAGACGCTGTTCGTGGTCGACGCCATGACCGGTCAGGACGCGGCGAATACCGCCAAGGCCTTCGGTGATGCGCTGCCGCTGACCGGCGTGATCCTGACCAAGGTCGACGGCGACGCCCGTGGCGGTGCCGCGCTGTCGGTACGTGCCATCACCGGCAAGCCGATCAAGTTCATCGGTATGGGCGAGAAGAGCGAAGCGCTCGAGCCGTTCCACCCGGAGCGTATCGCCTCGCGCATCCTCGGCATGGGCGACGTGCTCAGCCTGATCGAGCAGGCCGAAGCCACGCTCGATAAAGACAAGGCCGACAAGCTGGCCAAAAAGCTGAAGAAGGGCAAGGGCTTCGACCTCGAAGACTTCCGTGACCAGCTGCAGCAGATGAAGAACATGGGCGGCCTCGGCGGCTTGATGGACAAGCTGCCGAACATCGGCGGTGTGAACCTGGCGCAAATGGGCAACGCCCAGGGCGCGGCAGAGAAGCAGTTCAAGCAGATGGAAGCCATCATCAACTCCATGACCCCGGCCGAGCGCCGCGACCCTGAGCTGATCAGCGGTTCGCGCAAGCGCCGGATCGCCATGGGTTCCGGCACCCAGGTGCAGGACATCGGTCGCTTGATCAAGCAGCACAAGCAGATGCAGAAGATGATGAAGAAATTCTCCGCCAAGGGCGGTATGGCCAAGATGATGCGCGGCATGGGCGGTATGTTGCCCGGCGGCGGCATGCCGAAAATGTAAAGTATTCGAGCGCAAGCCCAGCTTGCGCTCCGACCCACAGGGATGTGGGATCTCCAGCAAACCCGCCGTTGGCGGGCGCTGACCTGCCGTTTTAACCGACGGCTCTATAGCAGATCTGAATGGCACGCTGATAGGCGCCAGAAAAAGACATTTGCAAAAGTCCGGATATTCCTTAGAATATGCGGCCTTTCGGGCACCTATGCCCGCTGTGCATTTAGATTTGCAGCACCGACTACAGGAACGATGTTCACATGCTAACAATCCGTCTTGCCCTTGGCGGCTCCAAAAAGCGCCCGTTTTACCACTTGACCGTAACTGACAGCCGCAACCCACGTGACGGCTCTCACAAGGAACAAGTTGGCTTCTTCAACCCGATCGCTCGTGGTCAAGAAGTCCGCCTGTCCGTGAACCAAGAGCGCGTAGCCTACTGGCTGAGCGTTGGTGCACAGCCTTCTGAGCGTGTTGCCAAGTTGTTGAAGGACTCGGCTAAGGCCGCAGCCTGAGCAATATGAACGCGACGCCGACTGTTGCTGATGATTTGATCGTTATCGGCAAGATTTATTCTGTTCATGGCGTTCGCGGCGAAGTGAAGGTGTATTCCTTTACTGATCCGACTGAAAACCTGTTGCAGTACAAAACCTGGACGCTCAAGCGCGAAGGTAGCGTGAAACAGGTCGAGCTGGTCAGTGGACGCGGGAGCGACAAGTTCCTGGTCGCGAAGCTCAAGGGTCTTGATGATCGTGAAGAAGCTCGTCTTCTGGCTGGTTATGAGATCTGCGTGCCGCGCAACCTGTTCCCTGAATTGACCGACGGCGAGTACTACTGGTACCAGCTGGAAGGTCTGAAGGTTATTGATCAACTGGGGCAATTGCTCGGGAAAATCGATCATCTTCTGGAAACCGGCGCCAATGATGTAATGGTGGTCAAGCCTTGCGCTGGCAGCCTGGATGATCGCGAACGCCTGTTGCCCTATACCGGGCAGTGCGTGTTGGCCGTCGACCTGGCAGCGGGCGAGATGAAGGTGGAATGGGACGCGGACTTCTAAGCGTGGCTAATTTGCGCATTGAAGTGATCAGTTTGTTTCCCGAGATGTTTTCCGCCATCAGCGAGTACGGCATCACCAGTCGGGCGGTGAAACAGGGGCTGTTGCAGCTCACCTGTTGGAACCCGCGAGACTACACGACGGATCGACATCACACTGTGGACGATCGCCCATTTGGCGGTGGCCCGGGCATGGTGATGAAGATCAAGCCCCTGGAAGACGCGTTGGTTGAGGCCAAGGCAGCCGCCGGGGAGAAGGCGAAGGTAATTTACCTGTCCCCTCAAGGCCGTCAGCTGAAACAGGCTGCGGTACGCGAACTGGCGAATGAGGAAGCACTTATCCTGATTGCCGGTCGCTATGAAGGCATTGACGAGCGTTTTATTGAAGCTCATGTCGATGAAGAGTGGTCGATTGGGGACTATGTCCTGTCTGGCGGC
This sequence comes from Pseudomonas sp. MUP55, assembly GCF_034043515.1. Lineage (NCBI taxonomy): Bacteria > Pseudomonadati > Pseudomonadota > Gammaproteobacteria > Pseudomonadales > Pseudomonadaceae > Pseudomonas > Pseudomonas sp. MUP55. The sequence goes on along the minus strand of NZ_CP138214.1, from coordinate 4,755,366 downwards.
GAGCTGCCGGCGATGGTCCTGATAGATGCGGTTACACGACTGCTGCCTGGAGCTTTAGGGCATGCGGACTCTGCGGAGGAAGATTCCTTCACGGATGGTTTGCTGGATTGCCCGCACTACACCCGTCCGGAGGTGTATGCGGATCAGCGTGTTCCCGACGTATTGCTAAGTGGCAATCACGCACACATCCGGCGTTGGCGTTTACAGCAGTCCCTTGGTCGGACCTATGAACGACGCGCCGATCTTCTGGAAAGCCGCTCGCTTTCTGGAGAAGAGAAGAAGCTGCTCGAGGAATACATCCTCGCGCGGGACGATAGTTAACAACGTATCGATGGTAGGTCCATTGACTTACCTTAGGAGCACAGCATGACTAACAAAATCATCCTTGCACTCGAAGCAGAGCAGATGACCAAAGAGATCCCTACCTTTGCCCCGGGCGACACCATTGTCGTTCAGGTGAAAGTGAAGGAAGGCGACCGTTCGCGTCTGCAAGCGTTCGAAGGCGTGGTAATCGCCAAGCGTAACCGTGGTGTGAACAGTGCTTTCACTGTTCGTAAAATCTCCAACGGTGTTGGCGTAGAGCGTACTTTCCAGACCTACAGCCCGCAAATCGACAGCATGGCTGTGAAACGTCGCGGTGACGTACGCAAAGCCAAGCTGTACTACCTGCGTGACCTGTCCGGTAAAGCAGCTCGCATCAAGGAAAAACTGGCTTAAGTCCAGCTTCCCGATGCAGAAAAAAGCAGCCTACGGGCTGCTTTTTTGTGCCTGAAATTTGCCCAATCCCCGGTATTTGTCCATGACCACCCGCCTCGAAGAAATCCAGCGCCGCACCGACTTGTCCGTGACTCACGTGACCAAGGCCGTGTTCCCGCCGACCACCAACCACCACAACACCTTGTTCGGCGGCACAGCGCTGGCGTGGATGGACGAAGTGTCGTTCATCACCGCCACGCGCTTCTGCCGATTGCCGCTGGTGACGGTCTCCACCGACCGCATCGACTTCAATCACGCGATCCCGGCCGGTTCCATCGTTGAGTTGATCGGTCGCGTGATCAAAGTCGGTAACACCAGCCTCAAGGTAGAAGTGGAAGTGTTTGTGGAAAGCATGAGCGCCGATGGCCGTGAGCGGGCGATCCAGGGCGTGTTCAGCTTTGTCGCAATCGACCCCGACAAGCGCCCGGTGCCAGTGCTGCCTGGGTTTGTCGATTGATCTGAAACCGAGTTGTGGTCATCGCAGGCAAGGCCAGCTCCCACATTGGGACGCATTGTCCCTGTGGACGCTGGCTTACCTGCGATAGCATCCATCGCACACCACCTTCAATCGCCTGAGCCTCTATGCCCGCCATTGACCACCCCCTGATCGACCGCTTCCTTGACGCCCTCTGGTTGGAAAAGGGCCTGTCAGATAACACCCGCCATGCCTATCGCAGCGACTTGGCGCTGTTCAATGGTTGGTTGCAGGAAAAAAACCTCGAGCTGATCAATGCTGGTCGGGAGCTGATCCTCGATCACCTGGCCTGGCGCCTGGAGCAGAACTACAAACCGCGTTCCACGGCGCGCTTTCTCTCCGGCGTGCGTGGCTTTTATCGCTACCTGCTGCGGGAAAAACTCATCGCGGTCGACCCCACCCTGCAAATCGACATGCCCCAGCTGGGGCGGCCACTGCCCAAATCCCTGTCGGAAGCCGACGTGGATGCCTTGCTCGCCGCGCCCGACCTGAGCGAAGCCATCGGCCAGCGTGATCGCGCCATGCTGGAAGTGCTGTATGCCTGCGGATTGCGAGTGACCGAGTTGATCAGCCTGACCCTGGAGCAGGTCAACCTGCGTCAGGGCGTGCTGCGGGTGATGGGCAAGGGCAGCAAGGAGCGCCTGGTGCCGATGGGGGAGGAGGCGATTGTGTGGGTCGAGCGTTACATGCGTGATGCGCGCCACGAACTGCTCGGTGGCCGTCCCAGTGATGTGCTGTTTCCCAGCCTGCGCGGTGAGCAGATGACCCGGCAGACCTTCTGGCACCGCATCAAGCACCAGGCCAAGGTGGCCGGGATCGGCAAGACACTGTCGCCTCACACCCTGCGCCATGCATTCGCCACGCACTTGCTCAACCACGGCGCGGATTTGCGTGTGGTGCAGATGTTGCTGGGGCACAGTGACTTGTCCACCACCCAGATTTACACCCACGTGGCACGGGCGCGCTTGCAGGATATGCACGCCAGGCACCATCCGCGCGGCTGAAAAATCCCAATTTACCCGGCTACGGGCTGCCCTGCGGCCCAACTGTGGTAGGCTTTGCCGGTTCAAAGGCGACGGTCACACTCCCAGTTTCCAATCGGCGTACCTGCACCCGTCCCTGTATCTGCCTTCAGGAGTTCCCATGCGCTTGACCCAGATTATTGCCGCCGCAGCCATTGCGTTGGTTTCCACCTTTGTCGTCGCCGATGATGCGGCCGAGCAGGCCATTCGCAAGAGCCTGGTCAATCTGCAGCTCGACACGCCTATCGAAAGCATCAGCGCCAGCCCCATGGCCGGCCTGTATGAAGTCAAGCTCAAGGGCAGCCGCGTGCTGTACGCAAGCGCCGACGGCCAGTACATCGTTCAGGGCTACCTGTTCCAGTTGAAGGACGGCAAGCCGGTCAACCTGACCGAGAAAGCCGAACGCCTGGGCGTGTCCAAGCTGATCAACGGCATTCCGGTGGCTGAAACCGTGGTGTACCCGGCCATCGGCGAAACCAAGACCCACATCACCGTATTCACCGACACCACCTGCCCGTACTGCCACAAGCTGCACGCCGAAGTGCCTGCGCTGAACAAGCTGGGCGTGGAAGTACGCTACGTGGCGTTCCCGCGTCAGGGCCTGGGCTCGCCGGGTGACGAGCAGTTGCAGGCAGTGTGGTGCTCGGCCGACAAGAAAGCGGCCATGGACAAGATGGTCGACGGCAAGGAAATCAAGGCGGCCAAATGCGCCAACCCGGTTTCCAAGCAGTTCGCCCTGGGCCAGTCCATCGGCGTGAACGGTACACCGGCTATCGTTTTGGCCGACGGCCAAGTGATTCCGGGCTACCAGCCGGCGCCACAAGTTGCCAAACTGGCACTGGGTGCCAAGTAAGCATTAATCGTCGAGCCTTTGACGAGCATGACCCGCCGAACCGTCGGCGGGTCATTAATTGAGAGCCGCCGTTGTGCGGCTGTGTTCCACGGCCGACCTTGAGTCGGCCGTTTCATGGGGAGTTCTTCAGTGAAACCGGTCAAAGTAGGCATCTGTGGGTTAGGGACCGTCGGTGGCGGCACCTTCAACGTACTTCAGCGTAACGCTGAAGAAATTTCCCGCCGTGCAGGGCGCGAAATTGAAGTGGCGCAAATTGCCACGCGTTCGCCAAAGCCTCAGTTCGAAACGACCGGTATTACGATTACCAACGATGTGTTCGCCGTGGCCACCAACCCTGAAATCGATATTGTCATCGAGCTGGTAGGCGGCTACACCGTGGCCCGTGAGCTGGTGCTCATGGCCATCGAGAACGGCAAGCATGTGGTCACCGCCAACAAGGCGCTGATCGCCGTGCACGGCAACGAGATCTTCGCCAAGGCGCGTGAGAAGGGCGTGATCGTGGCGTTCGAAGCGGCGGTGGCCGGCGGTATCCCGGTGATCAAGGCGATTCGTGAAGGCCTGTCCGCCAACCGCATCAATTGGGTGGCCGGCATCATCAACGGCACCGGTAACTTCATTCTCACCGAAATGCGCGAAAAGGGCCGTACGTTCGAAGACGTGCTGGCCGAAGCCCAGGCCCTGGGTTATGCCGAAGCCGACCCGACCTTCGACGTGGAAGGCATCGACGCGGCTCACAAGCTGACCATTCTGGCGTCCATCGCCTTTGGTATCCCGCTGCAGTTCGACAAGGCCTACACCGAAGGCATCACCAAGCTGACCACCGCCGACGTGAACTACGCTGAAGCCCTGGGCTACCGCATCAAGCACCTCGGCGTGGCGCGCAGCACCCCGGCCGGTATCGAGCTGCGCGTGCACCCGACGCTGATCCCGGCCGACCGCCTGATCGCCAACGTCAATGGCGTGATGAACGCGGTGATGGTAAACGGTGACGCCGCCGGTTCCACCCTGTTCTACGGCGCCGGTGCCGGCATGGAGCCGACCGCTTCCTCGGTGATCGCCGACCTGGTGGACGTGGTTCGCGCCATGACCAGCGACCCGGAAAACCGCGTGCCGCACCTGGCCTTCCAGCCGGACTCGCTGTCGGCGCACCCGATCCTGCCGATCGAAGCCTGCGAAAGCGCCTACTACCTGCGCATCCAGGCCCAGGATCATCCGGGCGTGTTGGCCCAGGTGGCCAGCATCCTGTCCGAGCGCGGGATCAACATCGAATCGATCATGCAGAAGGAAGTCGAGGAGCAGAACGGCCAGGTGCCGATGATCCTGCTGACCCACCGCGTGCTTGAGCAGCATATCAACGATGCGATCGCCGCCCTGGAAGCCCTGCAGGGCGTAGTTGGCCCGGTCGTTCGCATTCGTGTCGAACATCTAAATTAATTAAGCGACAAGCGCCAAGCTACAAGCTACAAGTAAAAGCAGATCTGCTCTCACTTGCAGCTTGTAGCTTAAAGCTTGCAGCTCAAACCGAAGGTTTGCCCCTATGCGTTACATCAGCACCCGCGGCCAGGCACCGGCCCTGAATTTCGAAGACGTTCTGCTGGCAGGCCTTGCCACCGACGGCGGCCTGTACGTGCCGGAAAACCTGCCACGCTTCACCCAGGAGGAAATCGCTTCCTGGGCCGGCCTGCCGTACCACGAGCTGGCGTTCCGGGTGATGCGCCCGTTCGTCACCGGCAGCATCCCGGACGCGGACTTCAAAAAGATCCTGGAAGAAACCTACGGCGTGTTCTCCCACAGCGCCATTGCTCCGCTGCGCCAGTTGAACGGCAACGAGTGGGTGCTTGAGCTGTTCCACGGCCCGACCCTGGCGTTCAAGGACTTTGCCCTGCAACTGCTCGGCCGCCTGCTGGACTACGTGCTGGAGAAGCGCGGCGAGCGCGTGGTGATCATCGGCGCTACGTCCGGCGATACCGGCTCGGCGGCCATCGAAGGGTGCAAGCACTGCGAAAACGTCGACATCTTCATCCTGCACCCGCACAAGCGTGTGTCGGAGGTGCAGCGTCGCCAGATGACCACCCTGTTCGGTGAGAACATCCACAACATCGCCATCGAAGGCAACTTCGATGACTGCCAGGAAATGGTCAAGAACAGCTTCGCCGACCAGAGCTTCCTCAAGGGCACGCGCCTGGTGGCGGTGAACTCGATCAACTGGGCGCGGATCATGGCCCAGATCGTCTACTACTTCCACGCGTCCCTGCAGTTGGGCGGCCCGGCGCGTTCGGTGTCGTTCTCGGTGCCGACCGGCAACTTCGGCGACATCTTCGCCGGCTACCTGGCGCGCAACATGGGCCTGCCGATCAACCAGTTGATTGTCGCGACCAACCGCAACGACATCCTGCACCGCTTCATGAGCGGCAACCAGTACGTCAAGGAAACCCTGCACGCCACGCTGTCGCCGTCGATGGACATCATGGTCTCGTCGAACTTCGAACGCCTGCTGTTCGACATGCACGGTCGCAACGGCGCGGCGCTGGCCGAACTGATGAACAGCTTCAAGCAAGGGGGCGGCTTCAGCGTGGAGCAAGAGCGCTGGACCGAAACCCGCAAGCTGTTCGACTCCCTGGCGGTGGACGACGCGCAGACCTGCGAAACCATTGCTGAGGTGTATGCCCAGACCGGCGAGCTGCTCGACCCGCACACCGCCATTGGTGTGAAGGCCGCCCGCGAGTGCCGTCGCAGCCTGGATATCCCGATGGTGATCCTGGGTACGGCGCACCCGGTCAAATTCCCCGAAGCGGTGGAAAAGGCTGGCGTGGGCAAGGCCCTGCAACTGCCGGAGCACCTGGCTGATCTGTTCGAGCGCGAAGAGCGTTGCACGGTGTTGGCCAACGATCTGAAGACGGTGCAGGCGTTTGTCAGCCAGCATGGCAATCGCGGCAAACCGCTCTGATCGACACAGGCTGCCCGAGGCATTCGCTGCTCGGGCAGCCGCAGCCAGGTAGCGCTTTTGCAATAGACCAAGCCCGTCGCTTTCTCATTCTGGCGAGCCATACTTGCTGGGGCGATCCCCGCCAGCCAAGGACCCAATCGGTGCATGTTTTGATTCAATGGATAGCGAGACTGGTGTGCGCACTGCTGCTTGCCCAGGTGCCTGCCAGCCTGGCTGCCGTCAGCCTGCCCTTCAAACTGTTCCGGCGCGATTTGCAGCCTTATCTGGATGGGCACATTTAGGACACGTCCTATGTGACCCATTGTGGTAGTTGACTATGCTGCCGGACTCTTCCCAGCACCGACTCCAAGGCCCATGCGATCTCTCAATGTCCTGATCCTCGAAGACAACCCGTTTCGACTGATGGCCCTGCACCAGATGCTCAATGCCAACGGCGTGTTCAATGTGTTGACCGCCGAAAACGTCGACACGGCGCGCCAATCCCTGGGCAGCAAGGGCCCGGTGGATATCGCGCTGTGTGATCTGTACCTGGAGCAGGGCGACTGTCTGGAATTGATCCGCGAATTGGCCGAACGCCGCCTGACTCAGGTGCTGGTTTTGCTCAGTAACGCTGAGCCTGACGTACTGCAAGGCGTCGCGAACATGGCGCGGCAGTTGGGTCTGCACGTGCTGGCATGCCTGCCCAAGCCCGCTTCGGCAGCGCTGATCGGGCAGATCCTGACCGATTGCCAGGCGCTGCTGCGCCCGGGGCCGACGGCGCTGTCCTGGGGGCGCGTACGCGACTTGCTGGGCGTGAGCGACAGCGAGCCGTTGCCGCCCTCGGCGGACGTCAGCCAGGACACCATCGCGCGGTGTGGCAGGGTCTGGTACCAGCCCATCGTCGATCAGGCGGGAGCCTTGCAAGGTGTAGAGGCGTTGGCCTGCTGGCAATTGCCGGCCGGTGAACCGCTGCTGCCCGACGACTTTCTACCCGTGCTGGAATTTGCCGGCATGGAAGAAGCCTTTACCTGGCATGTGCTGGAGCAAACCCTCGGACTGGCTGGCCAGGTCATGGGCGAGACGGGACAGGCGTTGCCGGTGGCGGTGAATATCCCCGCGCGGATGCTGGAGCGCGCGCACTTTCCTGAAGTGTTGCAAGGCCTGCTGCAACTGCATCGGGTGCCGGCCCACAGCCTGACCCTGGAGCTGGTGGAAGCTTCACGCCTCAAAGCCGACAGCGTTCATCTCACCGGCTTGTTGCGCCTGCGCATGCTGGGGTGCCAGCTGTCCATTGGCGACTTCGGCCTGGGCGGCACCAGCCTGCAACAGCTGCTGGAGCTGCCCTTTACCGAACTGAAAATCCCCCCAGCGTTTGCCAGCGGCATGGCCAATGACGATCGCAGGGCGGCCGTGGTGGCGGGTGCCATGAGCATGGCTGCTCGCCTGAACGTCGCGGTGGTGGTTACCGGTGTAGAAAGCGCGGCTGACTATCATGCCGTGAGCGAACTCGGCGCGGCCTGGCTGCAGGGTTGTTTCATCGCGCCGCCCATGGACCCCGAGGCGCTTCGCCGATGGCTCGCCTTCCAGGCTACGCCAGCCCGTGTTCCTGTACGTAGATAAACAGCGCAGCGTCGTTGCCCAGGCCCAGCTTGCGCATGGCGCTGACCTTTTGCGCACTGACGGTCTGCTTGCTGCGATGCAGGTGTGCGGCGATCTCGCCCACCGTCATGCCGCCCGCCAGCAGGCGAATCACTTCCAGTTCGCGCGGTGACAGCGGTTCCTGGGCGTGCGCGCCATCGCCGCTGGCTTGTCCGGCCAGGCTCAGCGCCTGGCGGATGGCCTGCGGCAACTCATCGGCCAGGCTGGCCTTGCTCAGCAGGCCCATGACGCCCAAGGCCAGGATCGAATGAAACAAACCGGCGTTATTGAGCATGGTCACCACCACGATGGGCAGGTCCGGATGGTGCCGGCGCAGGTGCTCGATCAAGCGCAGGCCGTCGGCCTGGGGTTCGGCCGGCATCATGAAGTCGGTCACCAGCACGTCGCAGGCGCAGTGTTGCAGCAACGCGTTAAGGGCCTGCGGCGAGTTGGCTTCACCGACGATGCGCACGTGCTCGTCACGCTCGAGCACAGCGCGCAAACCAATCAGGAAGATCGGGTGGTCGTCGGCAAGCACGACGCGCAATGGCGGTTCAAACGCGGCTTTCAAGGCAGGCTCCCGGGATAATCCAGGGATTCTAGCCTGTCAGCGCATGTTTTCTCTCTGTCATCTTTGCCGTGCATGCTTGATCGACTCAGGCGGCTTCCTACATAAAAGGTCGAACTTTCTGCTTTGAGCACAGGTCACTTGAATGTCAGCACCTTCGTGACGTTTTTGTTTTTCGAACCTTTTTCGAATGATTGAGTGGTGATCGAGATGGAAAGTATCAATCTATTGCTCAGCGAAGCGCTGAGCCCTTATCAAGTTTCGCTGACGCCTGCTGGTGTGCAGGGCGAGTGCCTGGTTTCCGTGAAGAACCCCGGTGGCGCCATTGTGGTGGAGCGCGACTTCGACCGCGCGCAACTGACCGACAAACGCGCGTTGGTGGATGTGGTGGATTGCCTGCTTCGCGACATTAAAATCGCCGAAGGGCGCGTGGAACCCTCGGTCACCGCCGCCTTGCGCAACGCTGCCCGGACACGCAGCGGCGCGCTGGCGTGAAGAATTATTTTTCTTCGGAACCTTCCTACATTTCGCTCTGTCAGAGGTTTTAACAGCAAGAGCAAACATTGTGCTCCGGTGTTTGTGGCTTGTTGTACTGGTCTTTGTAGATCACGTTTAACCCCGAGTTGTCTCCCCACTCCTCGGGGTTTCTTTTTGCCTGGAATTTGGCGCGACACGCCCTCAGATCGCGCCGTCCGCACGCAAGCGGGCGATGGCTGGCGCGTCATAACCCAGGGCGCTGAGCACCACAGTGTTGTGCTCGCCCAACTGCGGCCCCACCCATTCACAACTGCCTGGCGTGTCCGACAGTTTGGGCACGATGCCCGGCATTTTAAAATCCTTGCCGCCCGGTAACCGGGCGCTGAGGAACATCTCCCTGGCCAAAAATTGCGGGTCACCCAGCATGTCTTCGGCACTGTAGATGCGGCTGGCGGGCACTTGGGCCGCGTTCAGTTGCGCCATGACCTGCTCCAGCGGCAGGCCGCTGACCCAGCGGTCGATCACCCCGTAGAGCTCGTCGCGGCGGCTGTCACGCCCATCATTGCTGGCCAGCGCCGGGTCGCTCGCCAGGTCGTCGCGGCCGATGGCGGCCATGAAGCGCTTGAAGATCGCATCGCCGTTGGCGCCGATCTGCACGTGTTTGCCGTCCGCGCTGGTGTGAATCGAGGAGGGGGTAATACCGGGCATGATGTTGCCGGTACGTTCGCGAATAAAGCCGAACACGTCGAACTCGGGGATCATGCTTTCCATCATGGCAAAGATGGCTTCGTACAGCGCCACATCCACCACCTGGCCCAGGCCACCGTTGACCTCGCGATGACGCAGCGCCATCAGCGCGCCGATCACCGCCCACAACGCCGCAATCGAGTCTCCGATGGAAATCCCGGTGCGCACGGGCGGGCGATCTTCAAAGCCGGTGATGTAGCGCAAGCCGCCCATGGACTCGCCCACCGCGCCAAAGCCCGGCTGGTCTTTCATCGGCCCGGTCTGGCCGAAGCCCGAGAGGCGCACCATCACCAGGCGGGGGTTGAGTGCGTGCAGGGTTTCCCAGCTCAGGCCGAGCTTTTCCAGCACGCCGGGGCGGAAGTTTTCGATCAGGATGTCGGCGTTGGCCAATAACTGCTTGAGGATCGCAAGGCCCTCGGGGTGCTTGAGGTTGAGGGTCAGCGACTGCTTGTTCCGCGCCTGCACGAACCACCACAGCGAGGTGCCTTCGTACAGCTTGCGCCATTTGCGCAATGGGTCGCCGCCGTCGGGGGATTCGACCTTTATCACCTCGGCGCCGAACTCCGCGCAGATCCGCGAGGCAAACGGGCCGGCGATCAACGTGCCGAGTTCGATGACTTTCAGGCCTGCAAGCGGTTTGGCGTTGGGCGACATGGGAATCCTTACATGCATGGGGCAGTGGTGTTGCCTTTTAACACAGGCCGCCGTCCCAGGGATAAGGGGGATGCCGCGCAGTATTCGTTCAATGGCCTCGCCATCGGTTAGACTGGCCGCCTTTCCTTGTCTTTAGAAGCCCGTTCATGGCCCAGCCGTCCACGACCTACAAATTCGAACTCAACCTCACCGACCTCGACCGTTCGGTGTACGAGAGCGTCAAACAGACTATCGCCCGCCACCCTTCGGAAACCGAAGAACGCATGACCGTGCGCCTGCTGGCCTACGCCCTCTGGTACAACGAGCAATTGGCGTTCGGCCGTGGCTTGTCGGACGTCGACGAGCCGGCCCTGTGGGAAAAGAGCCTGGATGATCGGGTGTTGCACTGGATCGAAGTCGGCCAGCCGGATGCAGACCGTCTGACCTGGTGTTCGCGCCGTACCGAACGCACCAGCCTGCTGGCCTATGGCAGCCTGCGCGTGTGGGAAGGCAAGGTTGTGCCGGTGGCCAACAACCTGAAAAACGTCCACATCGCCGCCGTGCCCCAGGAGATCCTCGAGACCCTGGCCAAGGACATGCCTCGCGTGATCAAGTGGGATGTGATGATCAGCGAAGGCACGATCTTCGTCACCGACGACCGTGGCCAGCATGAAGTGCAACTGCAATGGCTGGTGGGCGGGCGTGATTGAATCTGTGGGCGGGGGCTTGCTCCCGATAGCTGAGTGTCAGCCAATGATGGTGTGACTGGCCCACCGCTATCGGGAGCAAGCCCCCTCCCACATTTGATCTTCATAGCGTTTTGAATTGTCGTTCAACCGTTGTATCAGTGAGAAGTTATCCCCACCGTATGCGTATTGATCCCCGTCCCTTGCCCGCCGTCCTGCCATTTCTCGGTGAATTGCCGCCGCTGCTGACCCGTCTCTACGCCGCACGCGGGGTGCAATCGCAAGCTGAACTGGACAAGAGCCTGGCGCGCTTGATCCCCTATCAGCAGCTCAAGGGCATCGATGCCGCCGTCGACCTGCTGGTGACGGCGCTGGAGCAGCGTCAGCGTATCCTGATCGTCGGTGACTTCGATGCCGACGGCGCCACTGCCAGCACCGTCGGCACTTTGGGCCTGCGTTTGCTCGGTGCCGCCCATGTCGATTACCTGGTGCCCAACCGTTTCGAGTATGGCTACGGCCTGACGCCGGAGATCGTCGCGGTGGCGCTGCAGCGCGAGCCGCAGTTGCTGATCACCGTGGACAACGGTATCTCCAGCGTCGAGGGCGTGGCCGCGGCGAAGGCGGCGGGGCTGAAGGTATTGGTCACCGATCACCACTTGCCGGGCGATGAACTGCCGGCGGCGGATGCGATCGTCAATCCGAACCAACCAGGCTGCGAATTCCCCAGCAAGGCGCTGGCCGGCGTGGGCGTGATCTTCTACGTGTTGATGGCCCTGCGTGCGCGCTTGCGCAGCCTGGGCTGGTACGACAGCAGCCCGCAGCCGAACATTGGCGAGCTGCTCGACCTGGTGGCCCTGGGCAGCGTCGCCGACGTGGTGCCGCTGGACGCCAACAACCGCATCCTGGTGCATCAGGGGCTGGAACGTATCCGCGCCGGCCGTGCGCGCCCGGGGATCAAGGCGATCCTGGAAGTGGCCAAGCGCGACCACGCCCGCATCACCTCCACCGACCTTGGCTTCATCCTCGGCCCACGGCTCAATGCCGCCGGACGCCTGGACGATATGAGCCTGGGCATCGAATGCCTGCTCACCTCGGACATCGCCGCGGCGCGGGAAATGGCTGCGCAACTGGACGGCATGAACCAGGACCGCAAGTCCATCGAACAAGGCATGCAGCGCGAGGCCCTGGCGCAACTCAAGGATTTGCCGGTGGAGTCGATGCCGTTCGGCTTGTGCCTGTTCGACCCGGAGTGGCACCAAGGGGTGATCGGGATCCTGGCGTCGCGCATGAAAGAGCGCTATTTCCGTCCCACCATCGCGTTTGCCGATGCCGGTGATGGCCTGCTCAAGGGCTCCGGGCGTTCGGTACAAGGCTTTCACATCCGTGACGCGCTGGCGGTGGTCGCCAGCCAGCACCCCAACCTGATCGCCAAGTACGGTGGGCACGCGATGGCGGCGGGGCTGACACTGCCCGAAGCGAATTTCCCCTTGTTTGCCCAAGCCTTTGATGCCGAAGTGCGTCGGCAACTGCGCGAGGAAGACCTCACCGGTCGCCTGCTCACCGACGGCACCCTCGCGGTGGAAGAGTTCCACCTGGAACTGGCCCGCGCACTGCGCCATGCCGGCCCCTGGGGTCAGCACTTTCCCGAGCCGTTGTTTCACGGCGTGTTCCAGTTGGTGGAGCAGCGGGTGGTGGGTGAACGGCACCTGAAGGTGGTGCTCAAGAGCGAATGCGGGTCAGTGAAGCTCGATGGCATCGCGTTTGGCGTAGACCGCGAAATCTGGCCGAACCCGACGGTGCGCTGGGTGGAATTGGCCTACAAGCTGGATGTGAACGAGTATCGCGGCAATGAAACGGTGCAGCTGATGATTGCGCATATCGAACCGCGTTAGATCCAGACACTGCAATACACATGTGGGAGGGGGCTTGCCCCCGATGGCGGAGTGTCAGTCACTGTTGATAGGACTGACCCACCGCTATCGGGAGCAAGCCCCCTCCCACATTGGGTTTTGTGTATTACTTACTCGGCTTTGGCCTGGTGCTTGACGATGATATCCACCAAGCGCTTGGCCAGCGCCGGGTAGTTCTCATCGAAGTGATGCCCGCCAGGCAGTTTCATGGCTTCGCCCACGGCGGTCTTGTCGGTGCAGCCGCTCTCGTCGACTTCCTCGGCGCCGTAGATGCACACCACCTTGTCCGCGGGCAGCTTGGCCATTTCCGGGCCGGTGGCGGCTTCTTTGCCGGCGTTGCCCAACCAGCCTTCCACTTCAATTTCAAAGCTGCCGGTGCGGGCGAAGGCCAGCAGGATGATCGCGTCGACCCGTTGCTGCTCGTTTGCCGGCATGCGGTTGTAGATCGCCGGCAGTACGTCGGCGCCGAATGAGTAACCGGTCAGCACGAAGCGCTTGGTGCCCCATTTCTGCCGATAGTGCTGCATCAGCTCAGTAAGGTCCTTGGCGCTCTGTTCCGGGCTCTTGTGCTGCCAGTAGTAGCGCAGGGTGTCGATGCCGACCACCGGATAGCCGATCTTCGCCATCTCGCCCGCCACGTCGCGGTCAAGGTCGCGCCAGCCGCCGTCACCGGAGAGGAACAGGGTCACGGTGTCCTTGGCCTGGCCTGCTGGCACCTCCACTACTGGAATCGCCAGGCCGCCGTTGTCCGAACCCACCAGTTGCTTGCGCAACTCGTTGTTCAGGACCTGCGGGTAATGAATGTCGTAATCGCTGATGCTGGTGGTGGCACGCGGTGTGTCGCGTACGAAACTGGCGCTTTCATCGTCAGGGTTGTCGTTCCAGGCCACCAGCCAGTTGCCATGGGCGGCGGTTTTCGGCAGCGGGTCGTTGCAGCCTTCCTGTTTCAGGGCGAAGCCGACGGAGATGGCGTTGGCCTTGTCGTCGTTCTGGGTGGCCAGCCAGCGCCAGGCAAGCGCCGCGCCAGGGCCGATGCCGCTGACCAGGGTCGCCGAGCCTTTAAGCTGGGCCAGGGCGCCTTGCAGGGCTTGTTCCTGAAGTTTGCAGTCTTCCTTGGGCAAGACCACCTGGACGATCTGTGCCGAGCCGCCCTGGCTCAAGGCGATCAGCTGGCTGTCGGTGAGGGTTTCGTCGGCCATCGCGGCCACCGCCACGCGGGCTTTCGCCGTGCTGGCCGGGGTCACGCGGGTCATGACTGAGCCGTCGGCCTGGGGCAATTGCTCCAGGGTCGGCTGCGGGGCAGGGCGGTTCCAGTACCAGTAGCCGCCGCCCAGGATCAGCGCAAGCAGCACCACAAAGGCCAATACATACCGCCAGGAGCGTCGAATCATCAGCGTTTCACCAATCCAGTCAAGCCGCCCGCGATCAGGGCGGCGGTGTCGGCCAGTGCCACCAGCGGATCAAGTCCTGCGGGCACGGCCATATAACGGGGTTCCCAGTCAGGCTGGAACTTGTCTTTGAAGCGGCGCAAACCTTGGAAGTTATACAGTTGCTCGCCACGGCGGAACACCATCGAGCCCAGACGCTGGGTCAGTGGCGCGCCACGCCGTGGTTGCAGGCCCGACAACGGCACCATGCCGAGGCTGAAGCGGGCGTAGCCGTGGTTCTTATAATGTTGAATCAGACCGACCATCATGAACTCCATGGTCAGCTTCGGCGCGTCCGGGTGGGCGCGCATCAGGTCAAGACTGGCCAGGTCATGGTTGTACGTCTCGAGCAGGTTGGCAAAGGCCACCGGTCGCCCTTCGAAGCGAATGATCGCGATACGAAAGTGCTTGAGGTAGTCGTCGCTGAAGCGGCCCAGGGAGAAGCCTTTCTCGCGCACATTCTTACCGGTTAGCCAGGCGTCCGAGATAACTTTTAATTCATCCATCGGCGCCGTGCCCGGTTCGCAGATTTCCAGGGACAGGCCGTCCCGGGTGCCACGGTTCCAGGTGTAGCGCAGATCCTTCATTTCTTTGCCCTTGGCTTCCAGGTCAAAGCGTTTCAGATCGACACGGGCTTCTTCGCCCAGCTTGATCGCGGTGAGCCCGATGTCCATGTAGTACGGCAGGTTCTCGGCGCGTACTTGATAGAACACTGGCCGTGCGTGGTGGATGTCGCAGAGGTCGCGGAACTGCCAGATCATCTCGGCGCGCGGTTGAGTCGGGCCAATCGGATCGTACAAGGCCACCAGGCTGCGCCCGCGACGGGCATACATCAGGAAGGCTTCGTCGTTGGGGTGGAACAGCAACGCCTTGTCGCCGGTCAGCGCCAGGCCACCATCGGGTTGCGAAGACGCCATCAGGATTTTGGAGGCGCGCTCGAGTTCTTCCGGGGTTGGCAGATGGATCACCGGGCGCGCGGTACGCAGCAGCCAGGTCAGCGACACGATCACCAGCAATACGGCGGCACCCAGCAATGAGCGCAGGCCGCGCGGGGCGTTGGCATCGAGGGTGAACTGCCACCAGAGTTGATGGCTGTAGGGCACGTCCTGATAGGCGAACAGCAGCAGCCAGATCGACGCACCCAGCACGCACACGCTGGCCACCAGGTACAGCGGCGAGAACGGCAGTTCGGTCAAGCGGCTGGCGCGGTAGAACGAGCGTCGGAAGATCGCCAGCAGCACGGCGGTCATGGTCATCAGGCTGGCTTCTTCCCAGTCGAAGCCCTTGAGCAGTGAGAGCAGGGCGCCGACCAGCAGCAACACCATGGTCAGCATCCAGGCGGCCGACAAACGTCGACGCAGGCCCTGGGCCAGTAACAGGCACAGCACGCCGATCAGGCTGGCACCGAAGTGCGAAGCGTCAATCAGGCGGTGGGGAATCAGGAAGCCAATGTTTTCCAGGCGTGAATCGATCTCCGGCGTGGCGCCGGAAAACAGCAGGACCACGCCTGACAAAAAAACCAGTACGGCCAGCACCGGTGCCGCCAGGCCCGAGGCGACCCGCAGGCTTTGCTGAGTCTGGAACAGGCGCTGGGCCTCGTTGACCAGCAGAAAGATGCAGGCGATCAACAGCGGCAACACCACATAGATCATGCGGTACAGCAGCAGCGCGGCCGCCAGTGGCGCGGCGCCGAGCTTGTCGGCGAAGGCCGCCAGCAGGATCGCTTCGAAAACCCCCACGCCGCCCGGTACGTGGCTGAGCACGCCGGCGGCCAGGGCCAGCAGGTACACCAACAGGAACGGGCCGAAGGGCGGAGCTTCTGGCAGCAGCATATAAAGCACGCCTGCCGCAGCGGCGACGTCCAGTGCGGTGATGATCAACTGCAGGAACGTCAAGCGACGGCCAGGCAGGCGCAGGGTGCGACGCCCGACCTTGACCAGCAGGTTATCCGGGTAAGGCTGCTCCGGCAGGCGACGGCGGTAGATACCGATGCACAGCATGGCCGACAGCAGCAGCACCGCGGCGGCGACCCCACCGAGCAGGCTTTGCGGCAAATGCAGGTAGGTCGAGGCCGCCGGCAAGTTGCTCAGCGTGGCCAATGCAGCCAGTGGCGGCAGCGCACAACCCAGCGCCAGGCTGGCGAACACGGTCATGTGGGCGACTTCCGAAGCGCCGATGCCGTGACGTGCGTATAAACGGTAGCGCACCGAACCGCCCGAGAGCATCGACAAGCCAATCGCGTTGCCGATGGCGAAGGCGGTGAAGCCCCCCAGGGCCAGGGTCTTGGCGGGCAGCTTCACACCGGCATAGCGTGCGCCGGAAAATTCGTAGCCCAACAGAATGATGAAGCCGGCCACCCCTGCCGCAAATGCACCGAGCAAGGCCGGTTTAGGCACCTCCAGGATCGAGTCGTGGAGGGCGTAAAGGTCGAGCTCCAGCAACAGGTGCCGACAGGCGATCAAGGCAATGGCAAACAGCAGCAGCGTGACGGCCAGGCCGATGGGCTGACGGTATTTGCTCAACAGATCCAGCCAACGCAAACGGGTGGGAGGGATCGGTTGTTCCGCTGTGACGGTGTCTTGTGGTTCAGACGAGTTGGCGCGCATCAATCACCTCGTGGATTGTGCGCGACAGGATGGAGGTATCCAGCCAAGTTACCAATCCCTATGGACAAAATAATTACAAATATTAACGCGGATCACCGAGTGCGGCGACTGCGGCCATTGGTCGTAGAGGGTAGTGCTTGAGCACTGAGCATAGCGTGCAATGAGATGGACTCTACAAACCGTCTACGGTTTCATGAAAGATGCCATGCCATTGTTTCAGAAGAACTTTTTCACCGGATACAAAAAAGGCCACTCTTTCGAGTAGCCTTTTTTGATGTTTGGTTGCGGGAGCCGGATTTGAACCGACGACCTTCGGGTTATGAGCCCGACGAGCTACCAGACTGCTCCATCCCGCGTCTGTGGGCGGCATTCTACAGTCCAGCGCCGAGGTGTCAACCGTTAATGAGCCGATGGCTCAAATTAGTGTGATTTATTCAAAATCAAGGCCTTGGCACCGCCCATTGTAGGAGCGAGCTTGCTCGCGAAGAACGCCAACGATAACGAAGCGCTTCAGGTAGCCAGCGGTATCTTGACGTCTTTCGCGAGCAAGCTCGCTCCTACAAGGCGGAGGGGTAAAAACAGGCGCGCACAAAAAAGGCCACTCTTTCGAGTAGCCTTGTTTGATGTTTGATGTTTGGTTGCGGGAGCCGGATTTGAACCGACGACCTTCGGGTTATGAGCCCGACGAGCTACCAGACTGCTCCATCCCGCGTCTGTGTGTCGGCATTCTACAGAGGAACGCGAGCGTGTCAACCCGGAAACCGAAAAAAAGCGCTTGTGCTTCAAGCGGTTAGCGCTCCGAGACAAGCGCTTGAAGGGCGCGAAGCCAGTCAGGCAGAGGCTTTCAGCTCTATTGGAAGACTGAATTCGATTGAGAAAATACATTCATCAGCGATATTTCCTACCGCTCAGATGGAAGATTCAAACTACTGGTGCTATATACAGGGGTGAATGCGATACTGGGCACCCGTTGATCCACACCCCGTTTATATGACGCAGCGCAAAATCATCCACGTCGACTGTGATTGCTTCTACGCCGCCATCGAGATGCGCGACGACCCGAGCCTGGCGCAAAAGCCCCTGGCAGTCGGCGGCTCGGCAGATCGGCGGGGCGTGATCGCCACGTGCAATTACGAGGCGCGGGCCTACGGGGTGCGCTCCGCGATGTCATCCCGTCACGCGTTGAAGTTGTGCCCGGACCTGACCATCGTCAAGCCGCGCTTTGACGCCTATAAAGAGGCGTCGAAGGAAATCCAGACGATCTTTCGCGACTACACCGACTTGATCGAGCCCTTGTCGCTGGATGAGGCCTACCTCGATGTCTCCGACAGCCCGCACTTTGGCGGCAGTGCCACGCGCATCGCCCAGGACATCCGCCGGCGCGTATCCAACCAATTGCATATCACCGTGTCTGCCGGCGTGGCGCCCAACAAGTTTCTGGCCAAGATCGCCAGCGACTGGAAGAAGCCCAACGGCCTGTTTGTAATTACCCCGGACCAGGTCGAAGCGTTCGTCTCCCAGTTGCAGGTAAGCAAATTGCACGGGGTCGGCAAGGTCACCGCCGACAAGCTGGCGCGGCTGGGCATCGAGGACTGCCTGCAATTGCGTGACTGGAACAAGCTGGCGCTGGTGCGCGAATTCGGCAGTTTTGGTGAACGGCTCTGGAGCCTCGCCCGTGGGATCGATGATCGGGTGGTGCACAACGACAGTCGGCGGCAGTCCCTCAGTGTGGAAAACACCTACGATGTGGACCTGCCGGACCTTTCCAGCTGCCTGGCGAAGCTGCCTGAGCTGATGGAAACCCTGGCCGGGCGCATGGCGCGAATCGACAGCAGCTACCGCGCAGGCAAGCCGTTCGTGAAGGTCAAGTTTCATGACTTTACCCAAACCACCCTGGAGCAGGCGGGGGCAGGGCGGGACCTGGAAAGTTATCAACAGCTGATGACCCAGGCGTTCAACCGTGGTGGAAAACCGGTGCGGTTGCTGGGGATTGGGGTGAGGTTGCTGGATTTGCGCAGCGGTAATGAACAGCTGGAGTTTGCCTGGTAGAACCGGGATTAAAAAAATGTAACAGATAAAAATGTGGGAGGGGGCTTGCCCCCGATTGCAATGTGTCAGTCAGTACACCTGACACTGACACACCGCTATCGGGGGCAAGCCCCCTCCCACATTTGATCTGCGGAAAATTTTGAGAACTCAGCGTGCCCCTGGGTCTGCCACCAACCGCCCTGCATCCTTGGCCAGGGCCTGCAAAAACTCCTGCTGCAACTCCGGATCATTGCGCGTCAGTTCGATCAGGCTTTGTTCCAGCTCGCTGGCTTCTTCTTCCAGGCCCAGCTCCGAGAGGCGCTTGACCCGGTGCACCCACTGGCTCACTTCATCGTCCTCGAGGTCGTCGAAAATCAGGCCGTGGGCTTCCAGCAATTTGCTGCGCAGGGTGTTGCTGATTGCCAGGGTCGAGTCGGTGTGCACATCGTCCTGGCCGTCTTCCACGCTGATCTTCAAGGTGGTGACGCGGTTGAGGTCCTGCTCGGAAAACGGGCTGTCCAGCAGGTTCAGGCGCAGCACGCCGTCGCGGTCGGTGGTCAGGTCATGGGTCTGCCTGCCAGCGGTGACCTGCACCGGGCGTTCGCTCCAGGGCAGGCTTGAATATTCCAGGCGCTTGTCACGCTGGACTTCATCGATACCCGCGAGGTTCTGTTGCGCACGGCCGTGGGATTGCACGTTCATGAACGGGTTGATGCCGTCCACGCCATAGCTCAGCCAATCGCGCGTCATGCTGGCAGGCAGGTTGCCGAGGGCGAAGATGTTCACCACGTTGGCGCCCGCGCCGGCCACCAGGGCCACGGCACCCAGGGGCATCTCATAGAGTTTGCGCCAGGGCTGATAGGGCGTGTAGCGGTCGTAACGCCGGGTGACTTCGAATTCGGTGACTTCGAAGGTCTTCTGCTCGTGAATCCGAACCCGACGTTGCGGCAGCTCCAGCACTTTGGGCTCGCCTACATCGATCTGCAGGCTGTGGTCGAGCAACTTACGCTCGACCCGCTCCTCGTGCTCACTGCGTTGCGACATCTGGTTGGCGCAGCCGCTGACCAGCAGGGCGCCGCACAAGGCGGCGCCCCCCAGGGCTCTGGTGTTTCGCTTGAACATGACTTCTCTTGATCTGGTTTTCAGCGACGAATACGCGCCTGAAGGAAAGACAGCACGTCAGCCACCGGCAACGGTTGGGCTTGGGCTTCGGTCCGGCTCTTGTATTCCAGATTGCCATCGGCCAGACCGCGGTCACTGACCACGATGCGGTGGGGGATGCCAATCAGTTCCATGTCGGCGAACTTGATGCCCGGGCTGGTTTTCTTGTCCCGGTCATCGAGCAGCACTTCAAAACCGGCAGCCGTCAGTTCGGCATACAGTTTGTCGGTGGCTTCGCGCACTTGCTCGGTTTCGTAGCGCAACGGCACCAGCGCCACCTGGAACGGTGCCAGGGCGTCGCTCCAGATGATGCCTTTCTCGTCGTTGTTCTGCTCGATGGCGGCGGCGACCACACGGGACACACCAATGCCGTAGCAGCCCATGTCCAGGGTGATCGGCTTGCCGTTCTCGCCCAGCACTTCGCACTTCATCGCTTTGCTGTACTTGTTGCCCAGCTGGAAGATGTGCCCGACTTCGATGCCGCGCTTGATCTCCAGGGTGCCCTTGCCGTCCGGGCTCGGGTCGCCGGCCACGACGTTGCGCAGGTCGGCCACGGTCGGAACCGGCAGGTCGCGTTCCCAGTTCACGCCGAAGTAGTGCTTGTCGTCGATGTTCGCGCCGATACCGAAGTCGCTCATCAGCTCGACCGAGCGGTCGATGATGATCGGCAGCGGCAGGTTCAGCGGGCCGAGGGAACCGGCGCCGGCGCCGATGGCGTCACGCAGTTCGGCATCGGTGGCCATGACCAGCGGGCTGGCCACGCCAGGTTGCTGGGCGGCCTTGATTTCGTTGAGCTCGTGGTCGCCACGGATCACCAGAGCGATCAGCTTGCCTTCTTCTTCGGCGCGCACGATCAGGGTCTTGATGGTCTTTTCAATCGGCAGATTGAATTTTTCCACCAGGGCCGCGATGGTCTTGGTGTCTGGGGTATCGACCAGGCGTAGTTCCTGCGTCGGGGCTGGACGCGAGGTTTCCCGTGGGATGGCTTCGGCTTTTTCGATGTTCGCCGCGTAGTCCGAACCGTTGCTGAACGCGATATCGTCTTCGCCGGACTCGGCCAGCACGTGGAATTCGTGGGAGCCGGCACCGCCGATGGAGCCGTTGTCCGCTTCAACCGGACGGAATTTCAGGCCCAGGCGCGTGAAGATATTGCAGTAGGCCTGGTGCATGCGGTCGTAGGTCGCCTGCAGGGAAGCCTGGTCCGCGTGGAACGAATAGGCGTCTTTCATGATGAATTCACGGCCGCGCATCAAACCGAAGCGTGGGCGGATTTCATCACGGAATTTGGTCTGGATCTGATACAGGTTCAGCGGCAACTGCTTATAGCTGCTCAACTCGTTGCGCATCAGGTCGGTGATGACTTCTTCATGGGTGGGACCTGCGCAGAAGTCGCGGCCGTGACGGTCCTTGAAGCGCAGCAGCTCGGGGCCGTACTCTTCCCAGCGCCCGGATTCCTGCCACAGTTCAGCCGGTTGAGTGCTCGGCATCAACACTTCCAGAGAGCCGGCGGCGTTCATTTCTTCACGAACGATGGCTTCGACCTTGCGCATCACCTTCAAGCCCATGGGCAGCCAGGTGTACAGGCCAGAGGCCAGCTTGCGGATCATGCCGGCGCGCAGCATCAGCTGATGGCTGATCACAACCGCGTCGGAAGGCGTTTCTTTCTGTGTGGCGAGCAAATATTGACTGGTACGCATGGTAGGCCGTTGTCGGTTGCTTGGACTTGAAATGACTTGGGATTGTACGGGCGGTTGCTGCTGGAGTACAGGCGTGACATTGCGCGGGGATCTGACTGACTGTGGGAGATCCAATGTGGGAGGGGGCTTGCTCCCGATAGCGATGTGTCAGTGTCAGATGCACTGACTGACACACCCCTATCGGGAGCAAGCCCCCTCCCACATTGACTGAGTCGTATCAGTCTTCCTGTGGCGGATTCAACCGAATGCGCCGGTTCTCCTGGAACCAGTGCAAGGCAATCAGGAACAGCGTCGGCACACCCAGCAGGCAGGTGATCATGAAGAAGTTGTGATAGCCGAACTTCTCCACCATCACCCCGGAATAGCCGCCGATCAGGCGCGGCAGCAACAGCATGATCGAGCTGAGCAGCGCGTACTGGGTGGCGGAGAACTTGAGGTTGGTCAGGCTCGACAGGTACGCGACAAACGCCGACGTGGCCAGGCCCGAGCTGAAGTTATCCAGGGAAATGGTGACGATCAGCATCTGCAGGTCGGGGCCCATGTCGGCGAGCATCACGAACAGCAGGTTGGTGCCGGCCGAGGCCACGCCGCCGATGAACAGGATCGGCAGAATACCGAACCGCACGATCAACAGGCCGCCCATGCCGGCGCCAAGCAGGGTCATGATCAGGCCGAAGATCTTGCTGACCCCGGCAATCTGGTCCTTGGTAAAGCCCTGGTCGATATAGAACACGTTGGCCATCACGCCCATGACCGTGTCGGACATGCGGTAGGTGGCGATCAACCCGAGCAGCAGCAACGCCTGCCAGCGGTAGCGCAGGATAAAGTCGTTGACCGGCGTCAGCACCGGCGCCAGGCCACGGCGGCCCATGGCCGAGAGGCACAGGCTGGTGAGCAGGATATAAAGGATGGCCCGCAGGAATGCGCGGTCTTCCATCAGCAGTTCCCACAGGCTTACGCCCTGGAACAGCACGCTGGCGAAATCGGTGTTGTACAGCTGGGTAAACATCGCCGGCACCGACACCAGCAGCACGATCAACACGAACACCGACACCAACTGATGCACGAAGCTGTAGCGCCCGGCCTGCAGCTGGGTGCGCAGCGGCACGTTGGGTTCGCGCATGAACAGGGTGGTGAGCAGTGCCGGCACCATCAACACGCCGAACAGCACGTAAGTGCCGGTCCACGCCGAGTGTTTATAGTTGAAACCGGTGGAACCGAAGCCTTCGGCAAAGAACAGCGCACCGGCCGTGGCGAGCAGGGCGGCGATGCGGTAACCGGACATGTAGCTGGCGGCGAGGGCGGCCTGGCGGCTGTCGTCGGCAATTTCCAGGCGGTAGGCATCGACCGCGATGTCCTGGGTGGCCGACGCGAAGGCAACGACAACGGCAATAGCAATCAGCCAGGACAGGTGTTTTTGCGGGTCACAAAAGCCCATGCCGATCAATCCGAGGATCACCAGCGACTGGGCAAGCACCAGCCAGGAACGCCGGCGCCCGAGTTTACCGAGCAACGGCAGGCGCCATTGGTCGAGCAGCGGCGACCAGACCCATTTGAAGGCGTAGGCCAGCCCGATCAGGCTTGCATAACCGATGGTCTCGCGGGCAACACCCGCCTCACGCAGCCACACGGAAAGCGTCGAGAACACCAACATATAAGGCAGGCCGGCAGCGAAACCGAGCAACAACAGCACTAACGTCGAGGGGCTGGCATAGGCGGCGAGCGCGGCGCGCCAGGTTTTACGGGGCATGGGCTGGAGTCTGCCTCAGATTTGCGGAAACAAAGCGCGCACTCTAACCGCTGTGCTCTACCGGGCGCCAGCCATGACGCTGAATATCAACGCGATTGTTCAGGATAGTGACACCTTCTCTACGTAAACGCGCACGTTGCTCGTCACCTGAGGCACTGCCCACCGGCAGACTTATCCGACCGCCGGCACCCAACACCCGATGCCAGGGCAGGCGAGTGTCCCCCGGTAGCTGGCTCAAGGTACGCCCCACCCAGCGCGCGGCACGGCCCAAGCCTGCCAGGTGCGCCAATTCGCCGTAGCTCACCACGCAACCTGGCGGCACTTGCGCCAACGTCAAGTAAAGCGCGGTGCGGCGCATGTCGGCGGGGCTCTGCGGGGTGTCGGCAGGTGTATTCACTGTGAGGCTATCCGTTGAGAACGTCGGTGTTTTTGTAAGAAACGTCTGTAAACTTGGCGGTGAGTATTGAACTCACTATAAATAGTTGAGTCAGTTCAGGCTATCTACGACGATAGCCCCTTCTTTTCGCCAACCCCGAGCCCCGTATCTGCTTATGTTGTCCAGAACCCTGCTGTGCCTCGCTGTTCTCAGTGCCTCCACGCCCTTGCTCGCCGACACCGTCTGGTTGAAGAACGGTGATCGCCTGACCGGCAAGATCAAAGTCTTCGACGGCGGCAAACTGCTGATCCAGACCAGCTACGGCGGCTCGATCCCGGTGGACTGGAAGCAGGTCAAAACCCTGGAGAGCGACCAGGAACTGCTGGTCAAGCAGGACGCCTACAGCGGTGAAAAGGCCAAGTCCCTCAAGCCTGCCGAAGATGGCAAGGTCGTACTGGCCAACGGCGAAGCGCCCAAGACCGTGGACCTGGCCAGCATCCAGCAGATCATCAAGCCCAAGCCTGTGATCGAGGACCTGGTCTGGAAGGGCAACGTCGACCTGGCGCTGGACTACAAGCGCGCCGACAAAGACACCAACGACTATGACGTCGACTTCAAGACCTCGGCCCGTCACGGCCAGTGGCGCCATACCGGCAAGGGCGAATACAACCGCGAGTTCCAGGACGACGTCACCACCACCGACAACTGGTCCCTGGAATACGACCTGGACCGCTTTATCACCGAGCACTGGTTCTGGCAGGGCCGCCTGACCTACAAGCGCGACAAGGTCGAAGACCTGGCACGCCAGCGCACCGTCGGTACCGGCCCGGGCTATCAGTTCTGGGACGACGAGCTGGGCGCGTTTTCCCTCGGCTCGCTGGTCAACCGCACCGATTACGAATACGCCGATGGCGGCAAGGACAACTTCTATTCCCTGGCCATGAAGTGGAACTACAACCGCTATCTGGTGGGCAAGACCGTGGAATTCTTCACCAACGGCGAGCTGGGCAAGCCTCTCGACGGCCCGGCTGACTATGCCCTGGATGCCGAGATGGGCCTGCGCTACAAGGTCACCGAATGGGCCTCGCTCAATCTCAAGGCGGAGCGCGACGTCATCAGCGGCGACTCCGACAGCAGCCTGAGCAAGACCCGTTACACCGCAGGCTTTGGCGTGGCCTGGTAACGCCGCACCGAGTGCTCTGGCAACCTGCGCGGATATTGATTACCTTGTGTTGAGATCCATTCCCATATGCCATGGGCGGCGAAACAACCAGGAGTCATACATTGAGCGCGCACGTTGCCAGCAACGCCCGAGAGCTGTTGCTCAAGGAGTACCGTGGGGCCTTGGCCACACTGTCCAAAGCCATGCCCGGTTTTCCCTTCGGTTCGGTCGTGCCGTACTGCCTCGACGAGCACGGTCGCCCGCTGATCCTGATCAGTCGCATCGCCCAGCACACCCATAACCTGCAAAAAGACCCCAAGTGCTCGCTGCTGGTCGGTGAACGCGAGGCCGACGACGTACAGGCCGTGGGGCGCCTGACCTACCTGGCGCAAGCCGAGAAGCTGGAGGACGCCGCTGCCATCGAAGCCGCCGCCGAGCGCTACTACCGCTACTTCCCCGAGTCGGCCAACTACCACAAGGCCCACGACTTCGATTTCTGGGTACTTCAGCCGGTGCGCCACCGGTATATCGGTGGGTTTGGCGCGATTCACTGGGTCGACCAGATCACCTTGGCCAATCCGTTCGCGGGCAAGGCCGAGCACAGCATGATCGAGCACATGAACAGCGATCACGCCAAGGCCATCGCCCATTACGTCGACCTCGCCGGTTTACCGAAGACCGAACCGGCACACCTGGTGGGTATCGACAGCGAAGGCATGCACCTGCGCATCGGCCAGTCCCTGCATTGGTTGCCGTTTGCCGAGTCCTGCAACACGCCGACACAAGTGCGCGAAGCCCTGGTTTCATTGGCTCACGCCGAGATCTGGCCGAAAAAATCAGACGTTAGCGCTTGAATTCACGAAAAGGCGACGTCATCTAAGGTGGACTAGCAAGGCATTCTTGCGTTGAGGAACCATTTGATGCGCCCTTTTTTGCTGCTTTTTCTCTTGTTCCCGGTGCTGGAGCTGTTCGTATTCGTTCAAGTCAGCGGTGCGATCGGATTTTTCCCGGCACTGCTGCTGATCATTCTCGGCTCGATGCTCGGCGTTCTGGTGCTGCGCGTCGCCGGCCTGGCCACGGCGCTGCGTGCCCGTGACAGCCTGAACCGCGGCGAACTGCCCGCCCAGACCATGCTCGAAGGCCTGATGATGGCGCTGGCCGGTGGCCTGTTGATCCTGCCCGGCTTTATCAGCGACGTGGTCGGCTTGGTCATGCTGCTGCCGGTTACCCGTAAACTGCTGGCGGGCAAGATGCGCCAGCGCGCCGAAGAAGCGGCCCTGCGCCAGCGCGCCTTTGCCGACGATCTGCAATCCCGCGGTGGCCCGGCCCCGCGCCAGCCCCTGGGGCGTGAAGGCGATGTGATCGAAGGCGAGTTCGAACACCGCGACAGCAAATAACCGCTGCACTGGCACGGCACCTGCGGGTGCCGTGTTGCATTTACCCTCGAGCAGACACAAAAAATTTCATTCGCTGCCCCTTGTAATAAGCCTGGGCGCCCTTATGTAACGGTCACCGCAAGGTTTCTGGTGGTGACACTAGACAGACTTCCGCGGCTCGCCCAGCGAACCGCGACCGGCACCGCCGGAATTTAACCCGCCGGAATTGATACCGGCCGATGAAAAACACAATTAGGAGAGATCGACAATGAAGCTTCGTCCTCTGCATGACCGCGTCGTCATCCGTCGCAGTGAAGAAGAAAAGAAAACCGCTGGCGGCATCGTCCTGCCAGGTTCGGCTGCTGAAAAAGCCAACCACGGTGTGATTCTGGCTGCAGGCCCAGGCAAGGCCCTGGAAAACGGTGAAGTACGTGCGCTGGCCGTGAAAGTGGGTGACAAGGTTGTTTTCGGCCCTTACTCCGGCAGCAACACTGTGAAAGTCGACGGCGAAGACTTGCTGGTAATGGCTGAGAACGAAATTCTCGCCGTACTGGAAGACTGATTCCCGCTCATTTTCCCGTTTACTCCAAAGTATTTAAGGAATATCGATCATGGCTGCTAAAGAAGTTAAATTCGGCGACTCCGCCCGCAAGAAAATGCTCACCGGTGTCAACGTCCTGGCTGACGCAGTAAAAGCGACCCTGGGCCCGAAAGGCCGTAACGTGATCATCGAGAAGAGCTTCGGCGCTCCGACCATCACCAAGGACGGCGTTTCCGTAGCCAAAGAAATCGAACTGGAAGACCGTTTCGAAAACATGGGCGCGCAGCTGGTCAAAGACGTTGCCTCCCGTGCCAACGATGACGCTGGCGACGGCACCACCACCGCTACCGTTCTGGCTCAGGCCATCGTCAACGAAGGCTACAAGGCCGTCGCTGCCGGCATGAACCCGATGGACCTCAAGCGCGGTATCGACAAGGCGACTATCGCCATCGTTGCCGAGCTGAAAAACCTGTCCAAGCCATGCGCTGACACCAAGGCTATCGCTCAGGTAGGTACCATCTCCGCCAACTCCGACAGCTCCATCGGCGACATCATTGCCGAAGCCATGGAAAAAGTCGGTAAAGAAGGCGTGATCACCGTTGAAGAAGGCTCGGGCCTGGAAAACGAACTGTCGGTTGTAGAAGGCATGCAGTTCGACCGTGGCTACCTGTCCCCGTACTTCGTCAACAAGCCAGACACCATGGTTGCCGAGCTGGACAGCCCGCTGATCCTGCTGGTCGACAAGAAGATCTCCAACATCCGCGAAATGCTGCCAGTACTGGAAGCCGTTGCCAAAGCCGGCCGTCCATTGCTGATCGTTTCCGAAGACGTTGAAGGCGAAGCTCTGGCGACGCTGGTTGTGAACAACATGCGTGGCATCGTCAAAGTCGCAGCCGTCAAGGCTCCAGGCTTCGGCGACCGTCGCAAGGCCATGCTGCAGGACATCGCCGTATTGACCGGCGGTACCGTTATCTCCGAAGAGATCGGCCTGAGCCTGGAAAGCGCCACCCTGGAAAACCTGGGTAGCGCCAAGCGCGTGACCATCTCCAAGGAAAACACCATCATCGTTGACGGTGCTGGCGTTGAAGGCGACATCGAATCGCGTATCGCTCAGATCCGTGCCCAGGTTGCCGAGACTTCCTCGGACTACGACCGTGAAAAACTGCAAGAGCGTCTGGCCAAGCTGTCCGGCGGCGTTGCAGTGATCAAGGTTGGCGCTGGTTCCGAAGTTGAAATGAAAGAGAAGAAGGCCCGCGTTGAAGACGCCCTGCACGCAACCCGTGCAGCCGTTGAAGAAGGCGTGGTACCTGGCGGTGGCGTTGCGCTGATCCGTGCTCTGGAAGCCCTGACCAATCTGACCGGCGACAACGCTGACCAGAACGTCGGTATCGCTGTACTGCGTCGTGCCGTTGAAGCACCGCTGCGCCAGATCGCTGCCAACTCCGGCGACGAGCCAAGCGTTGTGGTCAACGAAGTCAAGAACGGCAAAGGTAACTACGGTTACAACGCTGCGACTGGCGTGTACGGCGACATGATCGAAATGGGCATCCTGGACCCAACCAAGGTGACCCGTTCCGCGCTGCAGGCGGCAGCCTCCATCGGTGGCCTGATCCTGACTACCGAAGCTGCTATCGCTGACAAGCCGAAGGCTGAAGGCGCAGCTGGCGGCGGTATGCCAGACATGGGCGGCATGGGTGGCATGGGCGGCATGATGTAAGCCAGCCTTACCCGGCTACTGAAAAACCCCGCCTGCAGCGATGCAGGCGGGGTTTTTTATGGGCGCTGCGCAAGCCGTCAAACGGGAGAAGCGGTCCTCAATGGCCGGTACAGCAGCAGGCAATACAGGCCCAGGCAGATCAACCAGCAGAAGATTGCCGTCCACACATTGTGGGAAAAAAAGTGCGCCCCTTGCAGCATGCGGCTGACGGAAAAGACGCTGCCCAAGGCCACCGCAAAGATAAAGGCGTTGCGCGCCATGCGTGGCCGGCGATCGCGCAGTGCAAAGAACCAGGCGAACAAGGCAAACCCGGTCGCCGCATGCCCGCCCGGCCAGCAGCGCCCAGGCTTGTCGGTAGGCGGGCGAGGGCTGAGCAGTTCGCTGTAGGTCTCCTGGCCGCCGAATTCCTTGAGGCTCCACGGGCATTGCACGGCGGTGACGGTTTTCAATGGCGCCACATAGGCCGTCGCCAATCCCAGGGAAAGCACCAGGCACACCAGCTCGCGGCGATAAGGCTTGAGTCGCTGCAGGATGAAACTGCCGACCAGCCCGAGGATCGCCAGTACCGAGAACAGGATCACCAGTTGCTTGGCCCGGTCATGCAGGATGTCTTCGAGAAAAAAGCTGTAGCGGCCGATGAAACCGCCCTGCTCGGCGTCGTAGAAACGCTTGGCCAGGTCCATGTCCAGCGAGGTCAGCTGCAGCAGCAGCAAGGCCAGTGCAGCGCCGGCAGGCAGGCCCAGACACAGCCAGAAATTCAGCGGTTTTGAAACGGGAAGAGAGGCGGGGGGATTCATGACGAACCTTGGCAAAAAAAGTCCCGTACTCACCTGTACGGGACTTTTTTGATTAGCGTGTGCTCAGGGCTGGGGCCTCTTCCTTGGGGGCTCTCCAGCTCAGCAGTTGTTGTTTGTAGCCATAGCTGGCGGCCTGGTAGTAAGTGATGGCCCGTTGGATCAACGGGTCATCGCTGCCCACGCGCAGTTCCTGGCTGTCACCCAGCGCCTGGTCATGGCGACGCAGGCCTTTGCGCGGGCTGAGGATCGCCAGGTTGGTCCCGTCAAACAGGCCCAGGTGCTGGTAGTTGCCGACCACCACCCGCGGTGGCAGCGGATTGTCCTGCAGCAGGTTGCGGCCAAAGAACGTTGATTCGTAGCTCAGGTTGATCAGGCCCAGCAGCGTGGGCGCCAGGTCGATCTGGCTGGCCAGTTGCGCGTTTTCTCGGGCGTCGATCAGCTTGGGTGCATAGATGAACAGCGGTATCTGGTAGTTGGTGATGGGCAGGTCTTCCTTGCCTGCGCTGCCGGCGGTGTGGTCGGCGACGAATACGAAGATCGTGTTATCGAACCAGGGCTTCTGGCGCGCGGCGTCGAGGAACTGGCCGATGGCGTAGTCGGTGTATTTCACCGCGCCGTCGCGGCCCTTGCCGGATTTGATATCAATACGCCCGTCCGGGTAGGTGTAGGGACGGTGGTTGGAGGTGGTCATCAATTGCAGCAGGAACGGCTGCTGCTTGGCGTAGTCGGCGTCGGCCAGTTTCAGGGTTTGTTTGTAGAGGTCCTCGTCGGCCATGCCCCAGGCATTTTTGAACGAGATTTCCGCTTCGGGCACGCTGCTCTGGTCGACGACGCGGTAGCCATTGCCGCTGAAAAACGCGTTCATGTTGTCGAAATAGCCGCGCCCGCCGTAGACGAACACGCTGTCGTAGCCAATCGCGGAGAGCTGCTGGCCCAGGCTGGCGAAACCGCTTTCGCGGCCGATGCGCTTGACGATCGAGCGCCCGGGCGTCGGGGGAATCGCCAGGGTGATGGCTTCCAGGCCTCGGTCGGTACGCGTACCGGTGGCGTAGAAGTTATTGAAGAACAGGCTCTGTTTGCGCAGCGCATCGAGGTTGGGCGTGAGGTTGCGCTCATCGCCGTTGCTGCCCATGTATTTGGCGCTGAAGCTCTCGATGGTGACCAGCACGATATTGGGTTTGCGCAGCGTGCCGGGGTTGGTGATGGCGCGGCGGATATCCAGTGGGTCCTGGTCGACGAAGCGCGCATTAGGCTCACTGAGTTCGGCGCGCAGTTGCTTCGCGACCACCTCGGTTGGCAGACTTTTATAGAACTGTGTGTAGTCCAGTTCGTTGTTACGGAACGCGGCAAAGAACTGATAAGGGCCATTGCTGGCCAGCTCGTTGTTGTACGCGTTGCCGCCTTGGGTGCGCGGGCTGTCCTGGCTGATCAACTGCAGACTGAGGCCGGCGACCACCAGCAACGCCAGGGCACTCACCAAGCGGCCACGCAGCACCGGCAAAGGCGCGGCGATTGCCGCGTTGAAAGGCTTGCGCAGTACCACGCTGAGGATCAGCGCGAGCATCGCCAGCAGGCTGAGGAGCTTGCCGATGGGGTAGGACTCCAACAGGTTGTTCAACACCTCGTCGGAATACACCAGGTAATCCACGGCGATAAAGTTGAAGCGCACGCCGAATTCATCCCAGAACAGCCATTCGGCCACCGAGGTGAACAGCATCGCGAACAGGCTTACCGTAAGCAGCCCTTGCAGGAACCAGCGGTGACCGCGGCGGCGCCACAGGGCAGGCGGGCACAGCAACAGGTACAGCCCCAGCGGCAGCGCCGCATAGGCCAGGAAACCGAGGTCGTAGAGCAACCCCACGCCGAACACCGGCAGCAGGTTGCCGCTCACCTCATCCAGGTGAGTGATGAGCAGCACGCTGCGGGTGAGCAGGAACACAACCAGCCAGGTGCCGGTTATCAACAGCAAATAGCGCATAGGCGCGGTTTTTGGAAAACCCATGTCCAATGTCCTTTTATCAATGGGGGCGATCTTCACGCTGACACTGTAGTCAGTTTGTGAAGCTATAGTGAAAAACTCGTTCAGCTGAATAATCAGTTGAAAACCTTTATCGACGGGCCCTGCGGGTCTATCCCTGAGCGACACTTGGCCTTAAGCTGCGCGAGCCAACACGGCCGTTACCGCGTACGGAGACACTGCCCATGCGAATTTTACTGGTTGAAGACAACCGCGATATTCTGGCCAACCTGGCCGACTACCTGGGGCTAAAAGGCTACACAGTGGACTGTGCGCAGGACGGTTTGTCGGGCCTGCACCTGGCCGCTACCGAGCACTACGACTTGATCGTGCTCGACATCATGCTGCCGGGCATCGATGGCTACACCCTGTGCAAACGCCTGCGCGAAGACGCGCGCCGCGACACGCCGGTGATCATGCTCACCGCCCGCGACCAGCTGGACGACCGGCTGCAGGGCTTCAAGTCCGGGGCCGATGATTACCTGCTCAAGCCGTTTGCCTTGTCCGAACTGGCCGCGCGTATCGAAGCGGTGCTGCGCCGTGCCCAGGGTGGCGGGCGTCGTGCCTTGCAGGTGGGCGACCTGAACTACGACCTCGATACCCTGGAGGTCACGCGCGAAGGGCGCCTGCTCAAACTCAACCCGGTCGGCCTGAAGCTGCTGGCGGTGTTGATGCAGAAAAGCCCGCACGTATTGCGCCGCGAAATCCTCGAAGAAGCCTTGTGGGGCGACGATTGCCCGGACAGCGACAGCCTGCGCAGCCACGTTCACCAATTGCGCCAAGTGATCGACAAGCCCTTCGCCAAGCCGCTGCTGCAAACGGTGCACGGTGTGGGTTATCGCCTGGCCGAGGGCCGTGATGGAGTTTAAGCAAAGCCTTGCCCAACGGATCATCATCGCCTTTGCGTTGATGAGCGCGTTGGTGGCGGGGGCCTTCGCCATGGGCATCGTCGCGACGGTGCACCTGGTGGAAGAGAAGCTGATTTCGGCGGGCCTGGGCGGCGATCTGCAACGCCTGCTGTTGATGGACAGCATGGAGGACTGGCGACACCGCCCCGAGCCTGACCAGCTGTTCTATTTCAGCGGTGGCCCCGGCGATTTCGAGCTGCCCAAGGACTTGCGCCATCTGGACCCAGGCTTTCATGAAGTGTTTCGCGAGTCGCTGTCGTACCACGCCATGGTCGAAGTGATCGATGGCCGGCGCTATGTGCTGCTGCAGGACCAGAGCGATTTCGAAGAGCGCGAGCGCGTGCTGTTTGCCGTAGTGCTGGTGGGCTTCGTGCTCAGCCTGGCGTTGGCGGTGTTTCTCGGCTGGGTGCTGGCGCGCAAGGTGATGGCGCCGGTGGTACGGCTGGCGCGTCAGGTGCGCCATCGCGATCAACTGCTGGGACTTGCACCGCCATTGGCACCCGATTATGCGGCCGACGAAGTGGGCGAGTTGGCGGTGGCGTTCGATGCCACGCTGGGTCGCCTGCGCCAGGCGCTGTCTCGCGAACAGCTGTTTACCAGCGACGTAAGCCATGAACTGCGCACACCGCTGATGGTGCTGGCCAGTTCCTGCGAGCTGTTGCTGGAGAACCCGGCTATCGATCAACGGGGTCGCAACCAGGTCCTGCGTATCGCCCGGGCCTGTGAAGAAATGCGCGAACTGGTACAGACTTTCCTGATGCTGGCCCGCGCCAAGCATGACGACGCCGCCATGTCGGCCCAGGTCAACCTGACACAGGTCGCCGAGGACCTGCTCGGGATCTGGCGCGGGCCCATCGAGCAGAAGGGCCTGGCGTTGATCTATTGCCCTGGCAACCCGCTGGACACGCGCTATAACACCACCTTCCTGCACGCCGTAATGGGCAACCTGTTGCGCAATGCACTGCATTACACCGAGCAGGGCTTCATCCGCCTCACCCTGGAGCCGAGCGGCTTTGTGGTGGAGGACTCCGGTGTGGGCATTCCTGAAGACAAGCGTGAGGCGATGTTCGAGCCGTTCGTGCGCGGCAGCGAGAAGCGCGGCGACGGCTTGGGGCTCGGTTTGTCGCTGGTGCAGCGTATCTGTGAAAGCCAGGGCTGGAGCGTGACGTTGAGCACCATGGAGCCCAATGGCTGCCGTTTTCATGTCGAACTGGGCCGGGTCAAAACCTGACCGTTCAGTCTGTCAGTTTGCTGCTGCACGTTGCGTTCTTTTCAGCGAAGATGGCCCGGTGCTACTGAATGTTTCTGTAAAGTCTTGAAATGTATGAGATTAGACAGGACAAGTTTTTCACAATCAGTTGACTTGTTCATCACAGTTCGCTGCATAGGGTTGTAGGCATCAGTTACCGGAGACGTAAGATGCCTTCCCCGATCAAGTTGGAATTTTCAGAAAAGTACGACGATCAACACGCGCAGCAATATTTGCTCAAGCATCAGGACAATCTGGCTCGCCGGTTGTCCCACAAGCGCGACGAGCAACTGGCGCGCGGTGCGCTGGCCATGGCCGGTGAGCCGGGCCTGGTGCTCGACCTGCCGTGTGGCGCCGGTCGGTTCTGGCCGTTGTTGGCCGAGAAACCCAACCGCGTGATTATCGGGGCCGACAATTCGGCATCGATGTTGAAAGTCGCTACGGTGGCGCAACCGGCGGAAGTGGTGAAACGGGTACGCCCTTTGCAGACCTCCGCCTTTGATATCGATCTGCCAGATAATTCGGTCGACAGTATTTTCTGCATGCGCTTGATGCACCACATCGGTGACCCTGCGCACAGAATGACAATACTGCGTGAGTTTCAACGTGTTACCCGCGACAGCGTGATTATCTCGCTCTGGGTGGATGGCAATTTCAAGGCCTGGAAGCGTAAGCGCGCCGAAGTGCGTCGTCGTAAGAAAGGTGAGCAAGAAGGTTACCAAAACCGGTTTGTGTTACCGGCTGCTACTGTCGAGGCAGAGTTTGAGCAGGCCGGTTTCCGAGTTCAGGAGTCTCTGGACTTCATGCCGCTCTACGCCATGTGGCGAGTTTATGTATTGCGTAAGAGGTAACAGGATGGCAGTTGAGTGCGTAGTAGGCAGTCATGTAGCTCCCGAAGAACGATTTGATTTTTTCTGGCGCCAGCAGGGTGAATGGGTTGAAGAGCCCAATCGTCGGCGTGGCGGTGAGAGTGGCGTGCAGCGGGTGGTCAGTCCCAATGGGCGCTTGCTCTATTGCAAGCGTCAGACCGGACACATCTACCGCAGCTGGTTGCATCCGTTCGGACGTCCGACCGTGTTGCGTGAGCGCGATGCCCTCAAGGGCCTGCGCTTGCTGGATGTACGCGTGCCGGAGTTGGTGTTCTGCGAGGCGCGGCGCGACCCGGAGCATCAGTGGAAGGCCTTGCTGGTCACCGCTTCGCTGGACGGTTTCGACGAGATTGAAAACTGGTACGCCGCCGGCGGCCGTGAGCAATACGGTGAAGAGGTGCATGAGCGCGTGCTCAAGGAACTGGCCGGCACCCTGGCGCGCATGCACAAGGGGCGCTGGCAGCATGGTTGCCTGTACATCAAGCATATCTTCGTACGGGTTACCGGCGAGGCTGATGCGGTGAACGTGGAGGTGGCACTGCTGGACTTTGAAAAATGCCGTCAGCGTCTGACCGCTTATCGGGCCGCCTCCCATGACATGCTGCAATTGCGCCGCCATTCGTCGTGGAACGATACCGACTGGAAAAAACTCAGCTACTTTTACGAGACGGCGTTTGGCAGCGCTATCAAGGGTTTAAGCAGATGAAGCTAGAAATAGCACGAGGTTTGTTCCTGGTTGGGGCACTGGGCGTTGCAGCCCTGGCCCTGGCCGCCTGGGAACAGCCTCGCACACAGGTACTCAGTGCGGTGCAGGGCGGTGGGCAATGCCTGCTGCCCCGTGTCGCCAAGGTCAGTGTGGCGGCCAAACCCGATCATGAGCTGCTTTTGTTCATGTTCGGGATGTCTCAGGCGATGAGGCCGCAAAGTTGAAACGATTGAAACCCCCGGAAAGGGCCTTGCGATGCGAGGCCCTTTTTTTTGCAATCGGGAATCAGACCAGATGCAGGTGGTTATCCCAAAAACCCGCCGGCAATTCCAGCGGCTGCGCGAGCAATTTTTCCTGGCGGCAATCGTAGAACCGGCAGCGTCCCTGGCCTGACGTCACGACAAACCCATCGGCCACCGCGCCCACACCGGCACAGTCTGGCAAGGGCCCATCCAGGCGCAGTTCGCCGCTGTCCATGTCCCAGATAAAGAACCGGTTGCCGCGCGGCGCTGTCAGCGCCACCAGCCGCAGCTCACTGTGCACCGCAACGCTGGCGGTGTAGTGACCCATCGCCTGCAACTGCTCATCGGCCACCGGGAAGGCCACGAACGGCTGGCCCGGCCGCTTGATCGCGAGCAACTCGGAACGCTCCTGGGACGGCCCCATGAACTGCTGCCCGGTGAGGATGGTGCCATCGCTGGCGATCCCCATGTGGCGCACGCTGTTCATCTGCTGGCCCAGGGTTTCCTTGCTGATCAGGCTGCCGTCGCGGTGCATCAGCACCAGGCTCGGTTCCATGGCATTGAGGTTCATCTCCACGCGGCTTTCGGCCTCGGTGCGAATGCCGCCGTTGGCCACCACCAGGGTTTCGCCATCGGGCATCCATGACACCTGATGCGGGCCGATGCCATGGGTCGACAGTTCCCCGCTGTGCACCAGCCGCTCGCCTTCGAACCGGTACACCCCGAGCAAACCACGGCCGGGGTCGGACGTGTCGTTCTCGGTGGCGTACAGCCATTCACCGTCTTTGTGGATCACGGCGTGTCCATAGAAGTGGCGGTTGGCGTTGGAGGTAATGGTTTGCAGCAGCGCGCCATCACGCAGGTCGACCAGGTAACTCTCGGTGCCCGGACGACGGGCGACGAACAGCGCAATCGGCAGCGTCGGGTGGTTGATGATGTCGTGGCAGCGCTGGCCGACCTGGGTGGCGAACACCTGCTTGCCGTCCAGGCGATAACCTACGGCGTAGTGCTTGCCGTCGGCATCATCGCGCGCCGACAGCAGCAACGGGCCATGCTTGGTTTGTGAAGCGCCATTACCTTTGGACAGCGTCCAGCCACCCAGCGTGAGTGCGCTGAGCAGCACGCTGCCAATCGCCAAAGCCTGTCGCCTGAGCATCATCAGTCACCGTCGTTGGCATTGAAGCCCAGTTGGATCCCCAGCGCCTTGGCCAGCTCGCCTTCATGCAGGCGATGGACCACGTTGAGGCTGTCGTAGAGATCGTTGAGTTGCTGGCGCCCGGCGTCATCGTTCAACAGTTCGTTGAGGGAACGCTGGTTGCTGGCGAACAGTTTCAGCGACGCGGCGTACGCGGCGTCGATCTTCTCGGCCAGGGCTTTCTGATCGGCCGGCAGCAGGCCGCGCAAGCCTTTGTTGTCCACGCCCACCCAAACGGTCTGGGCCGCCGCGAGGCTGGCTTCCAGGCTTTGCAGGGACGACTGGCTGCGCCAGGCATCGGCCTGGAACGGTTGCGGGATGCCCTTGGTCTGGCGGCCCATCGGCGTGCCGAGTTTTTTCTTCAGGGTGTCCAGAGCGGTCACTTGCACGCGCAGCAGGTCAGCGATGGCTTCGTGGGAATCGGCATAGCGCTGGTTCGGGAACTTGGTCATCTGCGCCAGCATGCCATCGGTGCTGTTCCAGCTGGCCAGGATCTCTTCGGCCAGGGCTTTCTGGCGCTCGCCGATGGCGATCAGCAGCGGGCAGTACCGGGCTTTCTGGGCTGCGTCGGCAACGTCAGGCTTGGCGTCGTAGAGGATATATTCGTAGGCCGACAGGCCTTGCACCACCACGCTGGATTTGGCGAGGGCGGCGCCGTCGATCTGTGGCTGGCTGGCAACCAGTTGCTCGACCTGGCGGCCTACCAGGTTCTTCTTGTCCGGCCAGAACTGCACCTGCCAGGCACGGTTGCCCTCGGCCAGCGGGCCGATCAGCAGCGGTTGCAGCTCGGCCCAGGCTTTTTGCGCGTGGAGGAAGTCGGCGCGGGCGGTGTCCAGGCTTTCCTTGCCCTGGCAGTAGGCCAGGGCGCTCACGGCCAGTTGGCGGTCGGCTTCAACCCAACGGCTGTAGGTCGGCAGGATGACTTGCTTGGCGATGGCCGCCGAGGTCACCGCTTGCGGGTCCTGGGGCGAGCAGGCGCCGAGGGCGAGGGCGGCCAGGCTGGTGAACAACAACTTGGGACGGAACATGTCGAGCTCCCTTCTGTAATTGGGGCAAAGCTTATAGAGAATTCAGGAACGCCAGCAACGCGGCGCGCTGCTCGGCATTGAATGACAACACATGCTGCTGCGCCGCTTGTGCTTGCCCGCCATGCCAGAGCACGGCTTCGAGCAGGTTGCGGGCGCGGCCGTCATGCAGGAACTGGGTGTGACCACTGACGGCTTGCGTCAGGCCGATGCCCCACAACGGCGGGGTACGCCAGTCGCGGCCACCGGCCTTGAATTCGGTACGGTTGTCGGCCAGCCCTTCGCCCATGTCATGCAGCAGCAAATCGCTGTAGGGGCGGATCACCTGGTTGGCCAGTTCAGGTTCGGCGGCGTTGGTGGCCGTGGTGAATGTCGGCTTGTGACAGCCCTGGCAGCCGGCCTGGTAGAACAGGTTCTTGCCGGCCAGCACCTGCGGCGCGTTGACGTCACGGCGCAGCGGCACGGCGAGGTTGCGCGTATAGAACAGCACCAGGCGCAGGATGTTGTCGCTGACTTCCGGCTCGCCATTGGGGCCGTTGCCGTTGGGGGCCTGTTTGCAGGCGACCTGGGCGTCGGTGCAGTCATCGAAGGGTCTCAAGGAGGTGGTGAGGCCCATATCACCAGAGAACGCGTGAACATTTTGTTGATTGAGGTTGGGTTGCCCGGCTTTCCAGCCGAACCGCCCGAGCACGGTTTTTTGCTCGGCGTCGTCCCACACCTGATTCGCCTTGCCGATGATGGCTTCGCTGTCCGCCGTCTTCGGGTCGGTGTTGCGCAGGATGTCGGCATCGCTGATGGCTTCGAGCAGCCCCAGGCCGATCATCGGCGGAGCGATGCGCGCAGAAAAACGTGTGTCAGGGTGCATCGGGCCATAGCCGAGCTGGGTGATCTGCAGGTCGGGCTTGCGCAACTCCACCACCGTACCGTCCTTGAACCGGACGTTGACCGGTGTGTAATCGACCCGCACCTTGCCTTCCGGGGCCACGCCAGGCACGGCCATGTCCTGCAATTGCCCGCCGTACACCGGCTCTGGCACTACGCCAAGTTGCTCGATGAGTTTGGCGTAAGGCTCCTTTTCGGTAACAGGCGGGGCGATCGACAGGCGGACCAGCATCGACACGGCATTGGGCGCGTCGGCCAGCGGTGGATGGCCGCGGCCGTCCTTGATATGGCAGTTCTGGCAG
Organism: Pseudomonas sp. MUP55; assembly: GCF_034043515.1. Taxonomy (NCBI): domain Bacteria; kingdom Pseudomonadati; phylum Pseudomonadota; class Gammaproteobacteria; order Pseudomonadales; family Pseudomonadaceae; genus Pseudomonas; species Pseudomonas sp. MUP55. The sequence continues at coordinate 4,716,642 of NZ_CP138214.1, read as the reverse complement.
GCGTTGGTATTGAAAAGCGGGCCCAGGCCGTCCCGTGCGGTGGTGGTGGAGGGCGCGATCACCCAGGGGCTGCGAAAGAAACTGTTGCCGACGCTGAAGTCCAGGCGGCGGGTGGGCGCCAGGTTGGCCGAGGGCAGGGAAAACGCATTCTGGTCACGCTTGTTCACCGTTGTGGCACCGCCGGCGCGCGCTTCACCCGGCTCGGCCTGGGTAAACCGAGGGGCGTCGTCGCAGGCGGTCAGGCCCAGGGCCATCAATGCTGCGCACAGGTGAAGTAGCGAACGGAACATCGAGTTTCCTGAACGGGGGCGAAAAAGGTGGTCGCAAAGTCTAACAGGGCGGGGCGGTTTGAATAAGAGCAATTATCGTTTGGTGGCCTGCCGATTCATTCCGCTAGAATGACCGCACATTTTTTTCAGGAGGTGGCCAATGCAGGCTCTCGACGCTTTGCTCAACCGTGTTTCCGTGCCGCGTTTGCTCGAACCGGCACCGACCCAGGAGCAGCGCGACGTGCTGTTCGCCGCCGCCATGCGTGCGCCCGACCACGGCCAGTTGCGCCCGTGGCGTTTCCTCACCGTGGAAGGTGCCGCCCGTGAGCAGATGGGCACACTGTTGGCCGAAGCCGCCCGCCTGCACGATGCCGATGCCCCGCAAGCCGTGATCGACAAGGCCCAGAACGGCCCGCTGCGTGCGCCACTGGTGGTGGTGGTGATTGCTCGCCTGCAGGAGCACTTCAAGGTGCCCAAATCCGAACAATTGCTGGCAGCCGCCTGCGCGGCCCATGGCATTCTGCTGGCGGCTTATGCCCAAGGGATTGGCGCGGTGTGGCGCACGGGTGAATTGTCCTACTCGGCCCACGTCGCCAAAGGCCTGGGATTGGCAGCTGGCGAGGAAGTGATTGGCTTTCTCTACCTGGGCACCCCACAGAACCCGCCGCGCACTGCGCCGAAGGAAGACCTGACAGCGTTCGTCCAGGCCTGGACCGGTCTGTAAGGTTAAAGCGAGCCAATGTGGGAGGGGGCTTGCCCCCGATAGCGGTGGGTGAGCTGGCTTATTTGTGGCTGACACACCGCCATCGGGGGCAAGCCCCCTCCCACATTGGGCCTGTGCTGTTTCCAGATATTCCGCTGATCCATCAACTTCACTTGCTGGCTGACCGGGAGTCTAAGCGGTACTCCAACTGTGGGAGGGGACAAGCCCCCTCCCACATTGAGGTGTGGTGTTATTCAGACCTTGAATTGATCCATCAACTTCATCTGCTGGCTGGCCAAGGCATTGAGCTGGCTGCTGATGGCCGCCGACTCGGTGGCCTGGCCGGTGAGGGTTTCGGTCACGGTGCGGATCGCCGAGACGTTGCGATTGACCTCTTCAGCCACTGCGCTTTGCTGTTCGGCGGCGCTGGCGATCTGCAGGTTCATGTCGCTGATCACCGTCACCGCGTCGCTGATCTTGCCCAGCGCCTGCACGGCCTGATGGATCTGCCCGGCATTGCTCTGGGCCTGGCTTTGGCTTGAGTGCATGCTCGCCACCACGCCGCGGGTGCCGCTCTGGATGCGTTCGATCACCAGGCGAATTTCCTCGACCGAATCCTGGGTGCGTTTGGCCAGGTTGCGCACCTCATCGGCCACCACGGCAAAGCCGCGCCCGCTTTCTCCGGCACGTGCCGCTTCGATTGCCGCGTTCAACGCCAGCAGGTTGGTCTGTTCGGCAATGCTGCGGATCACTTCCAGGACCGAACCGATCTGTTCGCTGTTGACGGCCAGCGCCTCGACTTCGCCCACCGCCTTGCTGACTTCCTCGGCCAGGGTGGTGATGTCGCGGGTGCTTTGTTCGATGATCGACATGCCTTCGCGTGCCGACTGGTCCGCGCCGCGTGCCGCGCTGGCGGCGTTGGAGGCGCTGTTGGCGACGTCATGGGCGGTGGCGCTCATTTCATTGGACGCGGTGGCCACCTGGTCGATTTCGCGGAACTGCACCTGCATGCCTTCGCTGGTCTGGCGCGCAATGGCCGAGGACTGGTCGGCCGTGCCGCGCGCTTCGGTGATGCTCTGCTTGATCTGCGCAATGGTCGGTTGCAGCTTGTCGAGGAAGCGATTGAACCAGTTCACCAGCTCGCCCAGTTCGTCTTTTTTGGCATAGGCCAGGCGTTGGGTGAGGTCGCCGTCGCCGCTGGCGATGTCCTTGAGCATGGCCGCCACGCTGTTGATCGGGCGGGTCACGCCGGTGGCGGTCAGCCAGATCAGCAGCAGGCCGACAAGGCCGGCGGCCGCCGCGACCAGCAAGGCTTTGAGGGTGCCTGTGGCCTGCGCGTCGTCAAGCACCGCTTGCAGCTTGACGTTATCGGCGAGCATCACGGCCTTGGGCAGCTTGATCACGACGCCCCAGGATTTGGCGTCGGCAATCGGCTTGACGGGGTACACGGCGCGAATGGTCTCGTCCTGTTCGCGGATCATCGGGCGATCACTGGCGAGCAGTTGCACGATCTCTTTGCCTTCGGCGCCAAGGGTGTCGATCAGGTTCTTGCCCACACGCGCCGGTTCACCGCTGTAGGCGGCGATCAGGCCGGTGCTGGACAGCACTTCCAAATGCCCAGCGCCGTTGAACAGGTCTTTCTGAGCCGCATCGGTGACGGCTTGCAGGGCGTTGAGGGCGATGTCCACACCGACCACGCCGATCACCTTGCCGTCCACGATCAAAGGCTGGGAGATGGTGGTCATCAGCACGGGCTTGCCGGCCACCGTGTCTTCGTACGGGTCCAGCAGGCAGGTGGCACGTGTGTCTCGTGGGCAGGTGTACCAAATGTTGTAGGGCGTGCCGCTGAGGTTGAGGGAGGTTTTCGTCAGGTCATCTTCAACCATGATCGTGTTCAGGCTTTCGCCGCCGGCCCGGCTCCAGTAGCTGGAGAAGCGGCCTTTCTCGTTGGAGACGCGTGCCTTGTCGTCAACGAATTCGCTGTCCTTGCCATCCAGTGCGTTGGGTTCGAACGACAGCCAGATGCCCAACACCTTGGTGTTGCGGTCAAAGGCGGTTTTTACGCTTTGGTTGAGTTCTTCGCGCAGGGCTCCGGCTTCCAGGGAACGCTTGGCTGCGAGGTTGCGCAGGTCTTTGACCTGGTCGGCGAGGGCGGTGACCACCAGCAGGTTTTCATTGAAGGTCTTCTGCAACTGCACGGCCTGTTCCGCCGCCTTGGCTTGCAGCAGCTGCTCTACGCTGGCCGTCAGCATTCGTGAGCTTGAGTCACTGACCAGTTGGTCGTTCTGGTTGGTGTTGTAGATGTTGATGCCGACCACCAGTGCAATCACGCCTAGCAGGCAGAGGCCGGACAGCAGCACGATTTTCAAGCGGATGGAGAGGGTGTCGAACATAGGTTCACTCACGAATGGACTTGTTGAGAAGCACGCAAAAGTGCCAAGTCCGTTCGGCGCCATGTCTGAAACATCGGCGTAACAAATCAATTCATGAGTAACAGCCGATGAGCGGTAGGCGCCTGCACGCAGCGTTATACGGGGCGTGCGAGCTGCTCGGGGCGCGACCAGATCCACAGGTTGCCCAGGCTCATGCCGGCGATTGCCAGGTAGATCGGCCAGCCATGGTCGAGCATCACCAGCATCAGCGCGGCGCACAGCAGCATGCTCACGGTGGCGCTGACTTTGGCCCGGCGCGCGATGATCTTGCCATTGCGCCAGTTGAGCAGGATGGGTCCGAACAGGCGGTGGTTTTCCAGCCAGGCGCTGAGGCGTGGTGAGCTTTTAGTGGCGGCCCAGGCGGCCAGCAGGATGAATTCGGTGGTGGGCAAACCCGGTATGACAATCGCCACCAGGCCGATCCCCAGGCTGACGTAGGCCAGCAGGCCGTACAGGATCTGCGCGATTTTAGAGGTGGATTGGAGTTTGCGGGTCATGGTGTGTGCAAGGTTGGGAGCAACAAAAAAGTCAGCATTGAAATGCGGTCTGAATGTGGGAGGGGGCTTGCTCCCGATGGCGGTGGGTCAGTAATAGATTCGTTGACTGATACACCGCCATCGGGAGCAAGCCCCCTCCCACATTGGATCGCGTTTAAGTTGGGGCTCAGGCCAGTTCAGGGGCGCTAGCGTACGCCTGTTCCAGCAATACGGTGAAGCGTACGAACGCATCGACCGCACCTTTCTCCGCGGCCGCTTCCTCTTCGGCACTCAGTTGCATCGCATCGAGGGTGCGGGTGAAGCGTTTCCAGCCTTCGGCACGCCCGCCCTCCGGCTCGCCCAGGTGGCGGGCACCGAAGGTTTCGCTCAGGCCCAGGCCCACGGCACGTTTGATCAGGAAGGCAGCGCCCAGTTTGGAGCCTTCGGAGACGAACAGCCAGCCCAGGGCCTCGGCGCGGCCGGGGTTGTTCACGGCACCGGCAACCGGTGCAGGCACGTCGGTGTCGAGGTCGCCCAGGTCGAGTCTGGCGGCCTCTGCGCGGCAACGCTGGGCCAGGTCCGGGATGATCTGGTTCAGTTCGGCATCGTTGTACAGCGCGACCAATTCCGATTGAAACAGGTACTGCGCCACCACGAAGCGGGCGAAGTTGGCCTGGGTTTCAAACGGGGCGTGGGCTTTGACCAGCGCGTCGAGCTTGGTGTGCGGTTCGTGGGTGATCTGGTTCAGGCGCTGGGAGCGCAGGCTTGGACGTTCTGCGGTAGGAGAAGCGGTCATGAAAAAGTCCTTGAGAAGGGGTAGCGCCTGTTGGCTCTAAAGCGAGCGGTTATCAACTAGACGAACAGGAAGACGCGGCACAGTAAAAAATCCTCATCTGGCCGCGGAGTCATCGCGGCCAGATTGGGCAAGTGCTATCAGATGTCCCAGATCACATTGATCGCGAAGTTGCGACCCGGCTGGGTCAGGCGATCAAGGTTGGCCGGGCCGGTCACCGCGGCTTCGCCGACGCTGTCGTAGCTGCGTACGTCATCCCAGTTCCAGTATTTCTTGTCGGTGAGGTTGTAGACGCCGCCGTTGATGGTCACGTCTTGGGTGACTTTGTAGTAGGCGGTCAGGTCGAGAATGCCGAACCCCGGCGTCTTGAACGGGCCGCTGGTATCGCCGTCCGGCGCGTGGAAGGTGCTGCTGTCGACGCGATTCTGTTTTTTCACCAGGGTCCAGCTCACCAGGCCGCCGTAGCTGTCCTGGTCGTAGCCCAGGCCGAAGACGCCTTTGAGCGGGTTGACGCTGTTGAGCGGCTCGCCGTTGTCGTCGTTGCGGCCATGGGCGTAGGACACCGCACCCTGGGTATACAGGCCTTGTGGTGCACCGAAGGCATCCAGGTTCAGACGACCCTTGGCTTCGGCGCCCTTGATGGTGGCGCGCTTGATATTCACCGCCTGGAACTGTTCGACGGTGCCGCCGACCACCGCGTTGTCTTCGTCGATGAAGTCGCGGTATTTGTTGTAGAACACCGCGATTTCAAAGGACCCCTCGTCGAACTTGCCGCGCAACCCGGTTTCGATGCCCTTGCTGGTTTCCGGCTTGAGGTCGGGGTTGGGCTCCACGGTGTAGCCCAGGTTGAGGTTTTCGAAGCGGCCGTACAGGGCTTTTGCCGACGGTGTGCGGAAACCTTCGGCGTATTGGCCGAACCAAGTGTATTGATCGGTCAGGGCGTAGGTCAGGCCGAACTTGGGCGTGACGCGGTGCCAGGTCTTGTCCTTGCCGTCGACGGAATATTCACCGGTGGGGTTCACGGTGCTGAGGAATTCCTCGGTCAGCTTGGGCTTGAGCCGGGTGTAGTCGTAACGCACGGCGGGCAGGAAGGTCCATTTGTCCCAGGTGATCTGGTCCTGGGCGAACAGCGAATAGGTGTTGATGGTCGGGTCGGGGAAGTCGCTGGCTTTCTTCACGCTGTCGCTGGCCGATGGGCTGGGCGCGCCGATGGCGGTGCAACCGCTGCCGACCGCCAGGCAGGTGGCGCTGCCTTCGCGCGAACCGGTGACTTTCTGCTGCTTGAGCGTAGTGCCGTAGGTGACCTGGTGATCGGTGTCACCGAGGCTGAAGGCCTTGTCCAGTTGCGCATCGAAGACCCACTGTTTCTCTTCGTACAACGTGTCGCGGGTGCGCAATACGCGACGGCCCGACTGGTAGATTTCAGCCGTGGTCTGGTCGGTCTTGGCGATCTGGTAATTGAGGCTGGTCTTGATGCGGTCGGCGATGGGCGAGTCGAGGGCGAAGCTGTTTTCCAGGCCGAAACGCTCGCGGGTAATGGTGTCGTTGCCGCGACGGTCTCGGTAAAGGTTGAAACCGCGTCCACCCACGAACGGGCCGCCCACGGCGTTCTTCAGGTTGACGTCGCGATCATCCTTGTACTTCTCGTAGGTCAGGCCCAGGCGGTTGTCGTCGCCATAATTCCAGCCGAGTTTGGCCAGCACGTTGGTAGTGCGCGCGTCTTCGGGGTTGGCGCCGGTGCGGGCCAGGCCGGTGGCGTTGTTGCCGTCATAGGATTCGGTTTCGTGACCGTTGCGCTGGCTCAGGTGCAGCAAGCCGTCGAAGTCCTGCAGGCGGCCGGCGACGGTGGCGGAGGTCAGCCAGCTTTCGTCGGCGGAGCTGTAACCGGTCTTCAGGCGCGCGCCGACGTCCTGGCCGGGCTTGATGATGTCATCCGGGTCGAGAGTGAAGTAGCTCACCGCGCCGCCAATGGCACTGCTGCCGTACAGGGCCGAGGCCGGACCGCGCAGGATTTCCACGCGCTTGACGATTTCCGGGTCGACGTAGTTGCGCCGGGTCTTGGCGTAGGGGCCGTTGAAGAAGTTGTCCGGCACTTCCACGCCGTCGACCTGGGTAAGAATGCGATCACCGTCGATACCGCGAATGTTATAGCCCGCGTTGCCCGAGCGGGTGCCGGCGCCGCCCACCGACACGCCCGGCTCGTAACGCACCAGTTCACGGGTGGTATTGACGTTCTGGCGGTCCAGCTCCTGGCGGTCGTGCACGCTGACCATGCTCGGTACGCTGTCCACATCCTGCTCGGTGCGGGTGGCGCTGATGGTCACTTGCTGCAGGTTCAGAGCGCTGCCGGCGGCACGTTTCTCCAGGACGATGTTGTTATTGCCCAGCTTGCGATAGCTCAGGTTGGTCCCCGCCAACAGCCGCTCTAGCGCCTTCTCCGGCGACAACGCACCGCGCACGCCCGGGGACGACACACCCTGGCCCAGCTCGGCCGGCAGGCCGACTTGCCAGCCGGTCACGCCGGTAAAGGCATTCAGTGCCGACACCAATGGCTGCTGTTCGATGCTGAACGTGTAGTTGCCGTGGCTGCGCGGCACCGGTTCGACGGCAGTGGCGGCCATCGCCGGCGCGCCGGCCATCAGTATGGCGACGGTCAGCAGGGACAGGACGGGCGAACAAGACCGGCGGTTGAAACGAGAGGACATCGAGAGCGCTCCGGAGATACGAATCTTATAGTTGCGAACCGATCCAAATAGGAATCAGTTGCATTGGCTATAACGAGACGTATCGCCGGTCAGGATCGAGTAAAAATAATTCTCATTTAGTTCAGGATGACCAGCGCCGGGTATTCCGACAGCTTGGCCGAGGTGATGTGGGCCAGGGAACGCACCACGTCCAGCGGCTGGTCGAGGCGATAATTGCCGGTGACGGCGACGCTGGCGAGCTTGTCGTTGGTGTTGACGATCCAGCCCGGGTAATAGCGACGCAGCTCCGCCAGCACCTCGCTCATCGGACAGTTCTCGAAGACCAGGCGGCCCTGGACCCAGGCCAGGTCCTTGCCGGCGTCCAGCTTGGCCGGCTGGCCGAAGCCCTTGGGGCCGATGCGGATGCTCTCGCCGGCACTCAGGCGCACCCGCGCGTCGTCGAAGGTATTGCTCAGGTCGACATCACCGCGCTGCACTTGCACCTGGGCTTCGCCGTCGAGATAGCGCACGGCAAACGCGGTGTCCTGCACGCTGGCGCGCACCGGGCCGGCGTCGATTTCCAGCGGCAGGCCACGGGCGGGGGCGATGTCGAAAAACGCTTCGCCCTGGTAGAGGCGGGCGATGCGCTGGTGGTCCTTGATGCTGCTGGAAAACGCCGAATTGGTGTTGAGCAGTACGTTGGAACCTTCGTCCAGTTGCAGGCGCTGGCGCTCGCCGACCACGGTGAGGTGGTCGGCTTGCAGGCGTACCGGCAGGTTGCTGGAACTGAACAGGCCGAGCAGCAGCACGGCGGCGGTGGCCAGGGGTTTCCAGTGCGGTTTGACCCGGCGCCAGGCGCTCGGCTTGCGCGGCGCGGCCAGGGCCACGGCGGCGCTGTGCACCGGCGCGCCGCCCCAGGCAGCCTGGGCTTTGCTGAAGGCGTGGGCATGCGTTGGGCTCTCGGCCAGCCAGGCCTGGAACGCGGCGTGCTGGCCGGGCTGCGGGCATTGCATGGCGATCAGCCAGTCGAGGGCTTGGTCCATGGCCGCGTCTTGCAGCACCTCATGAGCCAGCTCATGGGGGCGCAGTTTATTCGGGTCCGTCACGGTGTTCCTCGGGTCTTCGCCACGTTCTATTCATTTTTCCTACAGCTTGGATCGACACTTCTGTCGGAGTGAAGCTTAAGGCTGATCCAGCCGTTCGGCCACACCTACACAGATGGCCATGATCAACTTCAGTTCCTTTTGTACGGTGCTCAAGGACACCTGCAACTGATCGGCAATCTCCTGGTAGCTGCAACCGTGCAGGCGGCTGAGGATGAAGATGCGTTGCTGGCGGGCGCTCAACTGGCCCAGGCTGACGCTCAGGTGCTCAAGCAATTGCTCGGCCTGGGTCGCGTCTTCAGGTGTGCTGATCGGGGCGGCGACGCTTTGCAGGATATCCAGCGGGACATCTTCCTGCAGGGTGCGGGCCTGAATCCTGCGCGAACGCAAATGATCCAGCGCCAGGTTGCGGGCTGTCTGGTAGACGAAGGGTTCCAGGTGGTCGATCGGCCGCTCACTCAGGGCCCGGGTCACGCGCAGGTAGGTTTCCTGCAACAGGTCCTCGGCGGTGCTGTGGTTATTCACCATGCGTTGCAGCGTGCGCAGCAGGATCACCCGTTGGGTGAGAAAGACGTGGTTGAAGCGAGATTGGCTCACAGTGATACCAGACCGATTTGCAGTTAATGATAATGCTTATCATCAACCGAAATGGCAAGTGGCTATTTCTGCAGCCTTGCAGCTCAAATGTGGGAGGGGGCTTGCCCCCGATAGCGGTATATCAGTTATGGACAGTCTGACTGACACACCGCCATCGGGAGCAAGCCCCCTCCCACACAAGCCCCATTCCAAATGGGTTTACTCGGCGTTGCAAAGCGCCAGGCAGTTATCCAGCATGCGGTTGGAGAAGCCCCACTCGTTGTCATACCAGGCCAGCACTTTAAGCAGCTTGCCGCTGACCTTGGTGTGGTTGGCGTCGAAGATCGACGACAGCGGGTTATGGTTGAAGTCACTGGAAACCAGCGGCAGGGTGTTGTAGCCGAGGATCTTCGAGTGTTGGCTGGCGTGCTTCAACAGCGCGTTGACTTCATCGGCCGTGGCTTCTTTCTTCAGCTGTACGGTGAGGTCCACCAGCGACACGTTGATCACCGGCACGCGCACGGCCATGCCGGTCAGCTTGCCCGCGAGTTCCGGCAGCACCAGGCCGACGGCTTCAGCGGCGCCGGTCTTGCTCGGGATCATGTTCTGGGTGGCCGAACGCGCGCGGTACGGGTCGGTGTGGTAGACGTCGGTCAGGTTCTGGTCATTGGTGTAGGCATGGATAGTGGTCATCAGGCCGCTTTCGATGCCCAGTTCGCGGTGCAGCACCTGGGCCACCGGTGCCAGGCAGTTGGTGGTGCAGGATGCGTTGGAGATGATCTGGTGCGATTGACGCAGAATGTCGTGGTTCACACCGTAGACCACGGTCGCGTCCGCGCCCTTGGCCGGGGCGGAGATGATCACCTTGCGCGCGCCGGCGGTAATATGGGCGGCAGCCTTGTCACGGTCGGTGAACAGACCGGTGCATTCGAACACCACGTCGATCTTGTGCGCGGCCCACGGCAGGTCGGCCGGGTTGCGAATGGCACTGACGGCGATCCGGTCGCCATTGACGGTCAGGCTTTCCTGATCGTGGGCGACCTCTGCTTCGAATGTGCCATGGACGGTGTCGTATTTGAGCAGGTGGGCATTGATCGAACTGTCGCCCAGATCGTTGATGGCGACGATCTGCAAATCCTGGCGGTAGCCTTGGGTATACAGTGCGCGCAGGACATTACGGCCGATGCGGCCAAAACCATTGATTGCGATACGTAGAGTCATTGGAAGGTGCCTATCGTCGATTTGTTGTAAGAATTACAAGATTATTCGCATAAAAATAGAAAACAAGCCTTTTTAGTGGCAATATTTTGTTCAATCTACAACGAGTGACCTGAATCAACTGGTCCGATGATCCAAACGACTCCCTGCCATCCCATGCGCTGCGGGCGTTTGATCAGCATAGACACTCAGGTCGCCATATCCGTTAGCCTGGAGTTCTATACATGCATCCCCGCGTTCTTGAGGTCACCGAACGGCTTATCGCCCGCAGCCGCGCCACCCGCGAGGCCTACCTTGCGCTCATTCGCGGCGCAGCCAGCGACGGTCCGATGCGCGGCAAGCTGCAGTGCGCCAACTTCGCCCACGGCGTGGCGGGTTGCGGCACCGAAGACAAAAACAGCCTGCGCATGATGAATGCCGCCAACGTGGCAATTGTTTCTTCGTATAACGACATGCTTTCGGCGCACCAGCCGTACGAACATTTCCCTGAACAAATCAAGAAAGCCCTGCGCGAAGTCGGCTCGGTCGGCCAGTTCGCCGGTGGCACGCCCGCCATGTGCGACGGCGTGACCCAGGGCGAGCCGGGCATGGAACTGAGCCTGCTCAGCCGCGAAGTCATCGCCATGTCCACGGCGGTAGCGCTGTCCCATAACATGTTCGACGCCGCGCTGATGCTGGGCATCTGCGACAAGATCGTCCCCGGCCTGATGATGGGCGCGCTGCGCTATGGGCACCTGCCGATGGTCTTCGTGCCCGGCGGACCGATGCCGTCGGGCATCTCCAACAAGCAGAAAGCCGATGTGCGCCAGCGCTACGCCGAAGGCAAGGCCGCCCGCGAAGAGCTGCTGGAATCGGAGATGAAGTCCTACCACAGCCCCGGTACCTGCACCTTCTACGGCACCGCCAACACCAACCAGCTGTTGATGGAAGTGATGGGCCTGCACCTGCCGGGCGCTTCGTTCGTCAACCCGTACACGCCGCTGCGCGATGCGCTGACCCGCGAGGCCGCGCACCAGGTCACGCGCCTGACCAAGGCCAACGGCAACTTCACGCCCATCGGCGAGATCGTCGACGAAAAGTCCATCGTCAACTCCATCGTCGCCCTCAACGCCACGGGCGGGTCCACCAACCACACGCTGCACATGCCGGCCATCGCCATGTCGGCGGGCATCATCCTGACCTGGCAGGACATGGCCGACCTCTCCGAGGTGGTCCCGACCCTGTCCCACGTGTATCCGAACGGCAAGGCTGACATCAACCATTTCCAGGCAGCGGGCGGCATGTCGTTCCTGATCCGCGAACTGCTCGAAGCCGGCCTGCTGCACGAAGACGTCAACACCGTGGCGGGCAAGGGCTTGAGCCGGTACACCCAGGAGCCGTTCCTGGTCGACGGCGAACTGATCTGGCGCGACGGCCCCATCGAAAGCCTCGACGAAACCATCCTGCGCCCCGTGGCCCGTGCGTTTTCGCCGGAAGGCGGCTTGCGGGTGATGGAAGGCAACCTCGGCCGTGGCGTGATGAAAGTCTCGGCCGTCGCGCCGGAGCACCAGGTGGTCGAAGCACCGGCCGTGGTGTTCCAGGACCAACAGGACCTGGCCGATGCGTTCAAGGCCGGTCAGTTGGAAAAAGACTTCGTCGCGGTGATGCGCTTTCAGGGCCCGCGCTCCAACGGCATGCCCGAATTGCACAAGATGACGCCGTTTCTGGGCGTGTTGCAGGACCGTGGTTTCAAAGTGGCGCTGGTGACAGACGGGCGTATGTCCGGCGCGTCGGGTAAGATCCCCGCCGCGATCCACGTCAACCCCGAAGCCCAGAGCGGCGGGCCGCTGGCGCGGGTTAAAGATGGCGATATCATTCGCGTCGATGGCGTCACCGGCACCCTAGAGCTTAAGGTGGACGCCGAAGAATTTGCCGCGCGCACGCCGGCCACGGGCCTGTTGGGCAATAACGTGGGCGCCGGTCGCGAGTTGTTTGCATTCATGCGCTTGGCCGCAAGCTCCGCAGAGCAGGGCGCCAGCGCCTTTACCTCTGCCTTGGAGACGCTTAAGTGAAGTTAGCGCTGGTCGGTGATATCGGGGGTACCAACGCCCGTTTTGCGTTGTGGCGGGATCAGGCTCTGCATGCGATCCGCGTGCTGGCCACGGCGGATCACTCAAGCCCTGAGGAGGCCATCAAGGTCTATCTCAAGCAAGCAGGCCTGGCGCTGGGTGACATTGGCGCGGTGTGCCTGTCGGTGGCCGGGCCGGTGAGCGGCGATGAGTTCAAGTTCACCAATAACCACTGGCGCTTGAGCAAGACGGCGTTCTGCCAGACGTTGCAGGTGGACGAACTGCTGCTGGTCAACGATTTCTCGGCCATGGCCCTGGGCATGACCCGCTTGCAGCCCGATGAATTTCGCGTGGTCTGCGAAGGCACCCCGGAGCCGTTGCGACCGGCGGTGGTGATCGGCCCGGGCACCGGCCTGGGCGTCGGTACCCTGCTGGACTTCGGCGCAGGCCGTTATGCCGCATTGCCAGGGGAGGGCGGCCATGTCGACCTGCCCCTGAGCAGCCCGCGGGAAACCCAGTTGTGGCAACACATCTACAGCGAGATCGGCCATGTCAGCGCTGAAACCGCGTTGAGCGGCGGCGGTTTGCCGCGCCTGTACCGGGCGATTTGTGCGGTGGACGGACACACACCGGTACTGGACACGCCCGAGGCGATCACGGCGGCGGGCCTGGCGGGCGATCCGGTGGCGATGGAAGTCCTCGACCAGTTCAGCATCTGGCTGGGCCGGGTGGCGGGCAACAATGTGCTGACCACGGGTGGGCGTGGCGGCGTGTATATCGTGGGCGGGGTGATACCGAGGTTTGCCGACTTCTTTATCAACAGCGGTTTCGCCAAAAGCTTTGCCGACAAAGGTTGCATGAGCGACTACTTCAAGGGCATTCCGGTATGGTTGGTAACGGCGCCGTATTCGGGGTTGACCGGGGCGGGTGTGGCGCTGGAGCAGGCATTTGCTTAGGCTGTGATGGCTCATCGGGGGCAAGCCCCCTCCCACACTGGAATGCGTTTCAAATGTGGGAGGGGGCTTGCCCCCGATGAGGCCCTCAAGAACACCCCATCACAACAAGGAGGACCCCGTGAGCGTAATCAGTAAATCGATTCTCCTCGTCGACGACGACCAGGAAATCCGCGAATTGCTGCAAACCTACCTCAGTCGCGCCGGCTTCCAGGTCCGTGGCGTGGCCGATGGCGCGGGGTTCCGCCAGGCAATGAACGAGGCGCCGTGCGACCTGGTTATCCTCGATGTGATGTTGCCGGACGAAGACGGTTTCAGCCTCTGCCGCTGGATCCGCCAGCACCCGCGCCAGGCGCAGGTGCCGATCATCATGCTTACCGCCAGTTCCGACGAAGCCGACCGCGTGATCGGCCTGGAGCTGGGCGCCGATGACTACATCGGCAAGCCGTTCAGCCCCCGCGAGTTGCAGGCGCGGATCAAGGCGCTGCTGCGTCGCTGCCAGTTCGGCCAGGAGCGCAGCAGTGGCGGCGAGGTGTTGGTGTTCGACGAGTGGCGCCTGGATATGATCAGCCATCGCCTGTTTCACGTGGATGGCGAAGAGGTGATCCTCTCCGGTGCCGACTTTGCCTTGCTCAAGTTGTTTCTCGACCACCCGCAACAGATCCTCGACCGCGACACCATCGGCAACGCCACCCGTGGTCGCGACCTGATGCCGTTGGATCGGATCGTCGACATGGCCGTCAGCCGCCTGCGCCAACGCCTGCGCGACACCGAAAAACCTCCGCGGCTGATCCGCACCGTACGCGGCAGCGGCTATCAACTGGCAGCCAGCGTGGTTGCCGGCAATGCCCACTGAACACCTGAGCGAACGCCGCCGCCGTTTTCCCGTGCCCCGCTCGCTGCTTGGGCGCATGTTGCTGCTGACCCTGCTCGCCGTGTTGTTCGCCCAGGCGTTGTCCAGCGTGATCTGGGTGTCGCAGCTGCGTGCCACTCAGTTGGAAGGCCTGGTCACCAGCGCCCGTAGCCTGGCGCATTCGATGACCGCCAGCGTGAGTTACTTCCGTTCATTGCCGGTGGCCTATCGCCCGCTGGTGCTCGATCAGTTGCGCAGCATGGGCGGCACGCGGTTCGTGGTGACCCTCAATGATCGCCCGCTGGACATGCAGATCTTGCCCGAAACCCCGCGCAAGCAGGCGGTGCTGGTGGCGGTGGACGAGGTGCTGCGCCAGACCCTCGGCGCCGATGTGCATATCTCGGTGGAGTTCGTCAGCGCCGAAGACCTGCGCATCTTCAATGCCGGCCTCAAACTCGATGAACTGCCGCGCTCCTGGGCTCACTACGCATTGACCCTGGAGCCGGTCAACCCGCCGGTGCTGGTCACCCAGATTCAGCTCGCGCCCGGTGAATGGCTGTACATCGCCTCGCTGTTGCCCGAGCCCTACACCAGCCTTGAAGAGCAAGGCCTGCCCGCCCAGCAGGTGTGGTTTATCGTGTTGACCAGCGGTTTTCTGCTGCTGTTTATCGGCCTGCTGGTGCATTGGCAAAGCCGGCCGCTCAAGCGCCTGGCGCGGGCGGCGCGGGACATGTCCCTGGGCGCCGATGTAGAGCCGGTGGCCGAAGGTGGCGGCAGTGAAGTGGTGGAAGTGGGGCGTGCGTTCAATGCCATGCGTGAGCGCATCAGCCGTTACCTGACCGAACGCAGCCAGTTGTTCAGCGCGATTTCACACGACTTGCGCACGCCCATCACACGCCTGCGCCTGCGCGTGGAACTGCTTGAAGACGAGAACCTGCAAACCAAGTTCGGACGTGACCTGGATGAGCTGGAATTGCTGGTCAAGGGCGCCCTGCAATGCGTGAAAGACACCGATATCCACGAAAACATCCAGCCGGTGGACCTCAACCACGTGCTCGAATGCGTGGTGGAACCCTATCTGGCGCCCAACGGCAATGGGCGAGTCACCCAGCATGGGCACGCCCTGAGCACCTACCCGGGCAAGCCGCTGGCGCTCAAGCGTTGCATCGGCAACCTGATCGACAATGCGCTCAAATACGGGCAGAACGCGCATTTGCGTATCGAGGACAACGGCATCGAGTTCATCCTGCACGTGGATGACGAAGGCCCCGGCGTGCCGGAACAGCGCCTGGAGCAGGTGTTCGAACCGCACTTTCGCCTCGCCGGGCAGCAGCAGGGCTATGGCTTGGGGCTGGGGATCGCGCGCAACATCGCCCACAGCCATGGCGGTGAAGTGAGTTTGCAGAATTTGCGCGAGGGTGGATTGCGGGTGACCCTGCAACTGCCCCGCGGCCTTGACTGAACATACGCCGGAGCCCATGTGGGAGGGGGCTTGCCCCCGATAGCCGTCTGTCAGTCAGCTTATCTGTAGCTGGCCCACCGCCATCGGGGGCAAGCCCCCTCCCACATTTTGATCTTCATTGCATCAGATGCTTTGGCGCAGCCTGGCCAGGTCTCTAAGTGGCGGTGCACCAAACAACCGGCTGTATTCCCGGCTGAATTGCGACGGGCTTTCATACCCCACCCGATACCCGGCTGCCGAAGCCTCCAGCCCTTCGGCAATCATCAGTCGCCGGGCTTCCTGCAAGCGCAGTTGTTTCTGGTATTGCAGCGGGCTCATGGCGGTGATCGCCTTGAAGCGGTGGTGCAAGGTCGAGACGCTCAGGTTCACTTCCCGCGCCAGGTCATCGATGCGCAGCGGCTGTTCGTAATTGCCGTTCAACCACTTGATCGCCTGGCTCACCCGATGGCTCTGGCTGTTGGCCACGGCAATTTCGTACAGACGATAGCCTTGGGGCCCACGCAACAAGCGGTAGAGAATTTCGCGGTTGATCAGCGGTGCGAGCATCGCGATATCTTTGGGTGTGTCCAGCAGGCGAGTCAGGCGCAGCACGGCGTCGAGCAGCTGATTGTCGATGCGGTCGACGTACATGCCGCGGGCGGTTGGACGCGACGGCACCCCCATCGGCCCGGCTTCGGCAATCAGCGCGGTCAGCTGGGCCGGGTCGATATTGATGCGCACCGAGAGGTTGGGGTCTTCGGGAGTGGCGTCGATAATCCGGCCGGACACCGGCATGGCCACCGAGAACACCAGGTAGTTGAGCGGGTCGTAGGCAAAGATTTCGTCGGCCAGGCGCACTTCCTTGCTGCCACTGGCCAGGATGCACAGGGCCGGCTCCACCAGCACCGGCATGAAGTCGCGCGGTGTGTTGTGGCGGTTCAGGTACAGCGAGGTGATCGCCGTGCCGTAGGAACCATCCTCCCAGGTATGGCGATGCACAATGCTGGCCAGTTCGGCACGCTGCTTTTCCATCTCGGCATCGAGGGGAATGGGCTTGAGGTCGGGCGACGACATGGGGCGTCCTCTACACGCGGGTTTGATGGGGCTCAGCTTAGCGGTGGGTTTTCAAATAGTGTTACGTCGATTCTGCACAATCCTTGCCTGATCCTGCGCCATTACGTGGATCAGGCAAGCAAGAGGGCTGTCATCTCCCTGAAACATGGCGTTCGCGCGTGGAATAAATCGGCGGCTGGGACGTCCTGCCTACGCTTCTCGCAGGATTGTGCAATAAGCCTGCAGGAATTGACTAACCGTGCCCACACCGGCGCCGCTATCTTTGATCCTGTGGCAACACGCCCCCACAGTGCTTGCCGAGCATCACTTCTCAACGGGAGAGTCGAACATGTCCACCCCCATTCCCGCGAGCCATATGGCCTTTATCCGTGCCCGTACCGGGTGCAGCACCGAACTCGGTGCACGCTTGAGCAGTTTGATCGAACCGGGCCGACAGGCTCAGGGTTGCTTGCAGTTCTCGTTGCAGCATTCCCAGACCGACCCCGATGTGTGGCTGATTTCGGGCTTCTGGAGCAGTGAGCAGGCGATGAGCGCCTACTTCAATTCGCCGGCCCTGATGGTCTTTACCGAGCTG
This sequence comes from Pseudomonas sp. MUP55, assembly GCF_034043515.1. NCBI lineage: Bacteria > Pseudomonadati > Pseudomonadota > Gammaproteobacteria > Pseudomonadales > Pseudomonadaceae > Pseudomonas > Pseudomonas sp. MUP55. The sequence goes on along the minus strand of NZ_CP138214.1, from coordinate 4,699,445 downwards.
CTGAACGACATGGTCGTGCGCAGCATGGACTTCCAGACCTTCACCGATGCATCCGCCGTCAACGCCTACGACGAGTACCTGCAACTGGCCGGTTGAGAGGGTTAGAATGGCCGACTTTCCATTGGCCAGGACTTTCAACATGGCACGTAAACAATTTGCCCACCACGAAGCCGTTTCCGCCGTAGTGCCGGGAGAGGGTGGCTACAGCGCCGCCATCGCCGTCAAGGCACTGGATGGCATGGGCGCACCGCAGTTTCACAAGATCCTGCAAGGGCAGACCTTCAAGACCGCCTCCGACGCCGACGATGCGGCGACTGTGCAGCTTGAGCAGTTGGTTGATGTGGACTCAGAGGGTCAATTGGCCTGGGCAACTACAGCAAACTAACGCCTGCTGTAGATCCAAATGTGGGAGGGGGCTTGCCCCCGATAGCGGTGTGTCAGCCAGCTCATGCGCAGCTGATACACCGCCATCGGGAGCAAGCCCCCTCCCACAGGTTGTAGTTCAGTCAGGCTTTGGTGGCGCCGGGTCGGTACATCTTGAACAGCGCCTCCGGACCCAGCTGGAAATAATCCGCCGGGCCGCCACCGCGCAAAATCGGCTCGGCGGCGGCGGTGTCGTAGATCCCATCCTTGAGCAGCCATTTGGCGATGTGCACCGCGACCACTTCGCCCAGTACCAGCCAGCTGGGTACCAACTGCTGGTCGGCGCGTTGCAGCTGGATGATCTGCGTGACCTTGCACTCGAACGACACCGGGCTCTCGCCCACCCGCGGTACGCCGACGATCTTCGACGCCACTGGCGTCAGGCCGGACAACTCGAATTCATTCACGTCCGGCGAGACGGCCGCGCAACTCTGGTTCATCTGCTCGGCCAGCGGGCGCGTCGCCAGGTTCCACACGAATTCGCCGGTCTGCTCGATATTGTTCAGGCTGTCCTTTCGACCGACGCTGGAAAACCCAATGATCGGTGGAATGTAATTGAACGCGTTGAAGAAACTGTAGGGCGCCAGGTTCAGGCGGCCTTCGCTGTCGTGGGACGAGATCCAGCCGATCGGTCGCGGACCGACAATGGCATTGAACGGGTCATGAGGCAGGCCGTGGCCTTTGGCGGGTTCGTAGAAGTGGATATCGTCGGACATGGGCCAGGCTTCCTGCTGCGTGTTCTGAGAGGCGGTCATAGTGCAACCCATGCCAGCGAATTTCCATCGTCCCCATGGAATTTTCATTCGTCGCCCACCTATTTTTCACAGCACTCCCCTCAGGCTGCGCCCAAGGTCGACACCCCCATAAGTCGGCCATTAAAAGACTGAGCCTCGGAGCCTACTCGCACTATGAATAAACTTCCTCAGATCACCCTGGCGTTCTGGGTCATGAAAATCTGCGCAACCACCTTGGGCGAAACCGCCGGGGACCTGTTGTCGATGACCTTGAATGTCGGTTATGCGCTCAGTTCAATGATCCTGATCAGCGTGTTCCTGGTCACCCTGGTGACGCAACTCTGGTCGAAAACCTACAACCCGGTGCTGTACTGGATCGTGATCCTCTCTACCAGCACGGCCGGTACTACCATGTCGGACTTCATGGACCGAACCCTGGGCCTGGGTTACGCCACCGGTTCAATGATCCTGATCGTGCTGCTGATGATCATCTTTGCGTTGTGGCACCTCAGTGGCGATTCGCTGAACGTGAACAAGGTGCAGAGCTTTCGGGGCGAGCTGTTCTACTGGATGGCGATTCTGTTTTCCAACACGCTTGGCACCGCGTTGGGCGATTTCCTGGCGGACGATTCGGGGCTGGGTTTTGCCGGCGGCGCGCTGCTGATCGGCTCGACCATTGCTCTGGTGGTGGCGCTCAAGTACTTCACCCGGATCTCGTCAGTGCTGTTGTTCTGGGTGGCGTTCGTGCTGACCCGGCCGTTTGGCGCGACGCTGGGCGACTTCCTGACCAAACCCCATGAGAAGGGTGGGCTGGATTTCGGCACCATTGGTTCGTCGGCGGTGTTGGCGGCGGTGCTGGTGGTGATGATTGCCGGCGCATCCTATGCGCAGCGCCGCTATGGGCGCAGCGAGGTTGCAGAGCTGTCCTGATTGAACAAACGATGCAAACCAATGTGGGAGGGGGCTTGCCCCCGATAGCAATGTGTCAGCCAGCTCATGCGTAGCTGATACACCGCCATCGGGAGCAAGCCCCCTCCCACATTTTTTTCAGTCGGTGGTGATCCGAGAATGCTTGCGGGTGTCTTTCATGGTCACGTAGACCAGCAACGACACGGCAATACAGGCGGTCACGTACCAGTAATAGCCGGTTTCCATGCCGATGCTCTTGAACCACAGCGCGATGTATTCAGCGGTGCCGCCGAAGATCGACACGGTCAGGGCATACGGCAGGCCAACACCCAGGGCGCGGATTTCAGTGGGGAACAGCTCGGCTTTCACCACGGCGTTGATCGAGGTGTAGCCGCTGACGATGATCAGCGCCGCCATGATCAGGAAGAACGCGCCCCACCAGGTCTGGATGGTGTGCAGGGTGGTGAGGATAGGCACGGTGAACAACGTGCCGAGGACACCGAAGGCGATCAGGATCGGCCGACGGCCAATCTTGTCCGACAGCCCGCCCACCAGCGGTTGCAGGCACATGAACAGAAACAGCGTGGCGGCCGAAATGGTGGTGGAGTCGGAGATGCTCATGCCGACGGTGTTCACCAGGTATTTCTGCATGTAGGTGGTGTAGGTGTAGAACGCCAGGGTGCCGCCCATGGTCAGGCCGACCACGGTGAGCAGTTCCTTGGGGTGGCGCATCAAGGTGCGCATTGCGCTTTCCTTGGCTTTTTCCTTTTTGGTGAAGGATTCGGTCTCTTCCATGCCGCGACGCAGGAACAGCGCAACCACCGCACACAGGGCGCCGATGGCGAACGGGATACGCCAGCCCCACGCATACAGCTGCTCGGTGGTCAGCACTTGCTGCAGGACGATCAGCACCGCCAGGGCTATGAGCTGGCCGGAGATCAGGGTGACGTACTGGAAGCTGGAATAGAAACCACGACGTTCCTTGGTCGCCATCTCGCTGAGGTACGTGGCGGAAGTGCCGTATTCGCCACCGACGGACAGCCCCTGCAGCAGACGGGCAAACACCAGCAGGATCGGCGCGCCGATGCCGATGACTTCATAGCTTGGGCTCAGTGCAATCAGCAGCGAGCCGAAGCACATCAGGTAGACCGAGGCCATCAGGGCTTTTTTACGCCCGACCTTGTCGGCGTACAGGCCCATCAGCCAGCCGCCGATAGGGCGCATCAGGAAGCCTACGGCGAAGATCGCGGCGGTGTTGAGCAATTGGGCGGTGGTGTCGCCCTTCGGGAAGAAGGTCTTGGCGAAGTACAGCGAAAACGCGGCGTAGACATACCAGTCATACCACTCGACCATGTTGCCGACGGAGCCGCTGAAGATCGATTTGATCCGGCTGGAGGTGGTGCGTTCTTTGGCCGGCGCAGCCGCCGACCCCAGAGGCAAGGTATTGGAGTTATCCATTGAAGGATCCTTCATCTAGTTGTTTTTATGGAACGGCGCGTGCGCAGCCTGCTGGGGCTTTAGCAGGAGCTGTGCCAGGTGGGTGAAGGCCCGGTTTAGAAGGGTTGCAGGTTTTTTTTTGAGCGGAATGTTGCTGATGGTTTTGTGGTGATGAGCGGAAATCCGCTTATGGCTGCTGGCTTCATCGGGGGCAAGCCCCCTCCCACATTTTGATTTGTGAACACATCCAAGTGTGGGAGGGGCGGTGCGACGATTCGACTTGCCCCCGATGGCGATCGGAAGGCCGCTAGAGAAACATCTCCCTTACCAACCCATGGCGCTGCATCTTTTCATTGAGGGTCCGCCGCGGCAGTTGCAACTCGGCCAGCACCGCCTTGATATCGCCCTTGTGCCGGGTCAGCGCGGCTTTCAGGCAATGCGCTTCAAACGCCTCTTGCTGGGCCGCCAACGATTGCCCGGCCTCGATGCCTTCCGGTTCCGGCTCGCCAAGCCCCAGCACCTGGCGCTCGGCCGCGTTGGCCAGCTCGCGTACGTTGCCTGGCCAGTCATGACTGAGCAGGCGCCCCAACGCCGGGCCACTCAGCGGTTCGGCGCTGCGCCCCAGGCGCTGGGCGGCGTCCTGGGCAAAATGTTCATACAGCAGCGGAATATCTTCGCGCCGCTCACGCAAGGGTGGCAGGCGCAGTTGCGCGACGTTGAGGCGATACGCCAGGTCTTCGCGAAAACGCCCGGCACGCGCCTCTTCCAGCAAATCCGGCTTGGTGGCCGCGATGATGCGCAAATCCACGTGAATGCTTTGATTGGAACCCAGGCGCTCCAGCTTCTGTTCCTGCAACACGCGCAGCAGTTTTACCTGCTGGGCCAGGGGCATGCTTTCGATTTCATCGAGGAACAGCGTGCCGCCGTGGGCATATTCCAGTTTGCCGATACGCTTGCCCTGGGCCCCGGTGAACGCACCGCTTTCATGGCCAAACAGCTCGGCCTCAAACAGTTGCTCGGGGATCGCGGCGCAGTTGAGCGCCACAAAGGGCTTTTTCGCCCGTGGGCCGAAATCATGCAGGCAGCGTGCAACCAGCTCTTTGCCGCTGCCGGTCTCACCGCGGATCAACACGTTGACCGGCAGGGTTGCCAGGTCCAGCACCTGGCGTCGCAGGGTTTGCAGGCTCCTGGACACCCCCAGCAGGCTCGACTCCAGCTGCGCGCGATGATCGGCTTGGCGATGCAAGCGGCGGTTTTCCAGAATCAGCCCGCGTTTATCCAGGGCGCGGCGCAGGCTGTTGAGCAGGGCGTCCGGGCTGAAGGGCTTTTCGAGGAAGTCGTAGGCACCGTCGCGCATGGCTTCCACGGCCATCGGCACGTCGCCATGGCCGGTGAGCAGGATCACCGGCAAGTCGGCATCACGACGCTGCACCTCGGCCAGCAGCTCCAGGCCGCTGAGGCCGGGCATGCGCACGTCGCTAAGGATCACGCCGGGAAAGTCCCTGGGCAACTGCGCCAAGCATTCCTCGGCGCGGCTGAACAACTGCACCTCGAACCCTGAAAGGCTCAACCATTGCTCGACGGCCGTACGAATGCTGGCTTCGTCATCGACCACAATCACCGCGTTCAACATAGGTCGGGCGTCTCCAGCGCAACAGGCAAGGTCAGGGTGAATACTGCGCCGTCGCCCCGATTGCCGGCGACCAGGCGTCCACCCAGCTCATGCACGATAGCGTAGGACACCGCCAGCCCCAAGCCGAGCCCGTCACCCACCGGCTTGGTGGTGAAGAACGGGTCGAAGACGTTGTTCAGGTGTTCTTCGGCAATCCCGCCGCCGCTGTCGCTGACGCTCAGTTGCCAGAGCTGTTGATCGGCGTGCAGATGGATTTCCAGGCGTTTGCGCGGCTTGTCGGCCATGGCGTCCAAGGCGTTGCGCAGCAGATTGATCAGCACCTGTTCCAGACGAATCGCGTCGCCACGTACCCAGGCAGGGCGGGCCACGTCCAGCACGGTGCTGACTGCTTCATCGCGCAGGCGCGCGTCGAGCAGGTGCAGGGACTGATCGACCACCGTGGCCAGGTCCAGGCGTTCGCGCAGGCCGCTGGGGCTTTTACGCGCGAAGGTCTTGAGGTGGCCGGTCAGCGCGGCCATGCGTGTGAGCATGTCATCCAGCGGCGTGAGTGCCTTGTAGGCATCGTCGACGCGGCCGTGGTCGAGCAACAGCCGCAGCGTGGCCAATTGCATGCGCTGGGCGGTCAGCGGTTGGTTGATTTCGTGGGCGAGGGCGGCGGACATCTGCCCCAATGCCGCGAGCTTGGCCGACTGCACCAGGCCGTCCTGGGCGGTACGCAGGGCCTGGGTGCGCTCCTCGACCAGTTGCTCAAGCTCCTCGCGGCTGCGTTGACGCAAACGCGCCAGGCGCCAGCGTTGGCTCAGGAACAGCACCAGGAACACCAGCGCCAGCCAGGACCCGGCGGCGGCAAGGCCGGCGTTGCGTTGGTCTTCGAACGGGAACTGGGGCTTGCGCAGCAGGTGCAGGGTCCAGCCTTCGGCTTTGAGCGGCAGCGATTCCCAGATGTAGTTGGCGTTGCCATCGGGGCCGTTGACGCGCATCAAGTGGCTGTTGTCGTCGAAGCGCTGCAGGATGCGGGTCTCCAGCGGTTGCAGTTGCTTCTTGTCGTATTGGCGGGTGGCTTTCAGTTCCGCCAGGTCGCTGGCCGACAGCTCACGCAAGCTGCGGTAGCGCCAGCCCGGCTGGTTGGCGATAAACACGATGCCGCGGGCATCGCTGACCAGCAGCAGGTCGTTGCCCTGAGCCCATTCACGTTCGAGCTCGGGGAATTCGAGTTTGACCACCATGGCGCCGAGGAACTGCTCGTGTTCGTCGACCACGGCGCTGGAAAGGAAATAGCCCGGAATCCCGGTGGTGACCCCCACCGCATAGAAACGCCCGGTGCCCTGGCTCAGGGTCTGGCTGAAATAGGGGCGAAACGCGTAGTTGTGCCCCACATAACTGCTGGGCAGGTTCCAGTTGCTGGCGGCCACGGCCAGGCCGGTGCGGTCCATCAATTCCAGGGTGGAAGACTGTGCGGCGCCGTTGATGCGTTCCAGCTTGCGGTTGAGCACGTCCTGGGTAGTGGCATCCAGCGGGCCTTTCAAGGCGTTGATCATCTCCGAGTCCAGGGCCAGCACGGCGGGCAGGGCGCGGTAGCGTTCGATCAGGGTGTGCAGCGAGTTGCCATACAGCGTGAGTTGCTGGTTGGCGCGAACGGCATCGTCCACCAGGGCCTGGCGCTCGGCATGGCGCGTGGCAAGCGCTGCGGCCAGTACGGCGCCGGCAATGATCAGCAGAGAGTAGAAGGTCAGGCGCAGGGGGCGAGGGATTGCGATCATACGATGATGAACAGGCCGGTAGGGGGCTAGCACCATACCATGAGCCATTGGCTAGTGCAGTCAGAGGGCTTGTGTGGGAGGGAGCAAGCACCCTCCCACAGTTGACTGCACTCCTCATGAAAAAAGGCGACTGGGCCGTGGGGCCGCAGTTGATCGTTCCCACGCTCTGCGTGGGAATGCCTCTTGGGACGCTCCGCGTTCCGCCACCGCTGCAAGTTTCGGCAATTGCGCACGGGTGACGCGGAGCGTCACGGGCTACATTCCCACGCGGGAGCGTGGGAACGATCGTAGGGTCATCAAGACAGTTGCTCCCACATTTGACCGCACTCATCATGAAAAAAGGCGACTGGGCCGTGGGGCCGCAGTCGCCTTTATTCTTGCAGGGAGGTGCTTACTGCACTTCCACCGCCAGGCTCTCACTGATCTTCTTCTGCCAGATGGCAGGACCGGTGATGTGTACGGATTCGCCGTTGCTGTCCACCGCAACGGTGACCGGCATGTCCTTCACGTCGAACTCGTAGATCGCTTCCATGCCCAGCTCGGCGAACGCAACGACGCGCGATTTCTTGATGGCTTGCGCCACCAGGTAAGCGGCGCCACCCACGGCCATCAGGTACACGGCCTTGTGGTCCTTGATCGCTTCGATGGCGGTCGGGCCGCGCTCGGACTTGCCGATCATGCCCAGCAGGCCGGTCTGCTCGAGGATCTGACGGGTGAACTTGTCCATCCGCGTCGCGGTGGTCGGGCCTGCCGGGCCAACCACTTCTTCGCGCACCGGATCAACCGGGCCGACGTAGTAGATGAAGCGGCCCTTGAGGTCCACCGGCAGGGTTTCGCCCTTGTTCAGCATCTCGACCATGCGCTTGTGCGCCGCGTCGCGACCGGTGAGCATCTTGCCGTTGAGCAGCACGGTCTCGCCCGGCTTCCAGCTTTGCACTTCTTCCGGCGTCAGGGTGTCGAGGTTGACGCGACGGGCCGATGGGCCGGCTTCCCAGACGATTTCCGGGTAGGCGTCCAGCGATGGCGCTTCCAGCGAGGCCGGGCCCGAACCGTCGAGCACGAAGTGCGCGTGGCGGGTGGCGGCGCAGTTGGGGATCATGCACACCGGCAGGGACGCGGCGTGGGTCGGGTAGTCCATGATCTTCACGTCGAGCACGGTGGTCAGGCCACCCAGGCCCTGGGCGCCGATGCCCAGTTGGTTGACCTTTTCGAACAGCTCCAGGCGCATCTCTTCGATGCGGTTCTGCGGGCCGCGCTTCTTCAGCTCGTGGATGTCGATGGATTCCATCAACACTTCCTTGGCCATCACCGCGGCTTTCTCGGCGGTGCCGCCGATGCCGATGCCGAGCATGCCCGGTGGGCACCAGCCGGCGCCCATGGTCGGAACGGTCTTGAGCACCCAGTCGACGATCGAGTCGGACGGGTTGAGCATGGCCATTTTCGACTTGTTCTCGGAACCACCGCCCTTGGCGGCCACGTCCACTTCCACGGTGTTACCCGGGACGATGGAGTAGTGGATCACTGCCGGGGTGTTGTCCTTGGTGTTTTTACGCGCGCCTGCCGGGTCGGCCAGGATGGATGCGCGCAGGACGTTTTCCGGCAGGTTGTAGGCGCGACGCACGCCTTCGTTGATCATGTCGTCCAGGCCCATGGTGGCGCCATCCCAACGTACGTCCATGCCCACGCGCACGAACACGGTGACGATACCGGTGTCCTGGCAGATCGGGCGATGGCCGGTGGCGCACATGCGCGAATTGATCAGAATCTGGGCGATCGAGTCACGGGCGGCCGGCGATTCTTCGCGCAGATAGGCCTCGTGCATCGCCTGGATGAAGTCAACGGGGTGGTAGTAGGAAATGAATTGCAGGGCGTCGGCAACGCTCTGAATCAGGTCGTCTTGCTTGATCACGGTCATGAGTCGCGCTCCTCTATAAGGGAACATTCAATAAGGTGGCTTCAGTGGGGTGCATCGGTCGGCTGAAACCACCTTTCCAAGGCACGCCACTGGTGCAGGCGCGACGCTAAAAAGGCGCGGCAGTATAACCCGGCACGGTGGCCGATACACCCGACTATGGTCAAACTGTCGCAGGCATGATTCCCTGTGCGCGCCCTTTGTGATTGAGCCTTTGTATGCCCGAACTCTACGTCGGCGAACGCCATTGGTCGGTAGCCACCGGCAGCAACCTGCTGGATGCCTTGAACCAGGCGGGTGTGGCCGTGCCCTACAGCTGCCGCGCCGGAAGTTGCCATGCCTGCCTGGTACGTTGCCAGGGTGAGGTTTTGGACCAACAGCCTGACGCGTTGAATCCGGCGCAACGCCAGGACGGCTGGCGCCTGGCGTGCCAGTGCCAGGTTGTCGGCGATTTGCAGGTTGAAGCCTTCGACCCGGTGCGTGACGGTATGGCTGCCCAGGTCGTGAGTGCCGATTGGCTGACGGCGTCGGTGCTGCGTCTGCGCCTGCTCCCCGAACGCGGCCTGCGGTACAGGGCGGGGCAGCACCTGGTGCTGTGGGCGGGGCAGGTGGCGCGCCCGTATTCCCTGGCAAGTTTGCCCCAGGAAGACCCGTTCCTGGAGTTTCATCTGGATTGCCGCCTGCCCGGTGAATTCAGCAATGCGGCGCGACAATTGAAAACCGGTGATCGTCTGCGCCTGGGCGAGCTGCGCGGCGGGGCGCTGCAATACGACCCGGACTGGCAATCGCGGCCGCTGTGGCTGTTCGCCTCCGGCACCGGCCTGGGACCATTGTGGGGTGTGTTGCGTGAAGCGCTGCGCCAGGATCACCAAGGCGCTATCCGCCTGATTCACCTGGCCCATGACGCCGAAGGGCATTACCTGGCCGCGCCCTTGGCGGCGCTGGCCGCGAGCCATCCGAACGTGACCGTGGAATTGTGGACGGCGGCGCAGCTGGACCAGGCATTGGCGCAACTGCGGCTCGTTTCCAGGCAAACCCAGGCCTTACTCTGCGGGCACCCCGTCAGCGTCGAGGCGTTCGCCAAGCGCTTGTTCCTGGCGGGACTGCCGCGTAATCAACTGTTGGCCGACGTGTTCCTGCCCCGTGGTTGAGCGCTGAATCCTCCCGCCACGAAATTCGCCATGACCGACGCCATTGCAGGCCCACAATCGACCGAGTTGTTTGAAAGGTGCACGGTCAAATGTGGGAGGGGGCTTGCTCCCGATAGCAATGGATCAGTCAGTTTATGTGTGACTGATCCACCGCTATCGGGAGCAAGCCCCCTCCCACATGTTTTTCAGCGTGACACTCAGACCTGCGGGTCGCCCACGTGCAGGATCTTCATGCCATTGGTGCCGCCAGTGGTGTGGTAGCTGTCGCCCTTGGTCAGGATGACCCAGTCGCCTTTCTCGACTACGCCGCGTTTGACCAGTTCGTCGATAGCCTTCTGGCTGACTTCGTTCGGTGCCAGCGAAGCCGGATCGAACGGAATGGTGTACACGCCACGGAACATCGCCGCGCGAGCCTGGGCTTCGCGGTGAGGGGTGAACGCGTAGATCGGCACCGAGGAACGGATGCGCGACATGATCAGCGGCGTGTAGCCACTTTCGGTCAGGGCGATGATCGCCTTTACGCCCGGGAAGTGGTTGGCGGTGTACATGGCGGCCAGGGCAATACTCTGGTCGCAGCTTTCGAACTCTTTGCCGATACGGTGGCTGGAGGTCTTGCTGGTCGGGTGCTTTTCGGCGCCGAGGCAGATACGCGCCATGGCCTGCACGGCTTCCAGCGGGTACGGGCCTGCGGCACTTTCCGCCGAGAGCATCACGGCGTCGGTGTAGTCGAGCACGGCGTTGGCCACGTCGGACACTTCGGCGCGGGTCGGCATCGGGTTCTGGATCATCGACTCCATCATCTGCGTCGCAACGATCACCGCTTTGTTGTGGCGGCGTGCGTGCAGGATGATCTTCTTCTGGATACCGATCAGCTCGGCATCGCCGATTTCCACGCCCAGGTCACCACGGGCAACCATCACGGCGTCGGAAGCCTTGATCAGGCCGTCGAGGGTTTCGTCGTCGGCCACGGCTTCGGCACGTTCGATCTTCGCCACCAGCCAGGCGGTACCACCGGCTTCGTCGCGCAGTTTACGGGCGTATTCCATGTCGGCGGCGTCGCGCGGGAAGGAAACGGCGAGGTAATCCACTTCCATTTCAGCGGCGAGCTTGATGTCGGCCTTGTCTTTTTCAGTCAGGGCCGGTGCGGTCAGGCCGCCACCGCGACGGTTGATGCCTTTGTGGTCGGACAGCGGGCCGCCGATGATCACGGTGCAATGCAGTTCGGTCGGGGTTGCGGTGTCGACGCGCATCACCACGCGGCCGTCGTCCAGCAACAGTTCGTCGCCAACGCCGCAGTCCTTGACCAGGTCCGGGTAGTCGATACCGACGACGTCCTGGGTGCCTTCGGTCAACGGATGGCTGGTGGAGAAGGTGAATTTGTCACCGATCTTCAACTCGATCCGCTTGTTGGCGAATTTGGCGATACGAATCTTCGGGCCTTGCAGGTCACCCAGCAGCGCCACGAAGCGGCCGTGCTTGGCGGCCAGGTCACGCACCAGCTTGGCGCGAGCCTTGTGCTCGTCCGGGGTGCCGTGGGAGAAGTTCAGACGGGCAACGTCCAAACCAGCCAGAATCAGCTGTTCGAGGACTTCCGGCGAGTTGCTGGCCGGGCCAAGGGTGGCGACGATTTTGGTACGACGAACGGACATGCACAGACTCCTGAGTTCAAGCGCTGGGGAAGGCTACTATGCTCTTTCGTTGTAGTCATTGTTCGTTTGCACTACTTATCGACGATCGGTTTGTTTTTGCTGAGGATGAAAGGCAAACGCCTTGAAGATTTTCGACCAGGGGTCGATACACTGCACAAGACAGGAGAACCCCCATGCGAATTTTGCTCGTTGCTGCCCTGGCCGTCAGTGTTGTCGGCTGCACCCGCTGGTCGATGGACCATCATTTGAACAATGCTTATCGCGCCTATGGGGTGGGTGACTGCGCGCGGGTCACCCTGGAATTGTCCCAGGTCGACCGTGAGAGCCGCACCCGTCGTTATGTGCAACCCGAGGTTTCGATGCTGCGCGGCCAGTGCCTGGAGCGGCAGAAGCTGTTCGTCGATGCCGCACAAACCTATCAATTCATCATCAGCCAATACCCGGCAAGCGAATACGCTTACCGCGCCCGAGCCCGGCTCGATACCCTGCGCCAGCTGGGCCATACCTCTGGGGTGAGTGTGGCGCAACCTCGGCCGACGTCTTTGTGATGCTATTTGTCGCTTCATAACTGGCCTGTTTCCAGTCTTGGGTTATTCTTTGAATGTCTGTTTGTACAACTTTCTATTCAAAAGAATGCAAGGCCCGGATTCGGCAGCTGTTTGTGACAACGAAGGCTTGTCACACCGATATCCAGGGAGAGCGAGCGCTGGGCTCGTTCCGAATCACTGGCTTTATTGGATGGCGAACTCACCATGTTTATCGAACGACGGATCGAACGGCATCAGCTGCCTTACTTTTTGCAGGTGTTCAATCGGCTTACGGACAAGCCAATCGGGTTTCTGGGCGACGTCTCTGAAGACGGACTGATGCTGATCAGCCAGCTTCCGATGATGATCGGCGCAGAGTTTGAGCTGTGCCTGAAAATTCCAGGGCCGCACGGCGAGTTCCAGGCTGTGGAACTTACCGCCACTTGTCTGTGGAGCCGTGAAGATGTCAACCCGCAGCATTACGACTCGGGTTTCCGCGTGCTTAAGGCGTGCGATGGGTACACACAGTTGATCAGTGCTTTGTTGCATTACTTCAGTTTCGATCCGTTGCAGGCATCCGTCTGACCCTGCGTCGTTGCGTTTACCGAGCCGGCACGCCTGTCTTCAGAACACGCCGGCTTTTTTCCAGCGCAGATAACGCGTCACCAGCGCGGCGCCCAACGCCGACGGCACGCTGTCCAGTACTGCCAACCCATGCGCACCCAGGCGATCATGCAGCTGGTTTCGCCGGTTGAGGTAGTCAACCGCGCCGCTGTAGGCCAGTGCCTCGGGTAGGGTTTGTACCGGGGCGTGGCGCAACTGATCGAGTATTTCCTCTCGCAAGCTCGCGACCAGTACCCGGTGGTGTCGACCGATTCGCTGGATAGCCCCGAGCAGTGCTTCATCGTCTTCATCGCGCAGGTTGGTGACCACGATCACCAATGCGCGGCGTTTTTGCCGAGCCAGCAACTGGCTGGCGGCGGCCTCATAGTCGGCTGTCTGGCGTGTGCTCTGCAGGTCGTAGACCGCATTGAGCAACACGTTCAACTGGCCGCTGCCCTTGACCGGCGCCAGGTAACGCGGTTGGTCGCCGGCAAAGGTACACAGACCTACCGCATCGCCCTGGCGCAAGGCGACATAACTCATCAGCAAGCAGGCATTGAGCGCGTGGTCGAAGTGGGACAGCTCGTCATCCTGGCTGCGCATGCGCCGGCCGCAATCGAGCATGAATACAATCTGCTGGTCGCGCTCATCCTCATACTCGCGCGCAATCGGCGTGCGTTGGCGTGCCGTGGCTTTCCAGTCGATCTGACGCAGGCTGTCACCGTCGCGAAACTCGCGTAACTGATGAAACTCCAGTCCCGGCCCGCGCCGCTGATGCTGACGTACGCCCAGTTGGCTCAGCCAGTTATCCACCCCCTGCAACTGTGCACCGGATATGCGGGCGAAATCCGGGTACACGCGCGTGGCATCGCTGGCTTCGATCCGGCGCCGTGCCGACCACAATCCCAAGGGGCTGGGCACGTGGATTTCGCAGCGGCTGAAGCTGAAATGTCCACGTCGCACGGGGCGCACCCGATAACCCAATTCGCCACGTTCGCCTGGGCGCAGTGGGATGGATTGGGGCAGGTTATCCACAACCAGTCCGTCGGGCACGTGATCGAATACCTGCGCGGTCAGCGGTTGGGGATAGTCATGTTCCAGTGACAGCCGCACTTCGCCCCAGCGTCCCAATGCCAGGCTGCCGGGCAGCGTCCTGTGCACGCGCGGGGACGGCCGGCGACGCAGCCGTATGGCATCCAGTATCGCCAGCAAAAGCAGGGCCAGCAGCAAGCCCCAGGCGATCGCGTGCAAGGCATTGGGCACCTTGAACTGCAACGCCACGGACGTACCCAGCAGCAGATTGAGAGCCAGCAGCACACTCAGCCAGGTCAGAAGCAGACGGGTCGGTTTCATGCAGCGTTACTGCCTGGGTGCCGGGGTCTGGTCGAGCAACTGCGTGATCACCTGATCTACCTCCAGGCCGTCAATGTCCAGCTCGGGCGAAAGACGTACGCGATGACGCAGCACCGCCAGGGCGCAGCCCTTGACGTCATCCGGGATCACGAATTCGCCCCCACGCAACAGCGCGCGGGCACGGGCGCCGCGAACCAGGGCAATAGAGGCCCGTGGACCGGCACCAATGGCCAGGCCCGGCCAGCTGCGCGTCGCTCGCGCCAGGCGCACGGCATAGTCGAGGACCTGTTCATCCAGGGGCATGCCGCTGGCGGTCTGCTGCATCTGCACCACGTCTTCGGCTTGCAGCACAGTGCGCAAGGGTTGCACATCGAGCATGTCGGCCCGTGACGAGCGGCTGACTTCGCGCACCATGTCCAACTCTTGTTGTGCGTCGGGATAGTCCATGCGCACCTTGAGCATGAATCGGTCCAGCTCGGCTTCGGGCAAGGGGTAGGTACCTTCCTGCTCGATGGGGTTCTGGGTGGCCAGCACCATGAACGGCGCGCCGATGGGCAAAGCTTCGCCCTCCAGGGTGACTTGGCGCTCCTGCATGGCTTCGAGCAGTGCCGCCTGGGTCTTGGCCGGGGCACGGTTGATTTCGTCGGCAAGCAGCAGGTGAGTGAATACCGGGCCCTTGCGCAGCTTGAACTGTTCGGTCTGCAGGTCGTACACCGCGTGGCCGGTGACGTCACTGGGCATCAGGTCCGGGGTGAACTGGATGCGCGCGAAGTCGCCGCCAAAGCAACGGGCCAACGCCCGCACCAGCAACGTCTTGCCCAGGCCGGGAACGCCCTCGAGCAACACATGACCACCGGCAATCAGCGCGGTGAGGACGTCGTCGATCACCGCGTCCTGGCCAATGACCGCCTTGCGCAACTCAACGCGCAGGGCCTGAGCCTGTTGGCTGGCGGATTGAAGACGTTGTTCGGTGGTCAGGGCAGTGGCCATTGGAGAGTCGCTCATAGGGCATTCCTGAGGGTTTGCAGGCACGCGACCTGGCGGCTGAAGTCGGCGCTGGAGAGCCGTTTCAGCGACGGTGCGCCGAGTGCCTGGCTGATGATATGAGAGGGTTGTCGCGTCAGGCGTTCCAGCACCAGCCATTGTTCGGCCGTGTCGAGGTGTTCGAAGCCGGGGTGACGCCGTCGAGCGGTGCGCAGCAGGTCCTGCTGCAAGGCTTGCAGCAGTGTGCCTTGGCCGTTGCGGCGTAACAGGAAGTCGGCGCTGGCACGCAGATGTTCTTGCAGTTGGCGCCGTGCCTTGGGCGCGGTCGCCTGGATCGGACCCTGGCGCATGCCGGCTTGCCAGAGCGCCAGCGCAATCAGTGCTGCAAGCGCGACGAGGGCCTGGGGAAAATAGCGGATTAGCAGGGTGAGCAGGTTGTCCACGTCGCTGTTGAACAGCAAGGTTACGTCAGTGCCCTGGGTCAGGTACCACAGCAGCCAGGCGTTGTCGTGTTTGCCGATGGCTGGGGTTTTCCACAGGTCGCTGTCGGTGATCACCGTGACCCGGCCTGACCCAAGGTCAACTTGCATCAAATGGCTGGACTTGGCGCTGTTGGCTGAAAACTGCGCCAAGTGCTTGGGGTCGGTAAGGTTGAAGTCAGTGTCGAAACTGAAGTACGCCGGCGCGGTTTTATTGTCGACATACAGTTTGGTGAGGTCCGGCGCGACTTTTTTGCGCGGTGGCTCCGGCTCGTCGAAGTCGTCACTCAAGGACTGGCGCAGATTGAGACGATCGAGCAACAAATCGCCGCTTTTTCCGGTCTCGTCATCCCATAACGCTTCGGCCACCAGTAGCAGGTGGCCGCCGGCTTTTGTCCATGCCAGCAGCTGCTCAACCTGGCGCGGGGTCATGTTGCTGCGTTCCCCCAGCAACAGCAGGCTATGGCCAGTGGCGGGCAGGTCGGCCAAGTGCTCAAGCCCGTTGGCGTGCGCTACCGCCACGCCTTGCCCGCGCAGGAAGTGCTCGGCCGCCAGGTAAGGATTCGCCAGTGCCTGCGGCGATGGGCCGCGATCCACGACTTCCTCATAGGGAATTGCCTTGTGCCAGGCATACAGGCCACCTACTCCCAACAGGCACGCCAGCAGCAGCGCCATCCAGACTAAGGGGCGGTTCATTGGCTCGCTCCGCCGCTGAAGAGTGCGCGCCAGTCGCTGCACAGCTTTTGCCGAGCGGCGTCGGGAGGCAAGCGGTGACCATAGGCGAGGTTTTGCCAGTGACCGGTCAACTCATGACTGAATGCCAGCAACTGCGGATGCTGCAAAGGGTGGATGCGCTCCAGTACCTGGCCCTCGGTGTCGGCACTTTTGAGCGGCAGGTTGAACTCATGCAGCAGCCGGCTGAGCAGGCCGCGATAGAGCAGGCCAAGGGCTTCTCTCGGTTGGCTGGGCCATAGCTGTTCGGCAGCGCTGGCGATGTCGTCGGGCAATGTCTCGACCCCCACTTGCAGCCCGAACAACTGGGCCGGCGCAGGTTTTTCGGCTTTGGAATGAGGTCGCCGTCTGCGGCTGACAAACGTGCGCAGCCATTCACGGTAGCGCCACACCACCAAGGCCAGCCCGCCAATCACCAGGGCCCATAGCAGTATCTCCAGGCCCAGGGCCAAGTGTTTGAAGGTGTTGCTGTTGAGGTTGTCGAGCAGATGCTGGAGCCAGCCAGGCAGCTTGCCGTCGCCTTGGGCTTTGCGGCCGGCGGCGGGTTTTTCCTCGCCAAAACGGTAACGGGTCACGGTTTCGGGGTTCTTGAACGGCGGCTTTTCCAGCAATGCCTTGATCGATTGGTTGGCCGCCTGGGTGCTGAGGGGCTTTGAATCAGGTGTTTCATCGGCCATCGCCGATGGACTCAGTTGCACCAGTGCCAGCCCGACGACTATCAGCAACAGCGGCGCCACACTGCTCAGGCGTTGGCGCAACCTTCGAAACACCAGTTCCAGGTCCCAGGCTTCCAGCACGGTGCGACGGTTCAGGTACAGGCTGAAGCCGCAGGCGACATAGATGGGTTCCCAGAACACCAGGATCAACGCATAGAAGGCATTGCTCAGGTGTTCCAGCCATAGCCCCTGCGCGCCTGCCGCCAGTGCCACGCGCTGCCAGTCCCAATCCAGTTCGACCTGCTCCGGGATGAATAGATAAAACAGCGCCATGCAACCGAACCACAGGCCGATTTCCAGGTGTATTCCGATGATCGTCAACCAGCGCGCGGCGCCCGCATTGCGCTGTTGCAGTACGCCCAGGCGCTGCTGGCGCGCTTGACCCTCCAGGCCTTCGAGCTGACTCACTGGCAACACGAAGCTGCGGCTCAAGCTCAGCCGACGCAAGGTCAGGCTGGCGAGCAATTGCCCCTTGAGCAGGCGTGGCCACTGTCGAACGGCCTGTTTCAGGCTGGGCGTTTCGCCAAACAGGGCCTTGGAAAGAATGTACAGCGGCAAGCGCTCGAACGCGGGCTTCAGCCACCAGAACAGGAAGATGGCGTAAGACGGGTACTGCCACAGCAGCGCAGTGAGCAGGATGAACACAGGCAGGCTTACCAGTGCCCAACTGCTCATCAGCAATGCCCGATGTTCCCGGGCCATCAGTACGCCCAGGTCCATGGCTTCCCAGGAGGTACGCGGGCGGATGACCACGCTTGAGTCAGTCAGGCGCATGGTAAGTCCGGCCGGCGAAGATCAGGTAGGTAGCCACCAGCAGCCAAAGTGCGCTGCCCACGAGGTATTTGATCCAGGGGGCAACGGTCGTGGTGGACGACCAGTAGGCTTCGATGAACGCTGCGATCAGCAGGAATATCATGACCCCGCAGAGCATCTGCACGCTTTTGCGGGCGGCCAGGCGCAGGGATTCGCTGCGTGCCAGCGGCCCTGGAGCGATCAGCGACCAGCCCAGTTGCAGGCCTGCTGCACCGGCCAGAGCGATGGCGCTGAGCTCGAAGGCGCCATGTCCGATCACGAATGACCAGAACGTCTGGCCGTAGCCGATTTCACTCAGGTACCCGCAGACCGCCCCGATGGTCAATCCGTTGAATACCAGGAAGAACACGCTGCCCAGGCCGAACAGCAAGCCGGCGGCGAAGGTCTGGAAGGCGATGCCGATGTTGTGCATCACGTAATAGCCAAACATCATCCAGTCTTCGCTGGAGGCACGTTCGGCCGCACGCCCCAGGCGGCTCGCGGCGGGGTCATACATGCTTTGCATCTCGGCCACCTGCTGCGGGCTGACAATGCTGTAGATCAGGTCGGGGAACAGGTAGACCAGCAAAGCGATGCCCAGCAGGCTGCCGAAGAACAGCAGGCTGGCGACCAGTACGAAGCGCCACTGTTCGCGCACCAGACGCGGGAAGCCGGCCAGGATGAAGGCCAGTACGTTTGCCGTCGTTTGACTGCGATGACGATACAGTTGCTGATGGCCGCGCAGCGCCAGTTGTTGCAGGCGGTCCACCAGGTAACTGCTGTAGCCGCGCTCCTGGGCCAGGGCCAGGTGCTGGCACAGCCGCCGGTAGTGATAAGGGAAGTCGGATACCTCGCAGGCTTTGCCTCGCTCCAGCTGTTGCAGCTGTTCGGCGAAGGTTTGCCATTGCTGCTGGTGACGGTTTTCGAAAAGGCTCTGCTTCATGTCGGCCCCAGCAGGCCATGGGCCACACCGTTGAGCTGCTCCACGGCGCGAGCCGGAGACACCTGCAGGGGCGCGGCGAGGATTGCAGCCAGTTCATGCACCCGCTCGGCGGACAGCTCAGCCTGGCGTTCGGCGAAACCGAGTATGGCTCGCTGTTCGCTCAGGTCCAGTGCAAAGGGCAGGCGCAGGGCGGCGGCCTGGGGGAGGGGTGGGCGGGCCAGGGATTGTTCGCGGTAGACCACCAGCGTACCCGCGGCGAGGTCGCCGAGCCGCTTGAAGTGGGGATGCTGCAGGCAACTGATGGCGCCGAAGAAATAGCCGAAGGGCAGCATGTCGACAAAGCGCAGCAGGTTGCGGATCAGCGACGCCGACCAGCCGATGGGGGTGCCGTCGTCCTGCACCACCCGCAGCCCCATGACCTGCTTGCCGGGGGAGCAGCCCTGGTTGAGTACTTCGAACAACACCATGTACCACCAGCTGACCACAAACAGCAGCAGCGAGCCCAAGCCCAGGCCAAGGTTGCCCAGCAGCGCCAGAGGCACAAGCAGGATGCCCATGATCACGCCACGCACGAGCAGGTCGAAGGCAAACGCCAAGGCCCTTGGCGGCAGGCCGGCAGGGCGCAAGGGCAGGTCGATACCCTCGGGGGTCTCGATCTGGTAGCGGGTATCCAAAGGGGCTGTTGGCATTGCGATCCTTGGCAGTGCGAAGCGACTCAGAGAGACGGATGCTAGCAGTGTCGAGGCTGGAAGCAACCCTTCAAGAGTTTACTGGGTGTTTGTACAGTGAAGGTATCGCTGGCCCCTGACACCCCCCAGCGCCTAGACTTTGCCGGTCTTCAGCACAGGAACAGCCCGTGACCTCCATTTTCTGGTACGACTATGAAACCACCGGGATCAACCCGCGCAGCGATCGCCCGCTGCAGGTAGCCGGCATTCGTACCGACCTCGAGCTCAACGAAGTCGGCGCGCCGGTCAATCTTTATTGTCAGCCCAGCGACGATATCCTGCCCCATCCGGCGGCGTGCGCGATCACCGGGATTACCCCGCAGGTACTGGCGCAGAAGGGCCTTGCCGAAGCGGAGTTCATGACCCGGGTGCATGCCGAACTGTCAGCGCCCGGTACGTGTGGCGCGGGTTACAACACCTTGCGATTCGACGACGAAATGACCCGCTACAGCCTGTACCGCAACTTTTTCGACCCTTATGCGCGTGAGTGGCAGGGCGGTAACAGCCGCTGGGATCTGATCGATGTGATGCGCACCGCCTATGCCCTGCGACCGGAAGGGATTGTGTGGCCCGAGCAAGATGGGCGCGTGACGCTCAAGCTTGAGCGCTTGACCGAGGCCAATGGCATCGACCACGGCCAGGCTCATGATGCGTTGTCTGACGTGCGCGCGACCATTGCCCTGGCGCGATTGGTGCGGGACAAGCAGCCCAGACTGTTTGAATGGCTGTTCCAGTTGCGCAGCAAGCAACGGGTGATGGATCAGGTGCGCTTGTTGCAGCCAATGGTGCACATTTCCGGACGCTTCAGCGCCGAACGTCATTATCTGGGTGTCGTATTGCCTTTGGCGTGGCATCCGCGCAATCGCAATGCATTGATTGTCTGCGACCTGGGACTCGACCCGCAGGCCCTGCTTGAACTGGATGCCGATACATTGCGCGAACGCCTTTATACGCGCCGCGATCAACTGGCGGAGGGCGAGCTGGCGGTGCCTTTGAAGTTGTTACACATCAACCGCTGCCCGGTCGTCGCACCGTTGAAGGTGCTGCGGGCCGAAGATCGCGAGCGGTTGCAATTGGATATGGGCGTTTATCAGGCGCGCGCGCTGCGACTAACTGACGCACAGGAAGTTTGGCGCGACAAGTTGGCGAGCATTTATGCCGAAGAGGAATCTGCGGCGAACGGGGACCCGGAGCAGCAGCTCTATGACGGTTTTATCGGCGACCGTGACCGGCGTTTATGTGAACAAGTTCGCATGGCAGAGCCGGTTCAATTAGGGCGTCAGCAATGGCCCTTCGATGATCATCGTTTGCCCGAATTATTATTTCGCTACCGCGCGCGTAACTTTCCTGAAACCTTGAGCAGCGAGGAACAAGAGCGCTGGAGACTTTTCTGTCAGCAACGTTTGTCGGACCCGGTGTGGGGCGCACCCAATACCTTGATGGCATTTAAGCTTGCGCGTGAGGAGTTGGAAAACAGTGTCACTTCGTTCCAGTGCCAGGTACTGGGTGAATGGCAGGACTATGCCGACTCTTTAGCGGCTCGCCTGAATCTGTAGCCGGACAACTGCAAAAAATCGAGACAATAAAAAACGCCAGCAAGCTGGCGTTTTTAATGTGTTGCGTATCGGGTGTAAATCCGACCAGGCTTAGCCCAGCAGGGTAGCCCAACCTTCAACCACGTCACCGCCCCACTTGGCTTTCCACTCTTTCAGCGTCTTGTGATTGCCACCTTTGGTTTCAATCACTTCACCGTTGTGCGGGTTTTTGTATTGCTTGACCTTGCGAGCACGTTTGGTGCCGGTAGTTTTCACAGCGCCGCGCGGTGCTTTAACTTTCGATTCCGGATCCAGCAGCGCGATGATGTCACGCAGGGATTTGGAGTATTCGCCCATCAGGGTGCGCAGTTTGCCTTCGAATTCCAGCTCGGTTTTCAGCTTGTCGTCTTGGGACAGGTTCTTCAAACGGGCTTGCAGCTCTTTGATAGCTTCTTCGGTGGCGCGGTATTCGTTGATCAGAGACATGTGGACTACCTTATGTAGAACGCTGATGACAGGGTGAGTGGCCTAATAATAGTCAGGCAATTTGATCAAGTAAACATTTAACCGGCTATTTAGGTGAATTACATTGAATGTTTGCGGCTTCGCTGTGCAGTCGAGTTAATTATCAGGCGAGCCGCTAAAAACAATTGCCTTAATGCTGCTAAGTGCCGAGTTAACCCGGGTACGGTCATATACCGGTGGTAAAACCTTACGCTATTAAGGGCTGTTGCCGCCGCAGCGGTTCAGAATAAGCCGCAAGGAGTACTGCAGTTTTTCTGCGCAATCGCTAGAATGGCGGCCTTTGTGAAGTTCTGGAGTTTCCCCCTAATGCGCACTTTTCGGCTGGTGATTGCTTGCCCGGACCGGGTTGGCATCGTTGCCAAGGTCAGTAACTTTCTGGCTTCTCATAACGGTTGGATCACCGAGGCGAGCCATCACTCGGATGATCTCAGCGGTTGGTTTTTCATGCGTCACGAAATCCGTGCCGATACATTGCCTTTTGGTCTGGAAGCCTTTCGCGAGGCGTTTGCGCCGATCGCCGAAGAGTTTTCGATGACCTGGCACATCACCGACACCGAGCAGAAAAAACGCGTCGTCCTGATGGCCAGCCGTGAATCCCATTGCCTGGCGGACCTTCTGCACCGCTGGCACAGCGATGAACTCGATTGCGAGATCGCCTGTGTGATCTCCAACCATGATGACCTGCGCAGCATGGTCGAATGGCATGGCATCCCGTATTACCACGTGCCGGTCAACCCGCAGGACAAGGAGCCTGCCTTCGCCGAGGTGTCCCGCCTGGTCAAGCAGCACGACGCCGACGTGGTGGTGCTGGCGCGCTACATGCAGATCCTGCCGCCGGAACTGTGCCGCGAATACGCCGGCAAGGTGATCAATATTCACCACAGCTTCCTGCCTTCGTTCGTGGGTGCCAAGCCTTATCACCAGGCGTCCCTGCGCGGCGTGAAGTTGATCGGCGCGACCTGCCACTACGTCACCGAAGAGCTGGACGCCGGTCCGATCATCGAGCAGGACGTGGTTCGTGTCAGCCACAGCGACAGCATCGAAGACATGGTGCGTTTCGGTCGTGACGTCGAGAAGATGGTGCTGGCCCGCGGTTTGCGTTATCACTTGGAAGATCGCGTGTTGGTGCACGGCAACAAGACCGTGGTGTTCTGATCAGCGCGTTGTGATTGAACAAGCAGGGGCCCGGGAGTAAAACTCTACGGGCCCTTTTTTATGTTCAGGAGCCGACCATGGCTGATCCACTCGACAAGGCGACAGCCAGGCCACCCGCTACCGTGGGTGAGGGGTGTCTGAGTCGCTACGACCCGGACGCGCTGGGCGCCGATGATGGGACTGAGTTTCCCGGCGCTGCCCAGTTGTGGAAGCAGTTGCAGGACGCTGGGAAGCCGCCTGCGGGCCCTGAAAAAGACGCTTGAGCAGCGGTTTGCCCACCATCAACAGGAACACGGGCGCACCGGCCAGCAGATAGAAGTAGTAGGTCACTGCGCGCCAGATCAGAATCGCCGCCGCCGCCGTGGATTTGCCCACCATGGGCGCCAGCAAGGCCGCCGACGTCAACTCCGCCGCCCCGGCCCCGCCGGGCAACAGGCTGAATTGACCTGCAGTCAAGGACAGCATCTGGATCAGGAAACACCAGGCCCACTGCACATCACCCCCCAACCCTTTTAGCGCCAGGTACAACACGCTGTAGCGTATCAGCCAGTGCAGGCTGGTCAGCGCAAACACGCCGAGCAGCGTGGGCAAGGGCAATTTCAGCGTCTGGGCGAATGCCGCGAGGAAGCGCAGCACTCGACGGGCCCAGCGCCGACGCGTGGCGACGCGCACATGCAGCGCCTTGAGCACCCGCCCGGCCAGGCGAATCAGCCGGCGGTGAAAGCGAACCACCATCAGGCAACCGACGACGCCACCGACCATCGACACCGCACTGACCCCCAGCAGCCATTCCAGGCGCGGGCTGAGGCTATGAAACAGCGCGTACAGCACGATGCCCAGTAATGCGCAGAGGAAAAACAGCAAATCACTCAACTGGTCCATGGCAAACACCGCGCTGCCGTGGGCAGGCCGGATGCCATTGCGCGCCAGCAGGCCCATCAGCGTCAGCGGCCCACCGCTACCGCCAGGCGTCGCGCACATGGCGAACTCCGTCGATATCACCACGCCCAGGCTTTTGCGCCATCCCAACTTGCCGCGCTGTTCGCCCAGCAACAAGCGGATGCGCAGACTGTTGATCAACCAGCAGCCGATGATCATGGCAAACATCCCCAGTAACTGGGGCAGCGGAAACTGCCGCAGCCGTGCCACGGTTTCGCCGCCACCCAGCCACACCGGAATCACCAGGGCGACCAACAGCGCCAGCAGGAGCCAGATCAGCCGGCGCATGGCAGCGTCGACAGCCAAGCGGCCTTGGTGTGTGGCGTGCGGCCGTCGTCGAGCAGTCGTTGCAGGGTGTGCAGCCAGTAATGGCGCGAGAACGCATGGCGCATGTCCACGGGGTGCAACCCCAGGCGGATCACCGGGGCTGTCTGCCAGCGCTGTTCACGTTGGTCGCTTAAGACTTTGGACAGGCCCCGGCGCCACGCACTGCGAGCGCTCCACACCAGGCCCGGCGCAGGGATGCGCGTGAAGTCAGGCAGGCGATACAGATGCTGCGGGTCGCTGGTATAGCTCAGCGGTAACTGACGCAGCGCCAGCCGGGTGCCCTGGCTCATCAACCAGGCGGGCGCGACAAACCCGTGCAGCGGCCAGTCATTACGCTGGAATACTTCAATGCCGTCAGTCAGGCGCTGTAACGCCTCGGCTTCGGACAGCTGGTAAAACTCGCCTTCATGGGTATAGATGCGCCGCATGAACCATTCTTTTGGCGTACGTGGCCGAGGTTGTTCGTCGCAGTGGTAATAACCGTGCAAGGCGAGTTCATCGCCGCGGGCGACGCGGCTATCGAGCAGGCGCCGGAAGTCACCGTGGGCGGCGAGGGCGTTATGGTGGTGAAAATCCGGGACCACCAGCCAGGTGATAGGGACATCGCCGAGGGCATCGACGGCCTCGACAAAAGGCCGGTAATCGGCCCAAGTGCTCGGCGCCACATCATGCAGCACCAGCATTACTGAACGTTCAGCCATGGGCGAGCATCGGTTTGTGAGTACCCAGCACGGCGTGGTAGTGCCCCAGCAGGCTGTCCACCACCGCATCCCATGCGTAATGCTGTTCCACATGGCGCCGAGCCTGTTCCCCCAGACGGCGACTGTCGGCGCCGAACAGTTCGCGGACCGCATCGGCCATGGCTTTTGGGTTGTTGGGCGCACAGAGTAAACCGCAGCGCTCGTCGACAATCTCGGTGAAAGCGCCTGCCGCGACGGCGACCACCGGGATGCCACAGGCCATGGCTTCCAGAATGACCAGGCCAAAGGTTTCCTGGTCGCCACCATGCAGCAGCGCATCGGCACTGGCCATCAAGCGGGCAACATGCTGGGCCGGGCGGAAGCCGTCGACCACGGTGACGTTGTCCGGCACGCTGGCCGGCATACCGGAGCCCACCAGCAGCAGGTGATAACCCTCGCCCAGGCGTTTCATGCAATTGAGCAGCACCGGCAGGTTTTTCTCTTTGGAACCACGGCCGGCGAAAATCAGCAGCCGAGTGTCTTCATCGATCCCCAGTTCGGCGCGCAGGCCCGGGTCGCGCGCGGCGGGGGTGAAGGTTTGCAGGTCGACGCCCAAGGGCTGTACGAAAACGTTTTTCACCCCGAGCCCAGTGAGTTTGTCGGCCATGACCTGACTGGGAGCCAGTACCCGGTCAAAATTCCCATAGAGTTTGCTGACATAGGCTTCGACATTGGGGGTGAGCCAGGCGCCCATGCGGTTGCGCACCAGCAGCGGAAGGTCGGAGTGATAAAAGCCGATGACCGGCACGTCGAGCTGGCGCCGGGCGTCCAGAGCGGCCCAGGCGGTCAGGTACGGATCGCCGACTTCGATCAGATCAGGCTGTAAATCGTGCAGGACGTTTCGCCAAGGCGCCAGGCGCAGGGGGAAGCGGTAGCCTTTGCCGAAGGGCAGCGGCGCCGCCGGCACCTCGAAAATACCGTCTCGCTCGCTCAAGTGGGCGCCAGGCACCAGCAGGCTGTGGCGAATGCCAGGTTTCAGCGCCAGGCGCCGGTGCTTGGCGTCCAGATAAGTGCGTACGCCACCGCTGGCCGGGGCGTAGAACATGGTTATGTCAGCGATATGCACGATGAACATCCCTCCGATCCATTGCTCTCCTTAACGTGGACCTGAGGTAAGGATAGATGTTCGATCGGGATTGATGTCGTGCCGCGTGTTCGAGCTTGAAATGATGGTAAATGTGGGAGGGGCTCCCGTGACGGCCGGACAGCCAAACGCGTATCTACCTGACGATCCGAAATCCAAATGTGGGAGGGGGCTTGCCCCCGATGGCGGCCTCTGGGCCGACCAGGATGTTGGATTGGACCGAGTACATATCCGTTTCTGCGGTAACGGCCACTTAGGGTTCCGCTTTTACAGCGGCTCACTTTTGAAAAGCGCAAAAGTAAGCAAAACGCTCTTGCCCCACCACTCGGCACCTCGCTTAGGCTCGGTGTGCCCGAACGCAGGCTTGAATCCGTGGGCCGCCGCCATGCGCCATCCATGGCGCGGGGCGGCTAACCCGGCGTCCTGCCGGGTTACCCACGAATTCAAGCCTGCGTTCGGCCAGCGTGGTTTAACGGGGCGCCTGAGATCAAAAGCAGATCAAGATCAAGAGCGACTCGCTGCGCATCGTGGTTAGCGTTGGGGGCTACCGCAGGTAGCCATGCCCATCGGGGCAAGCCCTCTGTGTATCAGATCCTGAAGCTGCCCACCATTTGCTTCAAGCGTGCAGCCTGGCGTTCCAGGTCCGCACAGGCGCGCAGCGTCGATTGGAGGTTTTCCACGCCTTCCTGGTTCAGGGTGTTGATTTCGGTGATGTCCATATTGATCGACTCCACCACCGACGTCTGTTCCTCGGTGGCGGTGGCCACGGACTGGTTCATGCCGTCGATCTCGCCAATACGCTGAGTCACGCTGCTCAAGCGCTCGCCCGCCAGGTTGGCGATTTCCACGCTGTCCTGGCTGTGGCGCTGGCTTTCACTCATGGTGCTCACCGAGTCGCGGGCGCCGACTTGCAGTTCCTCGATCATCTTTTGCACCTGTTGCGCCGATTCCTGGGTGCGATGCGCCAGGTTGCGCACCTCATCGGCCACCACCGCGAAGCCACGGCCGGCTTCACCGGCACGCGCGGCTTCGATGGCGGCGTTGAGCGCGAGCAAGTTGGTCTGCTGGGAAATACTGGTGATCACTTCCAGAATCTGGCCGATGTTCACCGTCTTGCTGTTCAGCGCCTCGATATGGGTGCTGGAGGTGCTGATCATGCTCGACAGTTGGGTCATCGCCTTGATATTGCGCTCCACCACCTGCTGGCCGTCTTCGGCCAGATGCCGCGCGTCGCTGGCCTGGTTGGAGGCTTGCGCTGCGTTACGGGCAATTTCCTGGGCGGCCGCGCCCAGTTGGTTGATGGCCGCCGCGACGCTGTTGGTGCGGTTGGACTGTTCGTCCGAATTGACCATCGAGGAGTTGGAGGCGCTGACCACCCGCAGTGCGACTTCATTGACTTGTTCGGTGGCCGACGATACTTCGCGGATCGAGGTATGAATGCGCTCGACGAAACGGTTGAACGCCGTACCCAGGGTGCCGAATTCGTCGTTGTTCTGGATGGTCAGGCGACGGGTCAGGTCGCCTTCGCCGTCGGCGATGTCCTCCATGGCCCGGGTCATCACGTGCAGCGGTTGCAGCAACACGCGGATCAACATGCCCAGCAACGCGATGATGATCACCACGGCGATGATCGTGGCAATGACCGCCGAGGTACGGAATTCGCTGAGCATGGCGAACGACTTATCTTTATCCACCGAGATGCCCAGGTACCAGTTCACCGACGGCAGGCCCTTGATCGGGGTGAAGGTGACGATATTGGCCTTGCCGTTGGCCTGAACTTCACTGATGTCGCCGCTGATTTTCGGGGTGTCTTTCGGGTAGACGTCCGTCAGGGTCTTCATCACCAGGGCCTTGTCCGGGTGCACCAGCACTTTGCCGTCGGCGCTGACCAGGAACGCGTAACCCATGCCGCCCAAGTCCAGTGCAGCGATGTTGTCCACCAGGGTTTGCAGGCTCAAGTCGCCGCCGACCACACCGATGCTCTGGCCAGCCTTGGCGCTCGGTGTGGCGATGGAAATAATCAGTTGCCCCGTACCCGCGTCGATATAGGGCTCGGTCAGGGTCGAGCCGTTGCTGGTCTGGGCGCCCTTGTACCAGGGGCGAACACGCGGGTCGAAACCGTCGGGCATCTTCATGTCGGGACGGATGGTGAAGGAGCCCTGGCTGTCGCCGACGTAGGTCGCCATGAACGAGGAGGTCAGCGCTTTCTGTTCCAGCAGGCTGGCAACCACCGATGGATCGGGATTAAGGGCGATATTCTGTGCGGCGTTTTCCACCAGAGCGATGCGTCCGGTGAGCCAGGTCTGAATACTGCCGGCGGTGACGTCGCCCATTTCATGCAGGTAGCTGTTGAGGTCTTCACGAATCGCATTGCGCTGAAGGTAATCGTTATAAAGCGTAAATAACGCGAAGGCGGCGATGACGATAAGGGAGGCTGCAAGCAAAATTTTATGGCTGAAGCGCAGGTTTTTATTCATGGCTTGTAGGGTCCGCTAAGGTCTTGATATTCGGGGCGCGTCCTGGTGGGATGCGCAAAAATGGCAGCGTCAAAAAAGGTGTGGTACTTCTGGTGCTTGCACCAGGGGCACCCGTAGGAAATATCTGTCCTATTTTTAGACTTTGTAGGTTTCACATGGTCTGTATCGACCCCGCTGCATTAAAGATTAACCATAGGTGACGAAATGCCTGACTCCACACAATTGCTTATCGGTGCCGGTCCAGATGGCCAGCCCATCGCCCAGTCCATGCGCCTGGCCAACCGTCACGGGTTGATCGCCGGCGCCACGGGCACCGGCAAGACCGTCACCTTGCAGCGCCTGGCCGAAGCCTTCAGTGATGCGGGCGTGGCAGTCTTTGCCGCCGACATCAAGGGCGACCTTTGCGGCCTGGGCGCTGCGGCCAACCCCCAGGGCAAAGTCGCCGAACGCATCGCGGGTATGCCCTTCCTTGATTACGCGCCCAAGGCTTATCCGGTCACCCTGTGGGATATCCACGGGCAGTCCGGTCATCCGTTGCGCACCACCATCAGCGAAATGGGGCCGTTGTTGCTCGGCAGCCTGCTGGAACTCACCGACAGCCAGCAGTCGGCGCTGTACGCGACATTCAAGGTGGCTGACCGCGAAGGTTTGTTACTGCTGGACCTTAAAGATCTCAAGGCCTTGCTCAACCACCTGCGTTACCACCCCGAGCTGTTGGGCGACGACGCAGCGTTGATGACCACCGGTTCCAGTCAGGCGTTGTTGCGGCGCCTTGCGGTGCTGGAGCAGCAGGGCGCCGAAGCGCTGTTTGGCGAGCCGGCCCTGCAGCTCGAAGATATTTTGCAGCCGGCCAGCGACGGGCGCGGGCGTATCCATCTGCTGGACGCCAGCCGCCTGGTGCACGATGCGCCGAAGGTCTATGCGACGTTTCTGCTGTGGCTGCTGGCCGAACTGTTCGAGCAGCTACCGGAGCGCGGTGATGCCGAAAAACCGCTGTTGGCGCTGTTTTTCGATGAGGCGCACCTGTTGTTCGCCGACACGCCCAAGGCGCTGCAGGACCGTTTGGAGCAGGTAGTGCGGTTGATTCGCTCCAAAGGCGTGGGTGTGTATTTCGTCACCCAGTCGCCGGGGGATTTGCCTGACACGGTACTGGCGCAACTGGGGCTGCGGATTCAGCATGGCCTGCGGGCATTTACCACCAAGGAGCAGAAATCCCTGCGGGCGGTGGCGGACGGTTTCCGGCCCAACCCGGCATTTGAGGCCTTGGCGGTGCTGACCGAGTTGGGCACCGGTGAGGCGCTGGTGGGCACCTTGCAGGAAAAGGGCACGCCGGAAGTAGTCCAGCGCGTGTTGGTCGCGCCACCCCAGTCGCGGATCGGGCCGCTCACCGAGGCCGAACGTGCGGCGTTGGTCGCCAGTTCGCCGCTGCAGGGCCGGTATGACAAGCCGATTGACCGTGAATCGGCCTATGAAGTGCTGATGGCGCGCAAGGATCTGGGGCCGACCGAGGAGGCCAAGCCGACGACCGAGGAACCCAGCTTCACCGACAAGGCCGGCGCTTTCCTGGGAACCGCAGCAGGCAAGGCGCTCAAATCCGCCATGCAGCAGGCCGCCAATCAGATGGGGCGGCAGTTGGTGCGCGGCTTGTTAGGCTCGTTGCTCGGTGGCAGCAAGCGCAAGTAGGGCTCAGGGTTTGGGCCTGGCATGGGCGGCCAGCCGTTCCAATGCCGCGCGCAAGCCCGGGTCGTTGATCCCTTCGGCCGTGGCCTGGAGGGTTTCGGCCGCAGTTTGCGACAGGTCCATCGTATTCCCCGCCGTGCTGCGCAGTACGGTGGGCGGCTGCACCTTGAACTGAATGCGCGTAAGGCCGGCAAACTCGTCAAACTCCATCAATTGGCGCTGCAAGCGTTTTTGCTGGTAACGCAAGCGGGTTGCCCAATGCCCGTCAGTGACAATTAATAGCAGGTTGCCTTCACGCCAGGACGCCACATGGCAGTGCTCGCGGGCAGCCGGTTGCAGCTGGCTTTCGAGCAGGCGTTGCAAACGCCCCAGGCGTTGCGCGTGGCCGAAGATGGCTTTGAGCGGCTTGGCTTCGCGAAGCAACACGCCGGGAGCGCGGGCTGTAAGAGGGCGAAATGCCATGTTTAGACACCTTAAGTAACAGAGCGACTATCTTAACAGAAAGCGCCTCTGGGCCCCGAGGCCATGCAAAAGCAGGGCTTTTCTCGTGAAATCAACAAGTAACTTCTGCATTTGATGGGTTGAAGTTCCAGCAAAAGCCCTTATTTTAAACAAGCCCTCTCACAGCGCCGTGCCCGCCTCCGGGAACAACGCCACTTTCCTCACCCACGATTCCGGGTAGAATGCGCGTTCGCATGCGGCCGTGAGGGCTGCTCGGGCCACTCACGGTGCGCCCTCCATCCCTATGTGTGGAAGAACCTGCCGATATGTTTGCGCCTTTGTTAAAGAAACTTTTTGGAAGCAAGAATGAGCGCGAAGTCAAACGCATGCTCAAGACGGTGCAGCTGGTCAATGCCTTCGAAGAGCAGATGGTTGCCCTGTCGGACGAGCAATTGCGCGCCAAGACCCAAGAGTTCAAGGCCCGCATAGCCAAAGGTGAAACCCTCGACAAGCTGCTTCCCGAAGCCTTTGCGGTCGCCCGTGAAGCCGGTAAGCGCGTCATGGGCATGCGCCACTTCGACGTCCAGTTGATCGGCGGCATGACCTTGCACGAAGGCATGATTGCCGAAATGCGTACCGGTGAAGGCAAGACCCTGGTGGCAACCCTGGGTGTTTACCTCAACGCACTGTCCGGCAAGGGCGTGCACGTGGTGACGGTGAACGACTACCTGGCTCGCCGGGACGCCAACTGGATGCGCCCGCTGTATGAATTCCTCGGCCTGACCGTCGGCGTGGTGACCCCGTTCCAGCCGCCGGAAGAGAAGCGCGCTGCCTACGCGGCCGACATCACCTACGGCACCAACAACGAATTCGGTTTCGACTACCTGCGCGACAACATGGCGTTCAGCATGGAAGAAAAATTCCAGCGCGAACTCAACTTTGCCGTGATCGACGAAGTCGACTCCATCCTGATCGACGAAGCCCGTACCCCGCTGATCATCTCCGGCCAGGCCGAAGACAGCTCGCGCCTGTATACCGAGATCAACAAGTTGATCCCGCGCCTGGAGCAGCACATCGAGGAAGTCGAAGGCGTGGTGACCAAAGACGGTCATTTCACCATCGACGAGAAGACCCGTCAGGTCGAACTCAACGAGGCTGGCCACCAGTTCGTCGAAGACATGCTGACCCAGATCGGCCTGCTGGCTGAAGGCGAAAGCCTGTACTCGGCGCATAACCTGGGCCTGCTGACCCACGTGTATGCCGGCCTGCGTGCTCACAAACTGTTCCATCGCAACGTCGAATACATCGTCCAGGACGGTCAGGTGGTACTGGTCGACGAACACACCGGCCGTACCATGCCCGGTCGTCGCTTGTCCGAAGGCCTGCACCAGGCCATCGAAGCCAAGGAAATGCTCAACATCCAGGCCGAAAGCCAGACGTTGGCCTCCACTACCTTCCAGAACTACTTCCGTCTGTACAACAAGCTGTCCGGCATGACCGGTACGGCCGACACCGAAGCGTTCGAATTCCATCAGATCTACGGTCTGTCGGTGGTGGTCATCCCGCCGAACAAGCCACTGGCGCGTAAAGACTTCAACGACCTGGTATTCCTGACCGCCGAAGAGAAATACGCGGCGATCATCAATGACATCAAGGACGGCATGGCCAAGGGTCGTCCGATCCTGGTGGGTACCGCGACCATCGAGACTTCCGAGCACGTGTCCAACCTGCTCAACAAGGAAGGCATCGAGCACAAGGTCCTCAACGCCAAGTTCCACGAAAAGGAAGCCGAGATCATTGCCCAGGCCGGTCGCCCCGGCGCGCTGACCATCGCCACCAACATGGCCGGTCGTGGTACCGACATCCTGTTGGGCGGCAACTGGGAAGTGGAAGTGGCTTCGCTCGACAACCCGACCCCCGAGCAGATCGCCCAGATCAAGGCTGACTGGCAGAAACGCCACCAGGCCGTGCTGGAATCCGGTGGCTTGCAGGTGATCGCGTCCGAGCGTCACGAATCGCGCCGTATCGACAACCAGCTGCGCGGCCGTGCCGGTCGCCAGGGTGACGCCGGTTCCAGCCGTTTCTACCTGTCGCTGGAAGACAGCCTGATGCGTATCTTCGCCTCGGACCGGGTGAAGAACTTCATGAAGGCCCTGGGCATGCAGTCCGGTGAAGCCATCGAGCACCGCATGGTGACCAACGCCATCGAGAAGGCCCAGCGCAAGGTTGAAGGGCGTAACTTCGACATCCGCAAGCAACTGCTCGAGTTCGATGACGTCAACAACGAACAGCGTAAAGTGATCTATCACATGCGTAACACGTTGCTGGCCGCCGACAACATTGGCGAGACCATCGCTGACTTCCGTCAGGACGTGCTCAACGCCACTGTCAGTGCGCATATTCCACCGCAGTCGCTGCCTGAGCAGTGGGATGTTGCCGGTCTGGAAGCTGCGTTGAAGAGCGACTTCGGCGTCGACCTGCCGGTTCAGCAGTGGCTCGACGAAGACGACCACCTGTACGAAGAAACCCTGCGCGAAAAACTGATGGCCGAATTGCTGGCCGCGTACAACGAGAAAGAAGAGCAGGCGAGTGCCGAAGCACTGCGCACCTTCGAGAAGCAAATCGTTCTACGCGTGCTGGACGACCTGTGGAAAGACCACCTGTCGACGATGGATCACCTGCGTCACGGCATCCACCTGCGTGGCTACGCCCAGAAGAACCCGAAGCAGGAGTACAAGCGCGAGTCGTTCACGTTGTTCTCCGAACTGCTGGATTCGATCAAGCGCGATTCGATCCGTGTGCTGTCCCACGTTCAGGTGCGTCGCGAAGACCCGATCGAGGAAGAAGCGCGCCTGCGCCAGGAAGCCGAGGCACTGGCTGCGCGCATGCAGTTCCAGCATGACGAGGCGCCGGGCCTGGACACGCCTGAAGTGTTGGGCGAAGAGGTCGATGTGGCCTTGGCTCAGACCCCGGTACGCAATGATCAGAAGCTGGGCCGCAACGAACTGTGCTACTGCGGTTCGGGCAAGAAATTCAAACACTGCCACGGCCAGATCGAATAAGATTTTCGCCTGACGCTGCAACACCCTGCGCCGCGACCGGCATCAGCCGTCGCGGCGTTTTGCCATTAATTTCCCGTCGGTAGCGGCGGCACAAACATCATCTATTTCAAGGAGCGCATACATGGCTGTTGGTCTTGGTCCTTTGCCCACATTGCACCCGGTCGCCGGTTTTGAACTCGGTATCGCTTCGGCCGGTATCAAGCGTGCGGGCCGCAAGGATGTGGTGGTGATGCGCTGTGCCGAAGGTTCGACCGTTGCCGGTGTGTTCACCCTCAACGCCTTTTGCGCTGCGCCGGTGATCCTGGCCAAGCAACGCGTGGCCGGTTCGATTCGTTACCTGCTGACCAACACCGGCAATGCCAACGCCGGTACCGGCGAGCCCGGCCTTGTCGCAGCGGCGCGCACCTGCGCCAAGCTGGCGCAGCTGACCGGCGTAGACGCCAGCCAGGTGCTGCCGTACTCCACCGGTGTGATCGGTGAGCCGCTGCCGGTGGAAAAAATCGAAGGCGCCCTGCAAGCCGCACTGGATGACCTGTCTGTGGATAACTGGGCGGCTGCGGCCACCGGCATCATGACCACCGACACCTTGCCCAAGGGCGCGAGCCGTCAGTTCGTGCACGAGGGCGTGACCGTCACCGTAACCGGCATCAGCAAGGGCGCGGGCATGATCCGTCCGAACATGGCCACCATGCTCGGCTATATCGCCACCGACGCCAAAGTCTCCCGGGATGTGCTGCAACGCCTGATGCTGGATGGCGCCAACAAGTCGTTCAACCGCATCACCATCGACGGTGACACTTCTACCAACGACTGCTGCATGCTGATTGCTACCGGCCAGGCCAACCTGCCGGAAATCACCTCCACCGAAGGCCCGCTGTTCGCGGCGTTGAAGCAGGCGGTATTCGAAGTGTGCATGGACGTGGCCCAGGCCATCGTGCGGGACGGCGAGGGCGCTACCAAGTTCGTCACCGTTGAAGTCAACGGCGGCGGCAACCACCAGGAGTGCCTGGACGTGGGTTACACCGTGGCGCACTCGCCGCTGATCAAGACCGCCCTGTTTGCTTCCGACCCGAACTGGGGCCGTATCCTCGCAGCCGTTGGTCGTGCCGGCGTGCCTGACCTGGACGTAAGCAAGATCGACGTGTTCCTCGGTGACGTGTGCATTGCCAGCCGTGGCGCCCGTGCCGAAACCTACACCGAAGCCCAGGGCTCGGCGGTGATGCAGCAGGAAGAAATCACCATCCGTATCGAGCTGGGCCGCGGCGAATGCAGCGAAACCATCTGGACCACGGACCTGTCCCACGAATACGTGAAGATCAACGCGGAATATCGCACCTGAAACCCGGAGGAAATCGGCGGTGAAACGAGTGCATGTAGCAGCAGCGGTGATCCGCGGTGTCGATGGCAGGATCCTGCTGGCACGCCGCGCCGATACTCAGCATCAAGGTGGCCTTTGGGAATTTCCCGGTGGCAAGGTGGAGGCGGGCGAATCGGTCGCCACGGCCTTGTCCCGCGAATTGCAGGAAGAGCTGGGCATCCAGGTCACCACGGCGCGGCCGCTGATCCAGGTGCAGCATGACTACCCGGACAAGCAGGTGTTGCTGGACGTCTGGGAAGTCTCGGCGTTTACCGGCGAGCCCCATGGGGTTGAAGGGCAGCCCCTGGAATGGGTGGCTCCGCGAGACTTGATCAACTATGAGTTTCCGGCGGCTAACGCGCCCATTGTTGCGGCAGCGCGCCTGCCTGCCGAGTACCTGATCACCCCCGGTGAACTGGAAACCGCACCCTTGTTGCGTGGCCTTCAGGCAGCCATTGCCGGCGGCATCAAGCTGGTTCAACTGCGCGCGCCCAACGGTTACGACCCCAAATACCGCGACCTCGCCGTGGACGCGGTGGGGTTGTGTGCCGGCAAGGCGCAGTTGATGCTCAAGGGGCCGTTCGAATGGCTGGGGGATTTTCCCTCGGCCGGCTGGCACATGACCTCGGCCCAATTGCGCAAATACGCGAGCAAGGGGCGACCCTTGCCGAAGGACCGTTGGTTGGCGGCCTCGTGCCACAACGCTGAAGAGCTGGCGCTGGCAGAGTTGATGGATGTGGACTTTGTCACGCTGTCGCCGGTTGAGCCGACTCAGACCCACCCCGATGCTCAGCCCTTGGGTTGGGAACAG
Organism: Pseudomonas sp. MUP55; assembly: GCF_034043515.1. Classification (NCBI taxonomy): domain Bacteria; kingdom Pseudomonadati; phylum Pseudomonadota; class Gammaproteobacteria; order Pseudomonadales; family Pseudomonadaceae; genus Pseudomonas; species Pseudomonas sp. MUP55. Next base: position 4,663,847 of record NZ_CP138214.1, on the reverse strand, counting down.
GCGGCCGAGCTGATCCGTGGGTTCAGCAAGCCGGTGTTTCTGTTGGGCGGGGTTGGGCCTGCGCAGCGGGAGCAGGCTTGGGCGGTGGGTGCTCAGGGTGTTGCAGGGATCAGGGCGTTCTGGCCGCAGGTTTGAGGTTGCTCTGGCGGGCCTCATCGGGGGCAAGCCCCCTCCCACACTAGACTGTATTCACAAATCAAAATGTGGGAGGGGGCTTGCCCCCGATGGTGCCCTGCCAGCCACCCATTATTTTCAGTGAGGCTTCGCCGCCGCCTGCCACAAAACCTCGGCAACGCCCTGGCGCCGGGCAATCACCCTGGCCGCGACAAACAGCAAATCCGACAACCGATTGATATACGCCAACCCCACCCCTTCCAAAGGCTCCACTGCATTCAAGTGCTGACAACGGCGTTCGGCGCTGCGCGCCAGGCTGCGGCACACATGCGCCTGGGCGATCAATGCCGAGCCGCCGGGCAGGATGAAATTCTCCAGTGGCCCCACCTCTTCATTCCAGCGATCAATCGCCGCTTCCAGCCGATCCACTTCGGCTGCATTCAGCGCCTTATACACCGGCATGGCCAGCTCGCCGCCCAGATCGAATAACCGATGCTGGCAGGGCGTGAGCACCTCGATGACATCGTTCAATTCAGGATGTTTGCCGCTTTGTTCTTCAAGGTTTGCCAGCAGCAATCCAAGCTGACTGTTCAGCGTGTCCACTTCGCCAATGGCCTCCACCCGTGGGTGATCCTTGGGCACGCGGCGACCGTCGCCGAGGCCGGTTTCGCCCTGGTCACCGGTGCGGGTGTAGATCTTCGACAGGCGAAAGCCCATGGTCATTGCTCCAGTTGGGTGAGTTCTGCGGGGGACAGTTGGCTGCCGGCCAGCGGCAGGCGCAAGGTGAAACACGTGCCTTGGCCCAGGGTGGAATGCACTTCCATCTGGCCCTTGTGGTTATTGGTAATGATGAAATACGACACCGACAGCCCAAGCCCAGTGCCCTGGCCTATTTCCTTGGTGGTGAAGAACGGCTCGAAGGTGCGTTTACGCACGTTTTCGCTCATGCCGATGCCGTTGTCTTCCACCTGGATTTCGGCCCACGGCGGGTTGAGGCGGGTGCGCAGGATAATGCGCCCAGGTTCGCTGTCGCCTTCGCGCAGGTGAATCGCTTGGGCGGCATTTTTCAGCAGGTTGAGGAGCACCTGCTCCAGTTCGTTGGCTGTGCCGGGGACTGGCCCCAGTTGCGGATCGAACTGACGGATGATCGCCTGGCCCTTGAAGTCAAAACCGATGGCCAGGTCGAAATCGTTGCCGGCGATCTCCACGGCCTGGTCGATCAGGGCCGGCAAGTCGCACGGCGCCATTTGCCGGTTGCTGCGCCGGCTGAAGCTGAGCATGTGCGTGACGATCTTCGCTGCGCGCGCACCGGCCTGTTGAATTCCGTCCAGCAACTGCGGAACTTCGCGGCTTTGCAGGTAACGATTGACCAGGTCCAGCTCGATGCCGGCCTGTTCGGCGTGCTCCAAGTTTTTGGGCAGGTCGGGTGACAGGCGGCGTCGGATGTTCTGCACGTTGTGCAGGATCGCACCCAGCGGGTTGTTGATCTCGTGGGCCATGCCGGCAGCCAGGCCGCCGACCGACAGCATCTTTTCCGATTGCACCATCATTTCTTCCAGGGACAGGCGCTGGGTGATGTCGTCGATGCGGATCACCACGCCGCGCCCGGCACCGCCCATCAAGGGGTAGAACGTCAGGGCGTAATGCTTTGGCTCGTCGTCCTTGACCCAGGTGACGCGCTCGATGCGCTCCACGGTGTGCTGTTCCACCGTGGCCTTGATCTGCGGCAGGTACGGTTTGAGCGGTTGAAACGCGAGGAAGATCGGTTGGTTGAGGGCTTCGTCCAGGCGCGTACCGGAAAGCGCGGTGGCTTCCTGATTCCACTGGGTGACGTAGAGCTGTTCATCCAGGGCGATCAGCGCTGAAGGCATCGAGTCGATAATGCTGTTCAGGTAGTTCTGGAAACCCGTGAGCTTTTTCTCGATCTTGCTGCGCACCTGGACTTCCAGTTCCAGCTTGCGGTTGGTGTGGCGGGTTTCTTCGGCCAGGCCCTGGGCCTGGTCGTAGGCGGCCTGGGAATCGTCCCGCGCGCGTTTGAGCTGCTGCTCGCGGGCTTCAATGCGCGACAACATGGTGTTGAAGGCTTCCGCCAGGCTGCCGATTTCATCGTGGTTCCCGGGGCCTGCGCGCAGGGCGTAGTTCTCTTCGCGGGTGACCTGGCGGGACAGTTCTTCGAGTTCATGGATGGGTCGCGTGATCAGGCGTTTGATCTGCCGGGCAATCACCAGCCACAGCAACACGCTGAAAATCAGGATGCCCAGGCTTGCGGTCAGGGTGCCGGTGTAGAACGCCACCGGTAGCTCGCTGCTGGCCACCAGCAGCAAATGCCCTGAAGGTTGACCGGCGCGGGGCAGGGTGATGACCTGATTACTGCGAAACTCGGTGAGGCGCCAGGCCTCGATATGCCGGTAGTTGTCGGGCAGGTGCAGGCGGTCGCCGTGTTGCATCTGCGCCAGGCGATTGCCTTCGCCGTCGTACAGGGCGGCGGCGCGCAAGGGGGCGTAGCTGGTCAGTTCATTGAGCAGCGCGTTGGCCTTGGCCGGGGATTGAAGGGCGTCGGCTGCCAGCGCAGGGTTGGACACCAGTCGACCGATGGCCTGCAAGGCCTGGGGCGCCATGCTTTCCTGGGAGATCCAGTAGGCGGCGCTGATAAAGGTCAGGTTGGCCACCAGCAACACGGTGGTCAGCAGTACCAGCAGGGCGGCCAGCAATTTCTGCCCCACCGGTAGGTTTTCAAGACGCTGGCGCAGTGGCATCAGGTTTTTCGCAGGCAATAGACATACGGCAGGGTAGCGCGTGCCTCAGTCGCTGGGCAATCCGCGTGCTACCAACTGCTCGACCAGCCGCGCCTGCACCTGCTGCAGATGCGGCAGCACCCGTTGATGGCGGGCGGCCGCCTGGCAGGCGTAGCCCAGCAGGTAGCTGATTTCGGTACGCCGCGCGTTGGCGACGTCCTGGTACATGGAGGAATAGTTCGCCGCGGTGGCCTGGATCACCCGTTGCACCTCGCTGTGCAAATCTTGCGCAGCCGCGGGCTGGCCGCAATATTCCAGCAGTTCGGTCAACTCGGCGCACAGGGTTGCGACTTCACATTGATGGGCCAGCAGCCCTCCGTTGCGGCACTGGTAGAGCACGGTCAGGGGGTTGATTGCACAATTGAGCGCCAGCTTGCGCCACAGGCGGGTGAGGATGTCGGTGCTCCATTCATGGGCAATGGCGGCGGCCTGCAGGTCGTCCAGCCACAGCGGCGCAGTCGGCCGAGACGCATCGCCGAGCCAGGTGTAGCCATGGCCGGCAAATACCACGCGCCATTCGCCATCGCGAAACGCGCCTTCGGTGCTGGACGCGAAAATGCAACGCGCGTGCGGCAACTGGGCGGCCACCGCATCCTGGCTGCCGAGGCCGTTTTGCAGCAGGATCACGTCCGCATCCGGCGCCAGGCGGTGTTGCACCTGTGCCACAGCGTTCTGGGCATCGTAGGCCTTGCACGCGACCAGCAGGCGATGGATCGGCTCCGGGCTGTCGGGTGTTTCGCCCGCGACGGGGTAGGTGCGGGCAATGCCGTGTTCAACCAGGGTCAGGCCCTGGCCCGCCGCATAACTGGCCAGCCGCGCCTGATCGCGCAGGATCAGCCGCACCGGCACGCCCGCGCGCGCCAGTCGCGTGGCCCAGAGGGTGCCCAGGCTTCCGGCGCCGAGAATATGCCAGGTGGTCGACATCAGTGTGTGCTCCTTGGGGTTGCCAGCGGTGAACGCGGCGAAAGAACCGCTATAATGCCCCGGCATTTTAGCTCGGGCGCGCTCCATCTCTACTGAGCCCGCCCCTTATATTGGAGAAATGACATGCCTTCGTTCGACGTGGTATCCGAACTGGACAAACACGAAGTCACTAACGCCGTCGAGAACGCCGTCAAGGAACTGGACCGTCGCTATGACTTGAAAGGCAAGGGCAGCTTCGAATTCAAGGAAAAGGAACTGACCGTCAACCTGACCGCTGAAGCCGATTTCCAGCTGGAAGCGATGATCGAAATCCTCAAGCTGGCTCTGGTCAAGCGCAAGATCGACGTGCAGTGCCTTGAAGTCAAGGACGCCTACGCTTCCGGCAAGCTGATGAAGCAGGAAGCCGTGCTCAAGGAAGGCATCGACAAGGAACTGGCGAAGAAGATCGTCGCGCACATCAAGGATGCCAAGCTGAAAGTCCAGGCGGCCATCCAGGGTGAACAGGTGCGTGTCACCGGCAAAAAGCGTGATGACCTGCAAGAGGCCATCGCGGCCCTGCGCGCCAAGACGTTCGACATGCCGCTGCAGTTCAATAACTTCCGCGACTGATGGCACCTTGCGGAACCTGTGGCGGTTTTTGCCGTCCCACGCCGCAGCAACAATGCCTACAATTGAGCCCTACGGGGCTCATTTGCGTTTTCAGGCAGTCAATGAAGCCGCATATCCGCAAACAGGAGAAGATAGATGGATTTGAACGCTGAAGTGGATCACTTGATCAAGACCTCGCAGTCCTGGATCCCGATGATCATGGAATACGGCAGCCGGGTACTGCTGGCCGTTATCACCCTGGCCATCGGTTGGTGGCTGATCAACGTCTTTACTCACCGGGTGGGGCGCTTGCTGGCCGTGCGTAATGCCGACCTGGCGCTGCAGCACTTCATCACCAGCCTTGCGAACATTGCGCTGAAAGTCATGCTGATCGTCAGCGTGGCCTCGATGATCGGCGTGGCCACCACCTCGTTCGTCGCCGCCATCGGTGCTGCGACCCTGGCGATCGGCCTGGCCTTGCAAGGCAGCCTGGCCAACTTCGCCGGCGGCGTGCTGATTCTGTTGTTCCGTCCGTTCCGTATCGGTGACTGGATCGAAGCCCAGGGCACCTCGGGTACCGTCGACAGCATTCAGATCTTCCACACGGTGCTGCGTACTGGCGACAACAAGACCGTGATCGTGCCGAACGGCATCCTGTCCAACGGCATCATCACCAACACCAACCGCCAGCCGACCCGCAAGGTCGTGTTTGACGTGGGCGTGGACTACGAGGCTGACCTGCAGAAAGCCCGCGAAGTGTTGCTGGAGCTGGCCAAAGACCCACGCGTGCTGGCCGACCCGGCGCCTGCTGCCGTCGTATCGACCCTGGGCGATAGCTCCATCACCGTTTCCCTGCGCTGCTGGACCAATACCCCGGATTACTGGGATGTTGTGTTTATGCTCAATGAACTGGCGCGCGACCGTTTGAAAGCGGCAGGAATTGATATTCCGTTCCCGCAGCGCGTTATTCGCGTGATGCAGGAAGCCCCGGCCAAATCATGAAACAGTGTTGCGTTTAAGTTGGCCGAAAGGTCAGGTTAAATGCAAGAGTTGGATATAGTTACTTAGCTTGCTAGTTATTTCGCTGTTTGAAATATAACTGCAATAAAAAAGCCGCTCCCTTGTAAACAGGGGAGCGGCTTTTTATTTAAGGTCGAAACCTTAGGTCATCGTTGTAATGACTTGCGTCGTTACAGGATGTTCAGCGGGTAGTTCGCGATCAGACGCAATTCGTCGATCGAAGGCGAACCGTAGTAAACGCCATCGCCGGAACGATAGGTCGCTTGACGCAGACGCAGGCTGAGGTTTTTAGCCGGGCCGCTCTGTACGACGTACTTGGCTTCGATGTCGCGTTCCCACTCTTTGCCGTTGCTGGTGGTGGCCGTGTTGGCGCCGCTACCGGTTACGTAACGAGTCATGAAGCTCAGGCCAGGAATGCCGAAGGTCGCCATGTTGATGTCGTAACGCGCCTGGTAGGACTTCTCGCCTTCGGCGTTGAAGTCGGAACGGGCGATGGAGTTGGCCAGGAATACTGTGCCGCCGCCGTCTACGCCGTAGCCGTAGTCGCCGTCACCGGTGACCTTCTGTGCGGCCAGGGTGAAGGTGTGAGCACCGATGGTGTACGCGCCCTGCAAGCTGAATGCGCGGTTGTCGAGCTTGGTCACGCCATCTTTCTCTGCGCGCTGCAGGCCGGCACCGTCGCTCTTGGTGTCATAGATGTTGAAGTCCAGCGCGAACGACTGGTCATCGCTCAGGGCGTGGGTCCAGTTCAGGTTGCTGTAGTACTTGCGGAAGTAATCTTCGGTCTTCGCGTAGTACAGGCTACCGGTGAACTCAGGGGTGAAGGCATAGACGCCACCGACAAAGTCAGTCTTCGTCAGGCCCAGGCTGTCGTGGTAGGTCTGGTTCTGCGCGACGCTGGAAGTGAAGTGACCGCCTTCGAGCTTCAGGCCCTTGATCTCGTTGCTGGTGATCGAGATACCTTGTGGCAGCTCCGGTAGCAGACGGCTGTCATCAGAGGCGAACACAGGCGCTGTGGTGTACTGGTCACCGATTTTCAGCACGGTGTTGGAGATGCGGAACTTAACCGCGCCGCCGCCTTTGGAGTAGTCGTCTTGCGAGCGACCGTCGGAACCGGTAGGGAACAGACCGGTGCCGGCACGGCCCTTGCCGCTGTCGAGCTTGAGGCCCATCAGGCCGATCACGTCAACACCGACACCAATGGTGCCTTGGGTGAAGCCCGATTCGTACAAGGCGTTGAAGCCCAGGCCGGTTTCTTCCGCACGGCTCTTGGTGCCCGGGCCCGACGGGTTGTTACGGAAATCGCGGCTGAAGTACAAAGCGCGAGTATTGATGCTGAACGTGCTGTCTTCGACAAAACCCTTGGAATCGTCCTGGGCGGACGCCATTGCGAACTGCGAGGTGCCTGCTGAAACAGCCAGGGCGATCATGCTCCACTTCATCACGCGCATCGTGATTTGCTCCTTTGGTTTTAGGAAGAGTACTGCCGTCCCACCTGTATTTTTATCTGGGCGGCTCTTTCTTTATTGTGTCGGCGCAAAGTTATCTCACACCGGCGCTGTTGACGATACTTACCCAACTATCCTTTCAGCTTCTTTACGAGGCTGTCGTAAATTGCGAGCTCCGTGTCGCAAATCACAGCCCGACGGTAACCGGGCTGACAACTTCAATGTTCTTTTCAGACTTGCTCTAAAGTTTGAAGTCATCCCTGGTACACATTGAAACGCTACTGTTTCTTATCGCAAAACCCCTGCGTCCACCAGGTGCTGTTGCCGACGATAGCGAGGTGAATGCAACAAGCGTGCACAAAGGGCCAACCGAATGTCATTTTTTCGTGAAAAACGTTACGGCAGTGTAAAAACCGCATAAGCACGGGCTTATCAGGCCGTTTGGTTACGGCGTGACGCGCGGGTGTTACCTCTGTTCGGTGGCCTGTAAAACCAGCGCCTGAGCAAAACGTTACCGATTGACCCTCCCGGTGAGTAGTCGGCGGCTTCCTTTGAAGCACGGGTGGGTCATTTTGGTGCATTCCTCAGACCCCCGAGTTAGCGTGGTTCAACCGTGCAGCTGCCTCGAAAGGGTGCGTCTGTGCAACACGTTCGTCTCAAGCCAACCCCGCATTCACCGTGAAGCCTTGGGGATTCGGCGTTATGCTGGGCACCTGAAATCGACCCACCCAACGGAGTGCCCACGTGTTCGCTTTAGATCAACGCCTGCAACAAGACACATTGGCCATTGGGGACTTCCCGCTCTGTCGCCTGCTGCTGTCCAACGACTCGAATTACCCGTGGTTCATCCTGGTACCGCGTATCAACGGTATCAGCGAAGTATTTCAACTCGATGTCGCTGCGCAACATACGTTGTGGCAGGAAACCACCTCCCTCGCCCAGTTGCTGAACGAAGGGCTGGCGGCCGACAAGATGAACATCGGCGCGCTGGGCAATGTCGTCAGTCAGTTGCATGTGCATGTCATCGTGCGCAAGCGTGATGACGCCGCCTGGCCGGCGCCGGTATGGGGCAAGCATCCGGCGCGTCCTTACAGCACGGAGCAGGTGGCGGCGATCCGCAGCCGCTTGCGTGAGTTACTGCCTGCCGACTTCATTTTTACCCAGGACTGAATCATGGACCTGCAAGATCGCGTCACCGATCTGGAAAGCCGCCTGGCCTTCCAGGACGACACCATCGAAACCCTCAATGACATTCTGATCGCCCAGCAGCAAGCGGTGGAGCGTCTGCAATTGCAGATGATCGCCTTGCTCAAGCGCCAGGAAGAGATGGGCGGCCAGTTCGAAACTTCGGAAGAAGAAGCGCCGCCGCCTCACTATTGATTGAGCGCGCAATAAAAAACCGCGATCCGGCCAACGCCGGATCGCGGTTTTTTTTACAGCAGGTGCAATCAGCGACGCGGCAGGGCTGCGATCACATCTTCAGCTTGCAGACCTTTGTCGCGGTTCATCACCGAGAACTCCACACGCTGGCCTTCGACCAGCACGCGGTGGCCTTCACCACGAATGGCTCGGAAGTGGACGAAAATATCGTCGCCCGAGTCGCGGGAAATAAAGCCGAAGCCCTTGGACGTGTTGAACCACTTGACGGTCCCGGTATCCCGGTTGGTCATGTCGTAGTTTTGCGACGCGGCCGCTGGGGACGAACGGTAGAAGCTGATGGCCAGGTGAAGAACGATGGCGACCACAGCAATCACCAGGCTGAGCAGGATGGCCGGGTGGCCGCCCACTTCAGGCATGGGTGCCAGCAGGGTAAGGGTTTGAACGACAACGGTCAGTACCAGCAGCGCGCTGACCAGGTTTTGCAGTTGATGACGCGTGCCTTTGTTCCAGTAAGGAATTACCGGTGCCAGTGTCAGGTTGAGAAGGCCGAACAAGGCCAGGTATAGAGCGTCGTGTTGTTGCAGGTAGGGCAGGCTTTCAGGCTGCAGGCTCGGGATAAAGGACAGCAGCAAAGCTGCAACGCCCGTTAGCAGGTGGACGATTTTCAACATTTTGATTAACTCACGTTAAGACGGATCACAAGGAAGAGCTGACTGGCACGGTTCGCTTCTGAACAATGGGAGGCGTTGAGCACGTGCGCGGATATCAGCCTATGTGGCGTGCCGCAGAGATGAACGGCAGCCACACGCCGCCTATTTAACAGCAAAGGCTGTGCCTACTCAAATCAAGCATTTCGGGGTGTTGCAATCGCGGTGGCATTTTTGCGTCGAAGGCTTGTCCTAGACAGGTGCAGGTAACTTGAGCGGTCTTTTGAAGGTTTTTCCTACAAGGCAAAAGACTCTCCGGTCGCGGCCTCGCCAGCGGTGCGGGGCGATTTGTCGCACATCGCCTGGGTGTGCCGGGCTGCACGCGGCCACCACTCTTGCTAGAGTGACCCTGCACCTGATCAATGAATGCTCATCAATTGAAGGGGAAAAACATGGCAATCGATATTGGTATCAGTGAAGAAGATCGTAAATCCATCGTCGACGGACTTTCACGGCTGCTGTCCGATACCTACGTGCTGTACCTCAAGACCCACAATTTCCATTGGAACGTCACGGGCCCCATGTTCCGCACGCTGCACTTGATGTTCGAAGAGCAGTACAACGAACTGGCGCTGGCCGTGGACTCCATTGCCGAGCGTATCCGTGCCCTGGGCTTCCCGGCGCCGGGTGCCTACTCGATCTACGCCCGTCTGTCTTCGATCAAGGAAGAAGAGGGTGTGCCGAGCGCCGAAGAGATGATCAAGCAATTGGTGGCTGGCCAGGAGGCTGTCACTCGCACGGCGCGCGGCATTTTCCCCTTGCTCGACAAGGTCAGCGATGAGCCAACGGCCGACCTGCTGACCCAGCGCATGCAGGTGCACGAGAAAACCGCGTGGATGCTGCGCTCGCTGCTCGAGAACCAGTAACGGTCCAACCCCTGGCGGCGCCTCCCTGGCGCCGCTCACGGATTTCCCCTTACTTGCTGGCGTTGTCCTACGACAACCGGTTCCCGCGTCTTCTGGCTGCTTCTCGCTTCCTGCTGTTTTATAGGCTGATCGTCCAATGGGAGAAACCCGTGGACAGCGGTTTGGCAAGGGAGTGTCAGGTGTATGTCGTGTGGATTGGGTAAGAGCGTGGAAACCTGCGGTTTTCACAAGATAAAGGTCGACCCTTTCGCTAAGGGGTTCGACATGGGGCTCGCCAGACCCTTGTCGCGGTCGGTGCGGCTCAACGGGTTTTCCACCTGCCTGAGGCTTGAGCAGGTCTATTGGAATATCCTTACGGAGATAGCCACCCTCAACACCTGCTCGGTCAGTGCGCTGTTGTCCTATGTCGATCGGGAAGTGCATTTGCGTTATGGCGGTGTGAAGAACTTCAGCGGTCTGGTGCGGGTGGTGTGCGTCGTTCATGTGTTGAAAGACCGTCCTGGCGCCAACGGGCCGATGTGATTCGATGTTCCAGGGCCCAGCCCTTCCTGCCGGCGGGCTGGGTTCCGGGCAGAAAGCCGGCTGCGCTGCCTCGATTTACCAGATATAATCCCGCGCTTTGCTGCGCATGCCGGGGCTTTATGCACAACGGCAGGGCGTGGCGCAGTAACGATCTGATCGCCGAGACATCTCCATGCCCATGTACGACTATCAATGTGCTTCCTGTGGTCATCAGTTGGAAGCCATTCAGAAGATCAGCGCCGCGCCGTTGGTCGATTGCCCAGCCTGCCAGGCGCCTGAGTTGAAGAAGATGTTGTCCATGCCGGGCTTTCGCCTGAGCGGCAGCGGCTGGTACGAGACCGATTTCAAGACCGGCGCCAAGAAGAACCTGGCGGGCGGCGACAAAGCAGACTGAGTTGAACTCTACGCGCAGGCTCCTGCATTATCCGTCCCCTGCTTTAATGTACGGTGACGAGGCAGGCCTGCCACCGAATTTCGAATTACGAGAAGTGAAACCACTACCATGATGCGCAGCCACTATTGCGGCCAACTGAACGAGACCCTGGAAGGTCAGGAAATCACCCTTTGCGGATGGGTTCACCGTCGCCGCGACCACGGCGGGGTGATCTTCCTCGATATCCGTGATCGTGATGGTCTGGCCCAGGTGGTGTTCGATCCGGACCGCGCCGAAAGCTTCGCCGCCGCCGACCGCGTGCGCAGCGAATACGTCGTGAAAATCACCGGCAAGGTGCGCCTGCGTCCGGCCGGTGCCGTGAACAAGAACATGGCGTCCGGCGGCATCGAAGTGCTGGGCTATGAGCTGGAAGTGCTGAACGAGTCGGAAACCCCGCCGTTCCCACTGAACGAATATTCCGACGTTGGCGAGGAAACCCGCCTGCGTTATCGCTTCCTGGACCTGCGTCGCCCGGAAATGGCCGAGAAGCTGCGTCTGCGTTCGCGCATGACCACCAGCATCCGCCGTTTCCTCGACGAGAACGGTTTCCTCGACGTCGAAACGCCGATTCTCACCCGTGCAACGCCTGAAGGCGCGCGTGACTACCTGGTGCCGAGCCGCACCCACGCCGGTTCGTTCTTCGCGTTGCCGCAATCGCCGCAATTGTTCAAGCAGCTGCTGATGGTGGCCGGCTTCGACCGTTACTA